>NZ_JCALDG010000002.1:0-496529 GCF_059812735.1 Mycobacterium sp. NGS40
CTCGGACACACGACTGAGGCGAGCGAAATGACCGCTTGCGTTCATTTCCGAGCCGATGGAGTGTGTTGAGCGGCGAAGCCGCGATCACACAATGTGAATGGCCGCGCCGAATCCGGAGGTCTTCAGCGGGTCCGGCGCCGACACAGCCGACGTCGTCGCGGCAATGTGCTAGAGCGCCGCCAGCAGGCTGTTGAAGCCCTCGGTCATCGACGGGTGGGTGTAGATCGAATCCCGCAGCTCCGAGGCGGTGATGCCGTGCCGCATGGCCAGCGCCACCGTGTTGATGACCTCGTGCGAGTCGTAGGACAACAGCGCCGCCCCGAGAATCATGTCGCTGCCGGAGTCGACGACGACCTTCATCATGCCGGCATCCTCGCCGACGATCCGGGCACGCGGCATCGTCGCCATGTCCGCGACACGCATGCTGGCGACTTTGACGTCGTGCGCCTGCCGGGCCTCCTGCTCGGTCAGGCCGACCCGAGCCAGCGGCGGCGTCATGAACAGCGCGTAGGGCACGGCCGCCCGCGTCGTGGTGCTGCGTTTGCCGTCGCCGTCCAGCTGCGACAGCACGACGCGGTAGTCGTCGAGCGAGATGTAGGTGAATTGCGGTCCACCGTTGACGTCGCCGACGGCGAAAATGTGCGGCTGGCTGCTGCGCAGGTGGTGGTCGACGACGATGGCGCCCTTGGCCGTGGTGTCGACACCCGCGGCGTCCAGGCCGAGGCCGTCGGTGACGGGTTCCCGGCCCAGCGCCACCAGGATCGCGTCGGTGTCGATCTCGCGGGTGGCGCCGTCGACGTGGTACGACACCGTCGAGCCGCCGGTACCGTTGCCGGACACCGAGGTGACCGATGCCGACGTGACGACGTCGATGCCGCGGGCGACGAGGATGTCGCGGGCGCAGTCGGCGACATCGGCGTCCTCGCGGCTCAGCACCCGCGGCCCACGGTCGAGGATCGAGACCTGCGAGCCGTAGGCGGCATACATCGCCGCAAACTCCAGACCGACATAACCGCCGCCCAGCACGGTCAGCCGCTTGGGCAGTTCGGCCGTGCCGAGCAGGTCGGTACTCGTGTACACACCGGGCGCGTCGGCGAGCCCGGGAACCGGCGGCAGCACCGGCCGCGAACCGGTGCCGACCACGATCCATTTCGCGGCAACTGTAATTGCTTGTCCGTCAATGGTTTTGACATTCAGCGTATGGGGTTTGGTGAACTGCGCATGTCCGGTCAGCACCGTCACCGTGTCGATGCGATCGAGGGTCGCGAAGTTGATGTCACGCAAGGACGCGGTCAGCTGTCCGGTGGCAGTGACGGCCTCCCGGTAGCGATCGGGATGGGTGGTGGACGCGTCGAGATGCTCGGAGCGGAACACCATCGATTTCGTAGGTACGCAACCGATGTTGATGCAGGTGCCGCCGTACATCAACGGGGACTGCTCGATCATCACCACCCGCCAGCCACGCTTACCCAGCGCGGCCGCGAGCGTCTTGCCGCCCTTGCCGAAGCCGACAACCGCCAGATCCACCTCGAGTGACGTCACGCCAGCAGTGTATTGGCCCAATCCCTTTGATGCACAAGCTATTCGATTGGCCGGAAAGCGCTTGGTAAGGTGGTGCGCACCTGATGAATCCACGAAACGGCTTTCTGCGCCGCCCGGCGACGCGATCCTCGCGATTTTCGCGGTCCTTCAAGGACCGCCAGGAAGCCGGTCGCGCGCTGGCCGAGCAGCTAATGTCTTACCGCGACAAGGACGACGTGCTGGTGCTGGGCCTGGCGCGCGGTGGCCTTCCGGTCGCCTGGGAGATCGCCTCGGCGCTACACGCCGAGCTGGATGTATTCCTGGTTCGCAAGCTGGGGGTGCCGCGCTGGTCGGAACTCGCGATGGGCGCGCTGGCCAGCGGCGGCGGCGTGGTGATGAACGACAACGTGGTCTCCAGCCTGCACATCACCGACGAGCAGGTGCGCGAGGTCATCGACAGCGAAACGGCGGAGCTGGCGCGACGCGAGCACGCGTATCGGGGTGGCCGGCCCGTCGCCGACCCGCGAGGCAAGACCGTGATCCTGGTCGACGACGGCATCGCCACCGGCGCCAGCATGATGGCCGCCGTCCGGGCTGTTCGGGCCGCCGAGCCGCAGTACATCGTCGTCGCCGTCCCGGTAGGGCCGCAGTCTGTTTGCCACGACCTCGCACAAGTGGCCGACGACGTCGTATGCACAACGATGCCACCGGGATTCGAAGCCGTGGGACAGGTTTACGGCGACTTTCATCAGGTCGGCGACGATGAGGTGCGCCAGCTGCTGCGTACGCCGACGCGCTGAGGCTACTTGGCCGGGTCCTCGCCGCGGGTGTCGGCCGCGACCGTCTCGTCGGCCGGCTGCTCAGCGGTTTCGTCCGCAACTTCCTCCGGGTAGTCGACCGCCTCGGCCTCTTCGGCCGGCTGCTCGTCGCGGGCTTCGTCACTGGTGTCGCGGCGCTGCCGTTCCCGCAGTGCGTCGACGATCAACAGCACGACACCCAGGACGCTGGCGCCGATGCACACCCAGGCGACCAGCTCATTGCTCGTCACGACTGCGAACACCAGCGCGACAAGCCCGATCAGGGCCAGTACCAGCGCAATGATCAGCATCGGTCATCCTCCAGCCGACGGGCGGGACTGCCAGGTCCAGTGCACATAAGTGTGCCGAACAGGGCGTCCGGCACTAGTCCCGGCTAGTTATTACCCCGATTGAATTGGTCGAACCCACCAGCATCGGCGCTCGAGTCGACGGGAGCCGCCGATCCGCGCTGGCCGAGTTCCTCGAGCTGGGACTCGAGGTAGGTCTTGAGGCGGGTGCGGTATTCGCGTTCGAAGGTGCGGAGCTGCTCAAGACGGCCTTCCAGCACGGTGCGCTGCTGGTTGATGGTGCCCATGATCTCGGAATGCTTGCGTTCGGCGTCGGCCTGCAGGGCGTCGGCCTTCTCCTGCGCCTGACGCAACTGCGTCTCGGAGCGGGTTTGCGCGTCGGCCAGCATCGCGTCGGCGCGCTGACGGGCTTCGGTGACCGTGGTTTCGGCGGTCTGCCGGGCCTCGGTCAGGATCTGGTCGGCGTTGGCGCGGGCGTCGGACAGCAGCTTGTCCGACTCGGCCTGCGCGGTGCTGGTCAGCCGATCCGCGGTGTCCTGGGCCAGGCTCAGCACGCGGGCCGCCTTGAGGGCCTGCTCCTCGTTGGTCCCGGTTGCGGCCGCCGGCGCGGGCGCCGCCTTGACCGGTTCCGGCTCGGGCTCGGGCTCGGGCTCGAAAACAGGGGCAACAGGGGCGGCCTGAGCGGCAGGGGCGGCGGCGGCGGCGCCGCCACCGGCGGCCAATTCGCGGTCCAGCTCCTCGACCCGCTGGCGCAGATCGGAGTTCTCTTCGATGAGCCGCGTCAGCTCGTTTTCCACCAGGTCGAGGAACGCGTCGACCTCGTCCTCGTTGTAACCGCGCTTGCCAATAGGCGGCTTACTGAACGCCACATTGTGGACGTCGGCTGGTGTAAGCGGCATTGTTTCGTCCCCTCAAGTTCCCGTCAAACGTTCTCGAAAGTGTAGAACGGAGTGGCAGCGGTTGTGCAACTGCCGCCCATCCTGTCACACCAGACCCGGCGGTTGCCGATTAGCCCAATAAATAAGATCCAATTTCAAACACTAAGAGTCATAAAATCCCAATCCTTAGAATTTGCAAATCGCGCGCATCAAACCGAGGCCGATCCGTGCCCAAACCGTCGCTTAGGGCCGCCAACACATAACGCGACTCACGCCGCGGCGCCGAAAGCGAGCTGCATGCCGATGAACGCGACCAGCAGAAGGACCATGATGGACAGGTCGAAGCGGACCGCTCCGATGGTGAGCTGAGGGATCAGTCGGCGCAGCAATTTCACCGGCGGATCCGTGATCGACATGATGATCTCGAGGATCACCACGGTGAGGCCGGTGGGATGCCAGTCACGGCTGAACGAGCGAATGAACTCGACGACGACCCGAGCGATGAGCAGCAGCCAGAAAATGAACAGCGCAAACCCAAGGATCTGAAAGAACAGCACCAACGAGAGCCCGACCTTACCGATGAGACGTCAACCGCCGCGCGACAGCGCGACATCGCAAGAGTACCGACTCACCCTCGAGCGGACATCTCAGATGCACCGCATCGGCAGGCGGATGCCAGCCACCTGACGCCGCGCTGTCGCGGGGAAAATGCGGCTATTGGTAAGCGTAGAAGCCGGTTTCCGCGATCCGGCGGCGCTCCTCCGGCGAAACGTCGACGTCGGCGGGCGACAGCAGGAACACCTTGGTTGCCACCTTGTCGAACGAGCCACGCAGGGCGAACGCCAGCCCAGCCGCGAAGTCGACCAGCCGCTTGGCGTCCGCGTTATCCATCGACACCAGGTCCATGATCACCGGGGTGCCGTCACGGAACCGCTCGCCGATGGTGCGAGCTTCGCTGTAGTCCTTCGGCCGCAGCGTCGTGATCTTCGACAGCGGGTGGCCGTCCTCGAACATCATCGCCATCCGGCGCGGGTCCATGGCCAGGGCGCCACGGGTGCCGCCACCGCGGAGGAAGGAACCCAGCCGCGGGCGGCCCATCTCCGGGCGGTCGAACTCACGGCCCCGGAACGGCGGCGGCTCGTCGGCGTACCCACCGCGGTAGCCGGCCGGCGCGTAGTCGGCGGGCTCGCCGCGTGGGTCGTCGTATTCGGGGCGGTCATAGCCGCGGCCGTAATCTTCGTCGAAGCGAGCACGAGGGAATCCGCGCGACGGTGCGCGATCGTCGTAGTACTCGTCTTCGTAGTCGTCCATCGGGGCCATACCGAAATAGGCCTTGACCTTATGCAGTGTGCTCATTGCGTACGACCCCTTCTAGCCCCTGGGATTTCTGTTGTCTGTGATGAAGGTGTGACTACAGTGACTACTCACGGTGACGGTAGCCGCCGTGGGCCCAATAGCGCGGTACCGACACGCACACACGTCGAACCGTGTTTTACGGCAATTTCGAAATCGTTGGACATACCGGCGGACAGACCGACGGCGTTCGGATGCGCTTCCAGCACCCGGCGGTGTTCGGATTGCAGCCGCTCAAAGGCCGGTTCGGGGTCGGCGCCCAGCGGCGGAATGCCCATCAGCCCGACCAATTCCAGACCTTGCGACTCCTCGACCTGCGCACAAAGCTCGTCGAGGGGCCCCGGCGTCGTGATGTCGATGCCGCCGCGCGAGACGTCGCCGTCCAGACTGACCTGAACGTAGACGCGCAGCGGCTGCTGTCGGCCACCTTCGGCCAACGTTGCCGTCACCGCCCGTTCCAGCGCCGTTACCAGTTGCGGGCTGTCGACCGAGTGAGCGGTGTGCGCCCACCGGGACAGCGGACGCGCCTTCTTGCGCTGAATCCGTCCAACCATGTGCCAGTGCAACTCTCGCGAATCCGGCCGCCCCGAAGTCGCGGAAGCACAAGCCAAGCGAGTGAGTTCCGCCACCTTTGCGGCCGCTTCTTGTTCCCGCGATTCGCCTACCGATCGACAACCCAATCGAGACAAAATCGCGACATCGGTTGCCGGAAAGAATTTGGTAATTGGAAGAAGTTCAATTTCGCCGACATTGCGTCCCGCCGCTTCCGCGGCCGCCGCTAGTCGCGAACGCACTGCGGCCAACGCGTGAGTCAATTCAGTTTCGCGGTCGCCCTGACTCGAGGCCGAGTCCGCCATTCCAACCGCCATCGGGGTCACTCCATCCAGACCAGCGACGCCAGCCGCCCGGTCGGGGCGTCCCGGCGGTGACTGAACAGGGCGGCGTCGGCAACCGTGCAGCGCGGATCGACGTCAATCGACGTGACGCCCAAAGCCTTTAGCTGGCAAGCGATTCCGGCCCGAAGGTCCAGCCCTGGCTTGCCATTCGCGGTGGTGGCGCGGCTGCCCGGCAGGGCCGCCTCGACCTCGTCGGCCATCGCCGCGGGCACTTCATAGTTGGCTCCGCTGACCGCCGGGCCGAGCAGTGCCGAGATGTCACCTTCCTGCGCGCCCAGCTTCAGCATCGCCTCCACCGTGCGTGCGACCACACCCCGCGCCGCGCCGACGCGTCCGGCGTGCACGGCCGCGACCACCCCCGCGCGCGCATCGGCCAGCAGCACCGGCACACAGTCGGCGGTCACCACGGCCAACGCCAGTCCGGGCGCGCCCGTCACCAAGGCATCGGTGTCGTCGAAGGCGGTATCCCGCGGCGCGTCGACCACCTCGACCCGATCGCCGTGGACCTGGTTCATCCACACCACCCGGTCGGCGCCCAGGCCGATGGCGCGGGCCAGCCGGGCACGGTTGGCGGCGACCGCCACGGGATCGTCACCGACGTGGTCGCCGAGGTTGAAGGTGTCGAAGGGCGGTTTCGAGACGCCGCCCGCGCGGGTCGTCGTCACTCGCCGGATACGAACGGTCACGTAACCAGTATCCGGAGCGTCGCGTCTGCGCTGGTTCGGCTCAGCGGCGCATGAAGGGCGGCACATCGACGTCGTCGTCATCGCCACCGATACTCAGCGTCGCGCCATTGGTGTGCACCGGGACGCTGACGGCGTCGACCGGCTCGAACAGCGTCGAGGTGAGCTTGCCCGCCTTGGCCGACTCGATCCGGTGGGCACCGCCGGCCTTCTCCCCCTTGTCGGCGCTGCCGCCGACCACGGGTTTGCGCCCGGGTCCCTGGGCATCGAAGCCCGCGGCGATGACGGTCACGCGCACTTCGTCGCCCAGCGAGTCGTCGATCACGGTTCCGAAGATGATGTTCGCGTCCTGGTGGGCGGCGTCCTGCACCAGCGACGCCGCTTCGTTGATCTCGAACAGGCCCAGATCGCTACCGCCGGCGATCGACATCAGCACGCCCTGGGCGCCCTCCATCGAGGCTTCCAGCAGCGGGGAGTTGATCGCGATCTCGGCGGCCTTGAGCGACCGGCCTTCACCGCGGGCCGAGCCGATGCCCATCAACGCCGTTCCGGCGCCGGACATGATGCCCTTGACGTCGGCGAAGTCGACATTGATCAGACCGGGGGTGGTGATCAGGTCGGTGATGCCCTGGACGCCGTTGAGCAGTACCTCGTCGGCGCTGCGGAACGCGTCCATCAGCGATACCGCGGCATCGCCCATCTGCAGCAGCCGGTCGTTGGGGATCACGATCAGGGTGTCGCAGCTCTCGCGCAGCGCGTTGATGCCGTTTTCGGCCTGGTTGCTGCGCCGTTTGCCCTCGAACGAGAACGGCCGGGTGACCACGCCGACGGTCAGCGCGCCCAGCTTGCGCGCGATGCTGGCGACGACGGGCGCGCCGCCCGTACCCGTCCCGCCGCCCTCGCCGGCGGTGACGAACACCATGTCCGCACCGCGGAGCAGCTCTTCGATCTCGTCCTTGGCGTCCTCGGCGGCCTTACGCCCGACCTCGGGATCGGCACCGGCGCCCAATCCGCGGGTGGAGTCGCGGCCCACATCGAGCTTGACGTCGGCGTCGCTCATCAAGAGTGCCTGCGCATCGGTGTTGATCGCGATGAACTCGACGCCCTTGAGGCCCTGTTCGATCATCCGGTTGACGGCGTTGACGCCGCCGCCACCGATACCCACAACCTTGATGACGGCCAGGTAGTTATGCGGGGGGGTCATCATCTCGTCTTCCTCCCTGGTGGGGATTCGGTCCTTGCCGGTAAAGTTGCGGTTCCCCTGGCAAACTCTCAACCTCAACCATAGAGTTAGAGTTATGTCAAGTAGTTCCGCGCAACCAGAACGGTATGGGTACTACGCGCACTAACCCCGCAGGCGCGCCGACGCGCCGCGTGCAAATTTTGGTCAATTTCAGGCCGCGTTGCGCGAGCGTCACGCCAGCGTGGCAATCGAGCGCGAGCGTTGCGCCAGCCTCACACTCGGCGAGAAAGCCGAGCCTGGCCCTACTTGACGGTGGGCAGATCGGGACTGGACACGTCGTAGGTCTTGCCCGGCTGGGTGAGCAGGGCGGCGAGCTTTTCGGCCTTCTCATCCGTGCGGTCGGTCGTCCCCCAGATCACCACTCGCCCATCGCCGAGGGTGAGCGTGATCGAGGCCAGCGACGGCGCCGCGATCCGGCCCACCTGGCCCGCGACCTCGGGGCGCAGCGCCAGCAGCACCTGTAGCGCGGCCTTGGTCGTCGGGTCGGTCGGCCCGGGGTTGGCGACGTCGATATACGGCAGCGCCGGCGGCGGCGGCCCGGTCGCGAAGTCGACTCCGTCGCGGTCGAACAGGTGCGGCCCGTCGGGAAAGTCCTTCACCACGACGGGAATTCGCTCGACGATCGTGATCCGCAGCGCCGACGGGTACTGCCGCTGCACCCGGGCGCTGGCCACCCGGCGGATCGCGGCCACCCGGTCGGCGACCTGGTTGGTGTTGATCTGCAGTAGCGGCGTGCCGACCCGCACCTGCGCGGCGTCGAGGACCTCTTCGCGGGTTACCGCGCCGGTGCCGGTGACCACGATGTTGCGCGCCGACATCACCGGCGTGAAGTAGAGGATCAGCGCCAGTCCGACCCCGACGACGACCAACATCACGGTCGCGAGCAGCATCTTGAGGCCCCGCACGACGCCGCGCGCAGGTTTTTTGGGGGCGTCGGGTCCGCCGCCGACGCGGCCGCTGGCCCGGCGCTTGGCTTCGCGGCGCGCCTCCTCGATCGCGATGGCCCGTTCCTGCGCGGCGCGGCGCTCGGCTCGTTCGCGGCGGGCCCGGCGGCGCGGTCCCTCGAATTCGACCTGCTCGTCCTCGGCGCGGCCGGCAACCGGGCGGGCCTCTTCGACGGGAATCGGTTCGGTGACCGCGTTCTCGTCGGCCGGCGGGGTGCGTTCACCTGGGTCGGCGGCCAGGTCGTTGGGCTCGGTCATCGCAATACCCCGGGCTGGCCGGGCGCGCTGCGATTGGCGCGCACCCGCAGCGCATTCACGATTTCGGGACCCAGCAGCGTCACGTCGCCGGCCCCCATCGTCACGATCACATCCCCGGGGCCGGCGGCCGCGGCAACCTGCTCGGCGACGGCGGAGAAATCGGGCAGATAGCGCGCGGGCACGCTGACGTGCTCGGCGACACTGGCCCCACTGACACCGGCCAACGGCTGTTCGCGCGCCCCGTAGACGTCGAGCACGAACACCTCGTCGGCGGCGTCCAGGGCGTGGCCGAACTCGGCGGCGAAAGCCTTTGTCCGCGAATATAAGTGAGGCTGAAACACCACCAACGAGCGACCCTCGCCGCCCTGCTCGACGACCGTGCGGACCGCCGCCAGCGTCGCACTGATCTCGGTCGGATGGTGGGCGTAGTCGTCGAACACCCGCACCGAGCCGACCGTTCCGACCAGTTCGAAGCGCCGGCGTACGCCCTCGAAACCGGCCAGCCCGTCGAGCACCTCGTCGGTCGGGGCGCCGACTTCGATCGCGGCCAGCAACGCACCCAGCGCGTTGAGCGCCATATGCCGTCCGGGCACCGACAGGCGCATGGCCCGCACGGGTTCGTCACCCAACCGGATATGTGCGACGGCTCCGGTGCCCTGCTGTTCCCAGGAGAGCAGCGTGCCGGCCAACTGCTGGTCGGGCGCGGATCCGTAGCGCAGCACCCGGATTCCCAGTTCGCTGCTGCGCTGCGCCAGCGCGGCGGCACCCGGGTCGTCGGTGCAGACCACCAGCGCTCCGCCCGGGGCCAGCCGCTCGACGAAGGCGTCGAAGACCGCGACGTAGGCGTCCTCGCTGCCGTAGAAATCGAGGTGATCGGTCTCGATGTTGGTGATCACCGCGACGTTGGGCGTGTATTCGAGCAGCGAGCCGTCGCTTTCGTCGGCCTCGGCGACGAAGCAGTCACCGCTGCCGTGGTGGGCGTTGGTGCCGGCCTCGCCGAGATCCCCGCCGACCGCGAACGACGGGTCGCGCCCGCAGTGCTGCAGGGCCACGATCAGCATCGACGTCGTCGTGGTCTTGCCGTGGGTGCCGGTGACCATCAGCGTGGTCCGCCCGTCCATCAGCTTGGCCAGCACGGTCGGCCGCAATACCACCGGAATGCCGCGGCGCCGGGCCTCGACCAGCTCGGGGTTGGTCTTCGGGATGGCGGCGTGGGTGGTGATGACCGCGGTCGGGCCGCCGGGCAGCAGGTCCAGCGACGACGGGTCGTGCCCGATGCGGATCTGGGCGCCCCGGGCCCGCAGGGCGTGCACACCGCGGGATTCCTTGGCGTCGGACCCGGACACCTGGGCACCGCGGTCCAGCAGAATGCGGGCGATGCCCGACATCCCGGCTCCCCCGATGCCCACCATGTGCACCCTTGAAAGCTCGGGGGGCAACTGGTCGGCGCTCATCGCGCTCCCCTGGCTGCCTGCCCCCTATCACGTGCTTGTCGCGCGATGTCCAGGGCCGCCGCGGCGACCTGGCGCGCCGCGTCCGGATGCCCCACCCGGGCGGCGGCCGCGGTCATCGCCGCCAGCCGCGGCGGGTCGGTGAGCAGCCCGCTCACCTCCCGGGCCACCAGGTCCGGCGTCAGAACGGCATCGGGGACGACAATGCCGCCGCCGGCGTTGACCACCGGCAGCGCATTGAGCCGCTGCTCGCCGTTGCCGATCGGCAGCGGGACGTAGATGGCCGGCAGACCCACGGCCGACACCTCGGCGACCGTCATCGCCCCGGACCGGCAGATGGCCAGGTCCGCGGCGGCATAGGCCAGGTCCATCCGGTCCAGGTACGGCACCGCCCGGTACGGCGGATCGCCGTCCTGGGGTTCGCGCAGCTCGAGAGTGTTCTTCGGCCCGTGCGCGTGCAGCACGGACACGCCCGCGGCGGCCAGCTCGGCGGCGGCCCCCGAGACCGCGCGGTTGAGCGAGACCGCGCCCTGCGAACCGCCGAACACCAGCAGCACCCGCGCGTCGTCGGCGAACCCGAAGTGCCGGCGCGCCTGGGCCCGCAGCGCCGCGCGATCCAACGAGGTAATCGTCGCGCGGACCGGCACCCCGACTACCTCGGCGTGTCGCAGCCCGGAATCCGGCACCGCGGACAGCACCCGGTCCGCCGAGCGGGCCCCGACACGATTCGCCAGCCCGGCACGGGCGTTGGCCTCGTGAATGACCACCGGGATACGACGCCGGACCTTGGGGAAACCGCGGGCGGCGAGGTACGCCGGCAGGGCCACATAGCCGCCAAAACCCACCACCACGTCCGCGTCGACGACGTCGAGCACCGAGCGGGTCTCGCGCACGGCGCGCCACACCCGCGGTGGCAGCCGGGCCAGGTCACCGCTGGGTTTCCGGGGCAGCGGCACCGGGGTGATCAGCTCGAGGTGGTAGCCGCGTTCCGGCACCAGCCGGGTCTCCAGTCCGCGCGAGGTGCCCAGCGCGGTGATCCGGACCTGCGGATCCAGCGCGCTCAGGGCATCGGCGACGGCCATCGCGGGCTCCACATGGCCGGCCGTGCCGCCGCCGGCCAGTACGACCGACAAGGCACCGGCGGGCGAGGGACTAACCCCCTGCCCGCCGGTCGGCTCGCTGAACGTGTGATTCACCCGTAACGCTGACCTTCCAGTGCGCGAGCGCGCCGTGTTTGGCGCTGACCGGCTCCCTGTCTGGGGTAGCGCTGATCAGATCCATGATGCCTTGACCGCGGTTCGGTGCGAACAGCTGTCCGCGGAAAAACCGGGCGCAGCGGCGGCTCGGGCTGGCGGCGTCCCTTACGCGCGGGTGGCTCGGCCTTCCGGGCGGGGGCCTTACGCCCACGTGCCGGGGCCGACGGCCGCGGCGCTCGCGGCTGCGACTTCTTGCGGTCGCGGAACGACTCGAGGCGCGTCGGCGAATACGGCTCGGGCAGCGGCAGCCGCAGCAGCCGGTTCATCTTGTCGTCGCGCCCGGCGCGCAGGGCCGCCACCGCCTCGGGCTCATGACGCGCCGCGTTACACATGATGCCGATCATGAAAAGTGTTGCGGCCGTGGATGTTCCGCCCGCCGATATCAATGGCAGCTGCAGGCCGGTGACCGGCAGCACGCCGATCACGTAGCCGATGTTGATGAAGGCCTGACCGAGGATCCACATCGTGGTGGTGGCGGTCAGCAGCCGCAGGAACGGGTCGGCCGACCGGCGGGCGATCCGCATCCCGGTGTAGGCGAACAACCCGAACAGCGCCAGCAGCCCGAAGGCGCCGATGAAGCCCAGCTCCTCGCCGATGATCGCGAAGATGAAGTCATTGTGCGCATTGGGCAGGTAGTTCCACTTCGCGGTGCCCTGGCCGAGGCCGTCGCCGAAGATGCCGCCGTGGGCGAGCGCGAACTTCGCCTGCCGCGCCTGGTAGCCGGTGTCCATCGGGTCGTTCTCGGGGTTGATCCACGAGCGCACCCGGTCCGACCGATAACCGGCGGACATGGCCAGCACGGCGCCGGCCATGAAGACCGCGAGCAGCGATGTGCCGAAGACGCGCAGCGGCAGGCCGGCGTACCACAGCAGGGCCAGCAGGATGATGCCCATCGACACCGTCTGGCCAAGGTCAGGCTGGGCGACGATCAGCCCGAGCGCGATGACCGCCGCCGGCACCAGCGGAATCAGCATGTCGCGCAGCGAGGCCCGCTCCATGCGCCGCGACGCCAGCAGGTGCGCACCCCAAATGGCGAAGGCGATCTTGGCCAGCTCGGAGGGCTGCATGGAGAAGCCCGCGACCACGAACCATTTCCGCGAGCCGTTGGCGAGGTTGCCGATGCCGGGAACGAGCACCAGGACCAGCAGGATGATCGTGACGACGTAGCCCGGGAAGGCCACCCGGCGGATGAAGCGGATCGGCACGCGCATCGCGACGTAGGCCGCGAAGACCCCGATGACGGTCCACAACACCTGCTTGCCGAAAATCACCCACGCCGACCCGTCGTCTCCGTAGGACCGCACCCCCGAGGCCGACAGCACCATCGTCAGGCCCAGGGTTGTCAGCAAACCGGCGATCGCGATGATCAGGTGGAACGAGGTCATGGGCCGGTTCAGCCACGCGCCGAACCGGGCGCCCGGACTGTGCTGCGGATCCTTGACCTCGACTTTCGCCGTCGCCGGGGCCGTGTCAGGGGCCGCGTCCGGCACTTCGTACGGGCTGGTTTCGGAGGCGTCGGACGGCTCGACGGCTTCCACCGCGTCCGTCGGTTCCCCGGCGTCCGTCACGGTGTCGGCCCCGGTGCTTTCCGGGAGGGCACCGGCCGCCTCGACCGGCTCGGCCGGCGACTCGATGTTCTTCTTGCCCCGGCGTAGGCGCCGGGTCAGCGCGTTACCCACACCCGCCTACCGCAGCGCCGCGCGTACGGCGGCGGCGAATGCGTCACCACGGTCGGCGTAGCTGCTGAACTGGTCGAATGATGCCCCCGCCGGTGCCAGCAGCACCGTGTCTCCCGACTTGGCCAAATCACGAGCCGCCGCCACAGCAGCGGTCATCACGCGAGCGCCGAGACTATCCCCCACACTGTCAACTTTTGTCACATTAGTATCAGCAGTCGCATGCATACCAGCATCCTCGCCTGTCACAACCTGGACGACGGGGACATCGGGCGCGTGTCGCGATAACGCCTCGGCAACCTCTTGACGGTCTCGGCCGATGAGTACCGCCCCGACCAGCCGAGATGCCATCCGGGCGACCTCCGCGTCCAGCGTCGCGCCCTTGAGCAAACCGCCGGCCACCCACACCACCCGCGGGTAGGCCATGACCGACGCCTCGGCGGCGTGCGGGTTGGTCGCCTTCGAATCGTCGACGTAGGTGATCCCGTCGGCCACCGCGACGACTTCGGACCGGTGCCGTCCCAGCCGAAACGTCGAGATGGCGTCGGCGATCGCGGCCGCGGGCACGTCAACGCAGCGGGCCAGCGCCGCCGCGGCCAGGGTGTCGAGCACGCCGACCGGGCCGGGCACCGGGATGGCCGAGGCCGGCAGCAGGGTCAGGTCGTCGGCAAACGCGCGGTCGACCAGCTGACCGTCGCGCACCCCGAGTTCGCCGGCAACCGGCTCGCCCAGCCGGAAACCCACCCGCACCGGAGCCGCCGCGGTGCTGAGCAGGGCAGCGGCCCGGCCGTCGTCCAGCCCGACCACCGCGACCCGGCCGTTCAGCACCCGGGCCTTGGCGGCGGTGTACTCGGCCATCGACGCGTGCCAATCGAGGTGGTCCTCGGCGATGTTGAGCACCACACCCGCATCGGGCCGCAGCGACGGTGCCCAGAACAGCTGGAAGCTGGACAGTTCGACGGCCAGCAGATCGGCCGGCTGGTCCAGCACGTCGAGCACCGGGTCGCCGATGTTGCCGCACAGCAGGCTGCGCCGCCCTCCGGCGACCAGCATGGCGTGCAGCATCGACGTCGTCGTGGTCTTGCCGTTGGTGCCGGTCACGACCAGCCAGCGGCGCGGTGTGCCGTAACACCCCGCGGCGTCCAGCCGCCAGGCCAGTTCCACGTCACCCCAGATCGGGATGTCCGCCGACGCGGCGGCGGCCAGCACCGGCGCCGACGGCTGGAATCCGGGGCTGGTGATCACCAGCGCATAGTTCGCGATCCGCTGTACCGCGGTCGCGGGATCGACTGTGGGAACCCCGTTTTCGGCATAAGGCGCCAGCATGGCCGGATCGTCGTCGCACAGGGTGGCCACGGCGCCGAACCGGGTCAGCGCACCCAGGATCGCCCGGCCGGTCACCCGGGCGCCGGCGATCAGGACGGGTGCACCCACGGACAGCGGTTCGAGCCCGGACATGTCATGCGCCGATCGTGGCGAGCCACTCACCGTAGAACAGCGCCACTCCCAGCCCGCACGCGATCGCGGTGAGCAGCCAGAAGCGGATGATGACCGTTGTTTCGGCCCAGCCGCTCAACTCGAAATGGTGATGGAAGGGCGCCATCCGGAACACCCGGCGCCCGGTGGTCCGGAAGGTGAGAATCTGCAGCACCACCGAGACGACCTCGGCGACGAACAGCGAACCCAGCACCACCGCGAGCAGCTCGGTGCGGCTGGTGACCGACAGACCGGCGATGATGCCGCCCAGCGCCAGCGAGCCGGTGTCACCCATGAAGATCTTGGCGGGCGCGGCATTCCACCACAGAAAGCCGATGCAGGCCCCCGCGGTCGCGGCGGCGACCAACGCGAGGTCCAGCGGATCGCGCACGTTGTAGCAGCCCAGGCCCGGCGCGGTAGCGCACGCGTTGCGGTACTGCCAGAAGGTGATCAGCACGTAGGCGCCGGTGACCATCGCCATGCAGCCCGCGGCCAGTCCGTCCAGGCCGTCGGTGAAGTTGACCGCGTTGGACCAGGCGCTGACGATGACGACGCAGAACAGCACGAACAGTCCGGGAGCCAGTGTGACGGTGGCGATTTCGCGCACGTAGGAAATGTCCGCGCTGGCCGGCGTCAGGCCGTTGGCATTGTGGAACTGCAGGACCAGCACGCCGAACAGCACCGCGGCCACGATCTGCCCGACCGTCTTGGCCGTCTTGTTCAAGCCCAGGTTGCGCGAGCGGCGGATCTTGATCAGGTCGTCGAGGAAGCCGACGCCACCCAGCATGGTGGCCAACCCCAGCACCAGCAGACCGGACGCGGAGGCGCCCTCCCCGTCGAACGCCAGCCCGGCGAGGTGCGTGCCCAGGTAGCCGGCCCAGATGCCCGCCACGATCGCCACGCCGCCCATCGACGGGGTGCCGCGTTTGGTGTGGTGACTCGGCGGGCCGTCCTCGCGGATCTGGTGGCCGAAGCCCTGCTTGGTGAACAGCCGGATCAGCGCAGGGGTCAGCAGAATCGACACGGTCAGGGCGATCGCGACGGCGACGAGGATCTGCCTCACGAACGGACCTCGCCCGCGGGTGCGTCGGCGACCAGCGCCTCGGCCAGCGCGCCGAGTCCGGCGGCGTTCGAGGCCTTCACCAGGACCACGTCGCCGGGCCGCAGTTCGGCCCGCAACACCTCGAGGGCGGCGTCACCGTCGGCCACCTGCACGGCCCCTCTATCACCGGAAGCACCCCACGAACCCCATGCCCCTTCCAGGACCGCAGCGTGGTGCATGGCGGTTACCGACCTCCCCATTCCCACGACAACAAGTCGAGACACATCTAAGCGCACCGCCAGCCGGCCGATGGCATCGTGCTCGGTTATCGCGTCCTCCCCCAGCTCGGCCATCTCGCCGAGCACCGCCCAGCTCCGGCGCGCGGTGGCAGGGGCAGCCCCGCTACCGCGGGCAATCTGAGCCAGCGCCTGCAGTCCCGCGCGCATCGAGTCCGGGTTGGCGTTGTAGGCGTCGTCGATCACCGTCACCCCGTCGGCGCGATTGGTCACCTGCATGCGGTGGCGCGACACCGGGCCCGCCGCGGCCAGCGATGCGGCGATCTGCTCGACACTGGCGCCGCACTGCAGGGCGACCGCACCGGCGCACAGCGCGTTGGTGACCTGGTGTTCGCCGTACACACCGAGCTGCACCTCGGCCTCTACAACGCCTTGCGCGCCCATCGCGTGCAGGGTAAATCGCGGCCTGGCCAATTCGTCCAGCGACACGCCCTCGGCCCAGACGTCGCTGGGCCCCGAATCGGTCTCGCTGGATCGGCTGACCCGAACCACCCATCCCGCGCTGACGTGCGCCATCGCCGCCACCGATGGGTCGTCGACGTTGAGGATGACCACGCCCGACGGTGGAACAGATTGTGGCAGTTCGGATTTGGTGCGCGCAATCGCCTCTCGCGAGCCGAACTCGCCGAGGTGCGCGGTGCCGACATTGAGCACCACGCCGATGACGGGCGGGGCGATCTGCGCCAGCGCGGCGATATTGCCGGGATGGCGTGCCGACATCTCCAACACCAGGTAGTCGGTGCGCCGGGTCGCCCGCAACACCGTCCAGGGATGGCCCAGCTCGTTGTTGAACGACCCGGGTGGCGCCACCACTTCACCCAGTGGCTCGAGCACCGCGGCCACCAGATCCTTGGTCGACGTCTTGCCCGACGACCCGGTGATCCCGATGATCGCAAGCCCGCCGGCCACCAGCTCCTCGGCCACCGCCTTGGCCAGCTTGGCCAGCGCGTCGAGCACCGCCGCGCCCGAACCGTCCGGGTCGTGCTCGAGCACCCCGGCCCGCGAACCCGAAGCGCCTTGTGGGGCAACGACAATGGCGGGCACCCCGACCGGCCGCGCGGCCAGCACCGCGACCGCACCGGCCGCGACCGCCGAGGCCGCGTGGTCGTGTCCGTCCGAGCGGGCGCCGGGCAGCGCCAGGAAGAGGCCGCCTTGGCCGACGGCGCGGGAGTCGAATTCGACGGTCCCGGTGACGCGCAGTTCGGCGGCGTCTTCCGGCGTGATGTCGGCCAGGGTGCCGCCGACGATTTCAGCGATCTGCGCGACGGTCAACTCGATCATCGGCGGTCTTCCAGCGCCTGCGCGAGTTCGACGCGGTCGTCGAACGGGCGGACGACATCCCCGGTGCGCTGGCCGGTTTCGTGGCCTTTGCCGGCGATGAGCACCACGTCGCCGGGGCCGGCCCAGCCGACCGCGTGCCTGATCGCCTCGCGCCGGTCACCGATCTCGACCACCTCCGCTTTCAACCCAACCGCTCCATTGAGGATTTCGCGGCGGATGGACGCGGGGTCCTCGCCGCGCGGGTTGTCGTCGGTGACGACGACCAGGTCGGCCAGTTCGGCGGCGACGGCGCCCATCGGCGCCCGCTTGCCGGGGTCGCGATCGCCGCCTGCGCCGAACACCACCGCCAGCCGACGTCCCGGCCGCAGCAGGGTGGTCAACACCGCCCGCAGCGCGCCCGGCTTGTGGGCGTAGTCGACCAGGGCCAGGAAATCCTGGCCGCGGTCGATCTGTTCCAGCCGCCCCGGAACGCGGGTATTCAGCAGCCCGTCCGCCGCCTGCTCCGGGGAGACCCCGACCGCGTCGAGAATCGCCAGTGCCACAAGACAATTCGCGATATTATAGGCGCCCGTGAGGCGAATGCCGATCCGGTGCTGAGCGCCGGCGGGGTCCACGGCGGTGAACTCTTGTCCCACTCCCAGCGGCGTCACGTCCGTCGCGCGCCAGTGCGCCGGCCCTCCGGTGGCGCTGACGGTGATCGGATCGATGGCCCGCTCGGCCATCGCGCGCCCGGCCTCGTCGTCGATGCACACCACGGCCCGGTGGGCCCGCAGCGGCGAATTCGCGTCGAACAGCAGGGCTTTGGCGTCGAAGTAGTCGGCCATGGTGGGGTGAAAGTCGAGATGGTCGCGGGACAGGTTGGTGAAACCCCCTACCGCGAACCGGGTTCCGTCGACCCGGCCCAATGCCAGCGCGTGACTGGAGACCTCCATGACGACGGTGTCCACCCCGCGTTCGGCCATCGCGGCCAGCATCGCTTGCAGCGCGGGTGCCTCCGGGGTGGTCAGGGCGCTGGGGATGTCGGCGCCGTCGATGCGGATGCCGATGGTGCCGATCAGCCCCGCGGTGCGGCCGCCGGCGCGCAGACCCGACTCGACCAGATAGGTGGTGGTGGTCTTTCCTGACGTGCCGGTGATGCCGACGACCGTGACGGCCTCGGACGGGTTTCCGTACACGGTGGCGGCCAGCCCGCCGAGCACGCTGCGCGGCGCGGGATGCACCAGCGTCGGCACCGCGCATGAGCCCATCTCGTCAACTCCGGCAGCGTCGGTGAGCACCGCGACCGCGCCGCGGCCGATCGCGTCGCCGGCATAGCGGGCGCCGTGGGTGGCCGAGCCGGGCAACCCGGCGAACAGGTCGCCGGGACGCACATCCTGGGCACGCAGCGTCACGCCGGTGATCGGCAGGTCCGGGACGGCCGCCAGACCATCCGGGTCGTCGGCCGTCACCGCCCCCACCTGCGCCGCCAGCGCGGGCAGTCGCACCGGCGCGGTGACGCGGGGGCGCAGCTCGGTGAGTACCGACACTTCCGTCACACCTCCCTGGACGCCGCGCGATCGCCATGATCAGCCATGACACCCTACCGAGACGGACCCGCCGGTGCCGTCGCCCCGCGCCGCACGGGCGCGTTCGGGGCGGCCGGTGCACGGTGCGGGCGCCCCGGAGGCGCACCCGAGCGCGGCGCTTAGGTGGCCTGCAGGGTCAGCGGCGGCCCGGGGTCCGGTGACAGCGGCACATTCTCACGCTGCATCAGCCAGCCGGCGATGTTGTGGAACAGCGGTGCCGCCGAGTGACCGGGCGTGCCGTCGGCGTTGCGGTCCGGGTTGTCCATCATGATGCCGATCACGTAGCGCGGATTGTCGACGGTGGCCATCCCGGCGAACGTGATCCAGTACACGTTGTCGAAGTAGCAGCCGCAGCCCGGGTTGATCTGCTGAGCGGTACCGGTCTTGCCGGCCATCTGATAGCCGGGCACCGCGGCCGCGGGTCCGGTGCCTTGCTGGTAGCCCATCGGGTCGTGCTGCACGACGGCGCGCAGCATTCCCCGCACGGTCTGCGCGGTCTGCGGCGAGACCACCCGAACACCTTCCGGGCGCGCTTCTTCGGTGCGGGTGCCGTCAGAGGCGATGGTGGCCTTGATGATTCGCGGCGGTATCCGCACGCCATCGTTGGCGATCGTCTGGTACATGTCGGTCATCTGCAGCAGGGTCATCGAAAGACCTTGACCGATAGGCAGGTTGGAGAACGTGCTGCCCGACCACTGGTCGATCGGCGGCACCAGGCCGGCGCTCTCACCGGGCAACCCGACGTTGGTCCGCTGTCCGAGACCGAACTTGCGAACCATGTCGTAAAACCGTTCCGGGCCGACGCGTTGGGCCAGCATCAGCGTGCCGACGTTGGACGACTTCCCGAACACGCCGGTGGTGGTGTACGGCATCACGCCGTGCTCCCACGCGTCGTGGATATTGACGCCACCCATGTTGATCGAGCCCGGGACCTGCAGCACCTCGTCGGGGTTGGACAGGCCGTATTCGATGACCGAGGACGCGGTGACGATCTTGTTCACCGAGCCCGGCTCGAACGGCGAGGAGACCGCGAGGTTGCCCAGTTGCCGGTCGCCCTGCCGCCCGATGTCCTGCGACGGGTCGAAGGTGTTGTCATTGGCCATGGCCAGCACGTCACCGGTCTTGGCGTCCAGCACGACGGCCGAAACATTGTGCGCCCCCGACATGTTCTTGGCCTGCTGAACCTGCTGCTGCACGTAGAACTGGATGTCGTCGTCGATGGTCAGCTGGACGGTCGAACCGTTGACCGCCTTGTGCCGGTTGCGGTAGCTGCCGGGAATGACCACGCCGTCCGAGCCGCGGTCGTAGGTGACCGAACCGTCGGTTCCCGACAGCACGGAGTCCATGCTGTCTTCGAGTCCGAGCAGGCCGTGGCCGTCCCAGTCGATGCCGCCGACGATGTTGGCCGCCAGCGACCCGCCCGGATATTGACGCAGATCCTGCCGCTCGGAGCCGACCTCGGGGTACTTGTCCGAGATCGCGCTGGCGACCGCCGGGTCGACGGCACGCGCCAAATAGGCGAAATTGTCGTCGGTTTGCAGCTTCTTCAGCACCGTCGCGTAGTCCGGCTTGTTATTCAGCCGGCTGGAAACCTCTTTGGCGATATCGCGCAGCCGCGCCTGCGGATCGGGAGCGGCCGGGTTCTTCTTCTTGGCCTCTTCCAATTGCTGGCGGATCTTCTTCGGCTGAAACGTCAGGGCACGCGACTCGATGGTGAACGCCAGCTGCTGGTTGTTGCGGTCAACGATGCTGCCGCGGATGGCCTTTGAGACATCGGTGACCTTGAGCTGGCCCGCGGCCTGGGCGCGCAGCTTCGGTGCGTTGGTGACCTGCAGGACGAACAGCTGGGCGGCCGCCACCAGCGTCAGCGCCAAGATGACCACATTGCCGGCGCGATGCCGGAAGACGAACGACGAGCCCCGGACGCCCGCCCCGACGAGCTGCCGGGTGCGCCGCTGATTGGCCGAATGGCCGAGCGGCGCCTCACCGGGTTTCTTGGCCTTGCGAAATCCCGTTGTTTCCTGCGCGTCCCGGCCCTGGTGCGCCTTTTCCGATTTCCTGGCGCGGCTGGTCTGCCGGACGTCCCTGACCCCCTGTGGTTTACGCGGACCGCGCGTCGACCGGGACCGGCGGGTGCGGCCGTCCTCGCCGCGACTCACCGGGCGGGCCCTGGCAACACGGCGGCGGGCGGCGCGACGCTATTCGGTGCGATCGGCCCCGGCAGTCCGGGTGCGACCGGGACCGCGGCCTGCGGCGCGCGTTGCACGGGGACCGGTACTTCCGCCGGCAACGGCGCGGGGGGTACCGAAAGGGGCAGTCCGCCAACGGGAATCGGCACTTCCGCCGGAACCGGAGCGGCCGGCGCGGGCTGCCCCGGCATCGGCAGGCCCGGCGTGGGCATTCCTTGGGCCGGCAGCGGCTGTGCCGGAAGTCCTTGCGTCGGAAGTAATTGCGTGGGAAGTCCTTGGGTCGGCAGTCCTTGCGCCGGCAACCCCGGCGTCGGCAGCATACCCGGGAATTGGCCGCCAACCTGGCCACCGGGCACCCCCGGCGCGCCGGGTACCAGCGGCGCGGCCGGCGGCAGGTGCTGGCCGCCCACCGTCGTCGAACCATCCGGAGCCCGCAGCAGTGCTTCGGGCCCACCCGGCCGGCCCGGCACCAGAGCAGCACCGGGATCCGGTTGCACGCGGACCGGGACTTCCGGCGGGACCGCCGCCGGTTTGGGCAGCGGTTGCGGGCCTTCGTCCGGCAGCTTGGCGTTCAGCGGCGGCGGCGGAACGCCGTCGGCGGGCTTGGGCGTACCGACCACCACCCAGCTACCGGACGGGTCCTGGACCAGGTGCGCGGTGTCACGCGTCGGGATCATGCCCTGCTTGCGCGCGGCCTCGGCCAATGCCGGCGCCGCCTCCGCCTCGCGCACGTCGCGCTCCAGCGCCTCCTTCTGCTGCTGCAGCATCCGGGTCTTCTCCCGCGCGTGACTCAACTGGTAGGAGCGTTCGGCGGAGTCGGTGGACAGCCACAGCGTCAGCGCCAGCCCGGCACCGAGCGCGCCGATGACCAGCACGACGAACGGAACCTTGGCCACCCACGTCTGCGGCCGCAGGTCGATCGACGCCAGCCGGATGGCAATCCGTTCGGTCAGCCGGGGCCGAATAACCTTGGGCGCCTTTGCCTTGCGCGCCTTGGCGCGGGCCTTGGCCTGGCCGCTGCTCTTGGGGCGGGCCTTTCGCTCGACCGGCCGCGCATTCGGACTGGTCTGCGGGCCGGAATTCGACGCTCGCGCCTCGCGGCCGGTCGCCGCACCCCGCGCCGGCCGGGTGCGCCGCGCCGTCGAGTCCGCCGCGTCGCGCCGGGTCTTGCTCTTGCGGGCCGCGACGTCACGCCCGCCGCGACGGTCGCTGCCGCCCCGGCGTTTCGGCGCCTCGCGCTTGGCTTTCGCTTTCATGAGTCGCCCTTCGTAGTCACCCGCTGCTGTGGTTGTCCCTCGGATTCCAGCCGTTGCAAGGCCCGTAGTCGCACGGCGGTGCTGCGAGGGTTACGTTCGATTTCGTCGGCGTCGGCGCGCTCGGCACCGCGGGTCAGCGATTGGAATCGCGGGCCACGGCCGGGCAGCTCGAACGGGAGGTCCAACGGCGTGCGGGAGGCGACCGCATCGGCGAACTCGCGCTTGACGATCCGGTCTTCCAGCGACTGGTAGGCCATCACCACGATGCGCCCGGCGACACTGAGCGCGTCCAGCGCGGCCGGAATGGCCCGGCGCAGCGTGTCCAGCTCGTCGTTGACCGCGATCCGCAGCGCCTGGAAGGTGCGCTTGGCCGGATGGCCGCCGGTGCGCCGGGTCGCGGCCGGAATGGCCTGATACAGCAACTCGACCAACTCGGCGGTCGTGGTGAACGGCGCGCGGGCCCGCCGGCGGACGATGTGGGTGGCGATCCGGCGCGCGAACCGCTCCTCGCCGTAGCGGTGCAGGATGGTCGCCAGCTCGGCCTCGTCGTAGGTGTTGACGATCTCGGCCGCGGTCAGCGGCGACGACGGATCCATCCGCATGTCCAGCGGCGCGTCCTGGGCATAGGCGAAGCCCCGCTCGGCGCGGTCGAGTTGCATCGAGGAGACGCCCAGATCGAACAACACCCCGTCGACCGATTCATGTGCGGCATAACCGCATTCGGCCAGCGCCTCGTCGATGCCGTCATACCGCTTGTGCACCAGGGTGATTCGGTCGGCGAACGGCGCCAGCCGCGCGCCGGCGATCTCCAGCGCGCTGGGATCGCGATCGAGGCCGATCAGCTTCAGGCCCGGTAGGTCGGTCAGGAATCGTTCCGCGTGCCCGCCCGCGCCGAGGGTGGCGTCGACGAGCACCGCGCCGGACCCGTCGGAGTGCTGGCGGGTCAACGCCGGGGTGAGCAGTTCGACGCAGCGGTCCAGCAGCACGGGTACATGCCCGAAGTCCTTGTCAGCCACCGCAACACCTCCCCGGGTCTGGAGAAACTCGTCAGAACGAGGGACGGCCTTGCCAAGACGCGCCCCTGCACCGAGGTCCCTGTCCGAAGTTACGAACCAGGCGTTGGGGAAGTACGCCAGGGTCGGTTCGGGCAGAGGCCACGATGCACGGGCATGCGCCTCAGATGATGTCGCCGAGTGCTTCATCGCTGGCCGCGGAGAAGTTCTCTTCGTGTGTTTGCTGGTAGTCCTGCCAGGCCTGGGCATCCCAGATTTCCAGGTAGTCGACCGCACCGATCACCACGCAGTCCTTGGAGAGGTTCGCGTAGCGCCGGTGGTCGGACGACAGGGTGATGCGGCCCTGGGCGTCGGGATGCTGCTCATCGGTGCCGGCGGCCAGATTGCGCAGGAACGCCCTGGCTTCCGGGTTGCTTCGAGACGTCTTGCTCGCCCGGCGGGCCAGCTGCTCGAATTCCGCTCGCGGGTAGACGGCGAGGCTGTGGTCTTGGCTCTTGGTGACCATCAACCCCCCTGCCAGCGCGTCGCGGAACTTGGCGGGCAACGTGAGTCGCCCTTTGTCATCGAGCTTGGGCGTGTAGGTGCCGAGAAACACCAGCTCACCTCCTGTCGAGGCCGGTTCTCGGCTCGCCCAAACACTTCAGCCACCATACCCCACAGTCCCCCACTTTGCCCCATAAAACGGGTGTCGTCGGGGTGTTTCGCTGCTCATCTGCCACTACGGGCGCGTCCGGCCGCGTCCGAAGGACGGTGCGCTGGTCTCGCGACCCGATCGGGACCCCGGAAACCCCCACTTCACGGGCCTAAAACCGCCGCGTGGGGGCCGGTGGGGCCAAAGGTGGGGCGCAGTGGGGCACGACCCATCGACCGAAGACTCAATTGGGACTCGATCGCAAATCAGCGGGGACTCGGGGCTCGCGTCGATCAGCGAATGCGCTCGAGCCTGCGACCATGCCGCCGAGCCTGCGGTGCGTGCGTCGATCCGAGGCCGATCCGCGTCCCCACCGCAGGCTCGACACAGCGAGCTGGGGTGGAGCGCCAAAAAAACGGGGCAGCCGGTGGCTACCCCGTCCCGTCTAGCGTTCGGTTACTCGTCGAAGCGGCGGCGGAAGCGATCCTCCATGCGGCTCGTGAACGAGCCCCCGCCGCCTTTGTTGCGGCGTTGGCGCGAGCCCTGCGCCGGCCCGGGCTGGTTGGGGCGCCCGGACATCCGCGGACCGGTGATGGCGAACACCACACCACCGAACATCACAACGAAGCCAACGACGCTGAGAATCGGGAAGCTGCCAATCATCGTGGCCTTGAACGCCACGCCGGAAACCAGCATCGCCAGACCGATAACGAAGAGCGCCGCACCCTGCAGACGGCGCCGCGCGGTCGGTGCGCGGAACCCCCCACCCCGTACGCTCGAAGCGAACTTGGGATCCTCGGCGTAGAGAGCGCTCTCGATCTGGTCGAGCATCCGCTGCTCATGATCGGAGAGTGGCATTCGTCCCTCCTTGCCGACAGACTGACACGTAACTATCGATAGCACGCGGATGCCCATTGTATGGGCAACTAAGTCAAATGATACGAGGTCAATCTGACCCGTACCACTGGTTCGTCCGCGATTCTATCTCCGTTGCTTCCCGACGATCATCGGGCCGCAACGCCGATGCGTTACAACACCCTTGCCGAAACCGACGCGGCGGTCGGCTGGTTGCCACCACCGCCCGTCCGCCGATCGGTCCCGGACCCGATAATGGCGATACGGGCACGGGGCCGACGACGACAGAAGGCCCGCCCGCTCATTGCGACGAGGAGGACACCGCGAGTTGGCGATATTCCTCATCGATCTGCCGCCGAACGATATGGAGCGCCGCCTCAGTGAGGCCCTCGGGGTCTACGTCGACGCGATGCGCTACCCGCGCGGTACCGAGAATCAGCGTGCGGGCATGTGGCTCGAACACATCCGCCGGCGCGGTTGGCAGGCCGCCGCCGCGGTCGAGGCGGACGCGGCCGAGGGCGCCGATGTGCCGTCGGCGTCCGAACTCAGCGATGCACCGCTACTCGGGGTGGCCTACGGCTACCCGGGGGCGCCGGGCCAGTGGTGGCAGCAGCAGGTTGTGTTGGGCATGCAGCGCGGCGGTCTGCCGGCTCACGAGATCGCGCAGCTGATGAACAGCTATTTCGAGCTGACCGAACTGCACATTCATCCGCGCGCCCAGGGCCGCGGCATTGGCGAGGCGCTGGCCCGCCGGCTGCTCGCCGGCCGCTGTGAGCGCAACGTCCTGCTCTCGACGCCGGAAACCAACGGTGAGGCCAATCGCGCCTGGCGGTTGTATCGCCGGCTGGGCTTCAACGACATCATCCGCCGCTACCACTTCGCCGGTGACCCACGGGCATTCGCGATCCTGGGCCGCTCGCTGCCGCTCTGAGGGCACCGCCGGCGGACCGGCAAGCCGACGACGTGGGCAAGCGTCACACCAGATCTGGCACGATAACCTGGTGCGCGCCAGCTCTCCCCCACGCCGAAGCCGAGCAACCACTCGCGTGCTGGCCATCGCGATGCTGATGCTCCTGGTTCCGCTGGCGACCGGATGCCTGCGGGCCAGGGCCTCGCTGACGATCTCGCCCGACGACCTGGTGTCCGGCGAGATCATCGCGGCGGCCAAACCGAAGACGCCGAAGGACACCGGCCCGCAGCTGGACACCAACAACCTGCCCTTCAACCAGAAGGTCGCGGTATCGAATTACGACAGCGACGGCTACGTCGGGTCGCAGGCGGTGTTCTCCGACCTGACGTTCGGGGAATTGCCGCAGCTGGCGAACATGAACTCCGACGCGGCGGGCGTCAACGTCTCACTGCGCCGCAACGGCAACGTGGTGATCCTGGAAGGCCGCGCGGATCTGACGTCGCTGACCGACCCGGACGCCGACGTCGAGCTGACCGTCGCCTTTCCCGGCGTCGTGACGTCGACCAACGGCGACCGGGTCGATCCCGATGCCGTGTCGTGGAAGCTCAAGCCGGGCGTGGTCAGCACGATGACCGCCCAGGCGCGCTACACCGATCCGAACACCCGTTCCTTCACCGGCGCCGGGGTATGGCTGGGCATCGCATCGTTCGCGGCGGCGGGCGTGGTCGCGCTTCTGGCCTGGATGAGCCGGGACCGCTCGGAGCGGTTCACCACGCCGGGCAATCAGCCACCGAGTAGTTAGACCCGCTGGGCGGGCGACCAGTAATCGATCATCTCGGCGAAGGTCGCGAACGCCGGGCCGGACAGCCCGTACGTCGCCTCCAGGTGAACGCTCAGCGGGAAGCCGAGCTCGGCGACGCCGTCGATCACCCGCTTGTACAGGTCGAGCATCATCTGGCGCTTCTGCGGCGGTTCGCGGCCGGCCAGCTCCTTGACAAACTCCTGCTCGGCGGCCACCGCGGCGTTGCCCGGATCCTGGATAAGCCAATTGATCAGCCCGGTTTTGTTCTCCATCTTCGGCACGAAGCCGAACGACAGCAGGATCTCGGGCCGGTGATCGGTGGTCTTGGCGAACTCGGTCAAAAAGCCCACGATCGCATCGGAATACAGCAACTGGGTCATGCCGTAGGTGGCGCCCCGGTCGCACTTGAAGTTGAACCGGCCGTGTTCGCCCTCGCGGGTCGGGATCAGGATCACGCCGCGGTTGGGCACCAGGTCGCGATAGATCGACAGGGCGTCGGTCGGCGCGACGCCGGAGCCCTCGCCGTCGTTCATCGTGCGCGGGACGCCGACGAACACAACGCCTTCCATGCCGGACTCGGTGAGCGAAGTCAGCCGCCCACGCAGTGTCGATTCGTCCAGAAACGCGGTGACCTGCGTGCAGAGACCGCTGATCCCCGGCAGTTCGGGCTTGATCACCGACCAGAAGTCCAGGACGTCGAACTTCGGCTTCATCGCGATGGGACGGTCGTCGTCCTCGGCGATGATGCCCGGAATCATCACATGACGGATGCGGCCGGTAAGACCGGACTCCGCGGAGTACTGCAGGACCTTGCGCGCCTCGTCCAGCGCCCGCTCCCGACCCTCGTCCACGTTCGGCGGCACCAGCTCGAGCGCGACGGTGTTGAGAGTCACGCGGCTCCTTTCCCTCGGACGAACAGCACCTCGCCAGCATAGGGGCGCCGGGTTACCGCCCGGCCTGGCGGGGACCGGCGGTCATGGGGAGACGACCATCACTATGACGGCGAATACACTGGTCGGGCCTAACGAACACAGGGGCATGCCGAGGGAGAAAGGGGCGCCGCGCTGAGCCTGAAAACCCCAGCAGAGGCGGCAACCGCCGAGTTGACCGGCGCGATCGGCGAACAACTTCGCCGGTACTTTCACGCGCGGCGCGCGGAGACCGCCTACATCGGCGGCGACTACGCCGCGTTGATCTCCGCTCTCGAAGACTTCGTGCTCAACGGGGGCAAGCGGCTGCGGCCCGCCTTCGCGTACTGGGGATGGCGTGCGGTGGCCGACGCGGAACCCGGCGCGCACGTGCTGCTGCTGTTTTCCGCGCTGGAGCTGTTACAGGCCTGCGCGCTGGTTCATGACGACGTCATCGACGACTCCGCCACCCGTCGCGGCCGGCCGACGGTTCACGTCCATTTCGCCGCGACGCACCGCGCCCGCCAGTGGCGGGGCTCGGCAGAACGGTTCGGGATCTCGGCGGCCATCCTGCTCGGCGATCTGGCCCTGGCCTGGGCCGACGACATCGTGTTCGGGGCCGACCTGCCCGCGGATACGCAGCGCCGCGTGCGGCGGGTCTGGGCCGATATCCGCACCGAGGTGCTCGGCGGGCAGTACCTCGACATCGTCGCCGAGGCCAGCGCCTCGGAGTCGATCGCGTCGCCGATGAACGTCGCCACGTTCAAGACGGCCTGCTACACGGTGATGCGACCGCTGCAGCTCGGCGCCGCGGTCGCCGCCGACCGGCCCGACGTGCAGGCCGTCTTCGGCCGGCTCGGGACCGACCTCGGCGTGGCGTTCCAACTGCGCGACGACGTGCTGGGCGTATTCGGCGATCCGAAGGTGACGGGCAAGCCGTCGGGTGACGACCTGCGCTCCGGCAAGCGCACCGTGCTGCTCGCCGAGGCAATGGAGTTGGCGGACAAGTCAAACCCCTTGGCGGCCAACTTGTTACGGAGTTCCATCGGTGCACCGTTGACCGAGCCTCAAGTGGCCGAGCTGCGCGACGTGATCGAGTCGGTGGGCGCGCTCGCCGCGGCCGAGCAGCGCATCGCCACGCTGACCGAGCGGGCGCTGGCCGAGCTCGCCGCCGCTCCCGTCAGCGATGCGGCCAAGGCGGGGCTCTCCGAACTGGCCAGAATGGCCACCGACCGGTCCGCCTGAGTCGATGACCACACCGGACACCGGCGCGCCCACGGTGAAAAGAACTGTTGCGCAGCGATTTTCGGAGCTGAAGGAGTTCGCCTCCGCACCGCAGGCCCGCACCGCCAAGCTGGGCTTCCTGGGTTCGCTGCTGATCACCGCCGGCGGGCTGGGGGCGGGAAGCACCAAGCCACACGACCCCTTGCTGGAGTCAATCCACATGTCCTGGCTGCGATTTGGCCACGGGTTGGTGCTGTCTTCGATCCTGCTGTGGACGGGCGTGGCACTGATGCTGATCGCATGGCTGGCGCTGGGCCGCCGCGTGGTAGCCGGCGAGACCACCGAATTCATGATGCGCGCCACCACCGGCTTCTGGCTGGCGCCGCTACTGCTCTCGGTGCCGGTGTTCAGCCGCGACACCTATTCCTACCTGGCCCAGGGCGCGCTGCTGCGCGACGGTTTCGATCCCTATGCCGTTGGTCCGGTGGCCAATCCGAATGTGTTGCTGGACAACGTAAGTCCGATTTGGACGATCACCACAGCGCCGTACGGTCCGGTATTCATTCTGATAGCCAAGCTCGTCACGGTGCTGGCCGGAAATCACGTGATCCTCGGCACCATGCTGCTGCGGTTGTGTATGCTGCCGGGCCTGGCGCTGTTGATCTGGGCCGCCCCCCGACTGGCTCACCACATCGGCACCAGCGGTGCGACCGCGTTGTGGATTTGTGTGCTGAACCCGCTGGTGCTGATCCATCTGATGGGCGGGGTGCACAACGAGATGCTGATGGTGGGCCTGATGACCGCCGGCATCGCGCTGACCTTCGCCCGGCGCCACGCCCTGGGCATCACCCTGGTCACGATCGCGGTGGCGGTCAAAGCCACTGCGGCACTGTCGTTGCCGTTTCTGGTCTGGGTGTGGATGCGGCACCTGCGCGACCAACGCGGTTACCGGCCACTGCGGGCCTTCGCGGCGGCCACCGCGATGGGCCTGGTGATCTTCGTCGCGGTGTTCGCCATCTTGTCCGCGGTGGCCGGCGTCGGCCTGGGCTGGCTGACCGCGCTGGCCGGCTCGGTGAAGATCATCAACTGGCTGACCGTGCCGACGGCCGCTGCGAATGTGATCCATTGGGCCGTCAACGGTTTCGTCCCGGTCAACTTCTATGCCACGCTGCGCGTCACCCGCTTCATCGGCATCATGATCATCGCGGTGTCCCTACCGCTGCTGTGGTGGCGGTACCGTCGCGACGACCGGGGTGCGCTGACCGGGATGGCGTGGTCGATGCTGATCGTGGTGTTGTTCGTGCCGGCCGCCCTGCCGTGGTACTACTCCTGGCCGCTGGCGGTGGCGTCCCCGCTGGCGCAGTCGCGACGGTGGATCGCGGTCATCGGCGGGCTCTCGACCTGGGCCATGGTGATCTTCAAGCCCGACGGGTCGCACGGCATGTACTCCTGGACGCACTTCGGACTGGCCACGGCGGCGGCGCTGATCGCCTGGCGGGTGCTGTACCGCGCCCCGGAAGCGCCCGCTGAACAGGCCGAAGAACCTCTGGCCGTGTAGTAGGCCGCTCAGTACGCCATGGCCTGGGCCCGGCGCAGCACCTCACGGGCCTGATGGGCGTGCAACGCGTCGACGGGACGAGCGTTGCTGAGCGCATCCCGGCTGCCGTCGCGCGTCACCGTCAGCGATGCATCGGGGGTGAACAGCCAGCGGACGATCTCGGTCTCGTGATAGCCGCCGTCGTGCAGGATCGTCAGCAATCCCGGCAGGCTTTTGACCACCTCGCCCGAATTCGTGAAGAAGACCTGCGGTATCACCACGCCCCCGGCGCGGCGCACCGCAAGCAGGTGACCTTCTCGCAGCTGCTGCTGCACCTTGCTCACCGGCACGCCGAGCAACTCGGCGACCCGGGGCAGGTCGTAGGTTGGCTCGTCGGGATCCAGAACATCGTCGCCGGCCGGAATACTGCCCACGGCGCAAGTGTAGGCGGTGGTAGCGGGTGCGGAGGTGCCTTGAGCGGATGTTCTCCTCGCCAACCGCCGGCCCGCACCTACGATGGCCCCGTGACCAGACCCGCGACGGGCGACCCGTTGGACAGCGCGTTGCTGGATGGCCGCTACCTGGTCCAGGGCAAGATCGCCAGCGGCGGAACCTCGACGGTCTACCGCGGCATCGACGTCCGGCTGGATCGGCCGGTCGCGCTGAAGGTGATGGATTCGCGGTACGCCGGTGACAGCCAGTTCCTGCACCGCTTTCAGCTCGAGGCGCGCACCGTGGCCCGGCTGAAGGATCCGGGACTGGTCGCCGTCTACGACCAGGGCCTGGACGCGCGTCACCCGTTTCTGGTGATGGAGCTGATCGAGGGCGGCACCCTGCGCGAGTTGCTGGCCGAACGCGGCCCGATGCCACCCCATGCGGTGGTGGCGGTGCTGCGGCCGGTGCTGGGCGGGCTCGCCGCCGCGCACCGCGCCGGGCTGGTGCATCGCGACGTCAAGCCCGAGAACGTGCTGATCTCCGACGAGGGCGACGTCAAAATCGCCGATTTCGGGCTGGTGCGGGCGGTCGCGGCCGCCGGCATCACCTCGACCAGCGTCATCTTGGGCACCGCGGCCTACCTGTCGCCCGAACAGGTGCGCGACGGCAATGCCGGCCCGCGCAGCGACGTCTACTCGGCCGGGATCCTCACCTACGAGCTGCTGACCGGCGGTGCGCCGTTCACCGGCGACTCCCCGCTGTCGGTCGCCTATCAGCGACTGGACCACGACGTGCCGCGCCCCGGCAGCGTGATCGAGGGCGTGCCCCCGCAATTCGACGACTTCGTCGCGTGCGCGACCGCGCGCGACCCCGCGCAGCGCTACGCCGACGCGATCGAGATGCTCGCCGACATGGAGGCGATCGCCGAGGAGTTGGACCTGCCCGACTTCCGGGTGCCGGCACCGCGCAATTCCGCCCAGCACCGCTCGGCGGCCCTGCACCACAGCCGAGCGAGCGAACAGCTGCCCCCGGCGCCGCCGCAGATCCGGCAGCCCACCCGGCAGCTTCCGCGCGGACCCGCCGACTGGCCGGAACCCGAACCCCGCGCCGAGGCCGACGCCGAACCCGAGGAAGATTACGAATACCAGCCCGTCACAGGCGAATTCGCCGGCATCGCGCTGAGCGAATTCGCGGTGGCACGTCAGAACGGCCGCCGCATGGTGCTGATCTGGGTGGCGCTGGTGCTGGCGTTGACCGGCCTGGCCGCGACGGCAGGATGGACACTGGGCAGCAACCTGAGCGGCCTGCTGTGAAGGGTGACGCGCAGCCTACGGCTACCGGATACCTTTTCAATGCCGGTTGAAATGATATGGTTCGCGCGTGTCCTCAACTGGGGAAATGACGAAGCGACGCGGCCGACGCCAAGGTGAGCCGGTGTCGCGCGACACGGTGCTACGCGCGGCAAAGCACCAGTTCGCGATCAACGGCTACGACAAGACGACCCTGCGAGCGATTGCCGACGACGCGCGGGTCGATCCGTCGATGGTCCTCTATCTCTTCGGCTCGAAAGCGGAGTTGTTTCGCGAGTCGATGAAGTTGGTGCTGCCGTCTGACCTGCTGACAACCGTGCTCACCGAGAAAGACGACGATTTGGGCTACCGCGTGCTGCGCGCCTACCTGAGCATCTGGGAACAGCCCGACACCGCCGCGAGCATGGCCTCGATCGTGCAGTCGGCGACGTCCAACAGCGATGCCAACGAGGCATTTCGCGTTTTCCTGCACGACTATCTGATGACCGCGGTGTCCGGCGCGATGGGCGGTGGCGACGAGGCACGACTGCGCGCGATGCTGGCCGCGACCAACCTCGTCGGCACCGCGATGCTGCGCTACATCATGCGCGTGCCGCCGCTGTCGTCGCTCGGGGTTGACGACGTCGTCAGGTTGTTGGGGCCGGTGGTGCACCGGTTCTTGACCGCCCCCGCCGATGAGCTGGGACTGGACCTGCCATCGCAACAGCCGGCCAAGGCGCCGCGACGGAAGGGGAAGCCGCGCGCGGCCACCTCGGCTACACCGCGGTCGCCTCGACGACGCTGAGCGGCGACACGGTGTCGACGATGCGGGTCAACCGGAAACCGGCCTGATCGAACAGCCGGGCGTACTCGTCCGCGGTACGTTCGCGTGCGCCGGCGACAACCAGCATCTCGATATCCACCCACTTGCCGTGGAAATCGCGGTCGTGGTCGGGAATGACGAACTCGCAGAGCAACACTCGTGCGCCCGCAGGGGCCGCGGTGCGGACGTTGGTCAGGATACGAACCGCATCTTCCTCCGACCAGTCGTGGATGACGCTCTTGAGCACGTACGCGTCGGCGCCCTCCGGCACGCGGTCGAAGAACGACCCCTCTTCGACCCGGACGCGGTCGTCGACTCCGTACTTGCGAAACAACGCCGGTGCACCCGCCACGACCTCGGGAAGATCGAACAGCACGCCACGCGAATTCGGAGCCGCCTGGAGAATCGCCGCCAAGAGCCGGCCGTGTCCGCCGCCGACATCGACGATCGTGCCGAACGCGCTGAAGTCGTAGGCCGCGGTCAAGGGCACGATCGCGAACTCGGACAGATTGGTCATGGCCGAGTTGAAGATCTCCCCCAGCTCCGCCTGGTCCGCCAGGTATTCGAAAATCGGTTTGCCGCGAAGCTCGGGAACCACCGGATGCCCGGTCCGGATCGCGTCGGTCAGGTGGCTCCAATGCTCCCGATGCTGCGGCGACCCGACCCATCGCGCCATCCCGGCCATCGACACGGGCGCGTCGGTGCGCAGCGTTTCCGCCAGCGGGGTGAGTGCGTAACGCCCGTCGCGCTGCTGACGGAAGATGCCGATGCCGATCAACGCCCGCAGGAGCCGGCGCAGCGCGTCGGGGTCGGCGCCGACCCGGTTTGCCAGTTGCTCGGCGGACAGCGCGCCATCTGCGAGGGCGTCCGCCACGCCAAGATCGGCCGCCGACGCGATCGACTGAGCGACCCACGCGTTCAGGATCAATTCCATCATCACCGCCGCAGGCGGAGCGGAACGTTGGCGCAGTCGCGACAGATGGTGGCGGGCCCGCTCAACGACGCGCGCAACCTTGGCCGGCGGAACCTTAGACGTCACGTGACTACCTTCCCTCGTTTCACCTTCGCCACGATGACGCTTCCCGTGGCCGAGTTCTCTTGTGGGCTCGGACAGCGGCGACAGTGCCGCGATGCCGGCGCTCGGCAGGCGTCCACACCGCGGAACCGAGCGCCAACGCGCCCAAAGGTACTTGTTCACCGGAGCGTCCCGACGGACCCGTCCGCGTAGCACTATGCCCGCAACCTTTTCTTATTTCAATGACCATTGAAAAAACGGCTGGTTTGATCTACCGTTCTCCTAGGAAGTCAGATGAACGGAGTCGTCATGTCAGGTCTAGCCACAAAGATCGTCGTCGCGGCGGTCCTCGCGTTCACCGCCGTCGCCGCGACCGGATGCGTTCCCACCGCGGCCAGCGTTGAACCGCCACTCGGGGTTGCAGCGGGATAATCTGCACCACCCCGAATATCGTTGCAGTACTTCGTAATACAGGAACAGCCAACCTCTGGTCCTGCCCCGCCGTCGATCGGGCGTTCACCTGCCGGGTGCTACCTGGCGGGTGAACGCCCGCACCCGCTGACCATTTCGCGTCGGGGTGACCGTCACAAAATCCACCATGCCGACTCTCAGCCGGCAGCGGTTTGAGCCCACTCCAACAGCCCATCCACGTTGAGCTGAGGCTGTATTCCTGCGGTGCCCGCCAGACCTGGTGTGCTGCTCAGCCCGGCTAACACGGGCAACGCTCCCGCCGTGCCAGACGACGTGGCGACGACCGGGGCCACGGCGGGGCCGGTGATGACGGTGCCGGAGTTGACGGCGATGACGGATCCGCTGGCGAGGGTGACGTTGGTACCGGCGCCGACTGCGGTGATGGAGCCGCTCGGGACGGTGAAAGTACCAGCGGCGCCCGAGGAGCCAGACAGGACGGTGAAGGTTCCGCTGTCGACGACGCCCGGAACGCCGAAGGAAGCATCGGTGCCGGCGTCGAAGGTAAAGGAAAGTCCGCCGTTGATATTGAAAGTGACGGTCACCTGGGTGACGGCCAAGAACTCGGAATGTGCCGCGAATGTGACCGGGTAGCCGTTGCCGGCGGTGGCGGTGACGCCGATGTCGAGGACGGCTCCGCCGGGCGCGACGTTGGCGGCGCTACCAGCAGGGAGGACGGGGTCGCCGGTGCTGGCGGTCGTGGCGAGTTGCTGGGAGCTGGTTTGTGCGCTGAGTTGCGCCAGTGATTGGGTGCGGGCGCCGGTGGTGTTGGCGGCGGCCTGCGCCACCGCGCTGGATTGGTCACCCGGCCCCGCCGGGTTGGTGGTCTGGGGCGGGTCGTCAAAGGTGGTCAGGGTGCTGGCGATTTCGGAGTCGGCCGCATAGCCGTACATGGCGGTGGCGTCCTGAACCCACATCTGCATGTACTGCGCCTCGGTCGCCGGGGCGTGTCTCATTGACTGTGTAAGTGGTTGGGCCTGAATGGTGGGTGACCACCAGACAGGAGTTCTCAGTTGTCTCAATCTGACTCGCCCAGGGACGATGCGGCTGCCAAGCTGGCCGAGCTGTTGCCGGCGGCGGCGGTGGATGCTTTGTTGGCCGATGCCGAGGCCTCGGGCACGCCGATCGATGGTCCTGACGGACTGTTGGCGCAGATGACCAAGGCGGTGCTCGAACGCGCTTTGGATGTCGAGATCGCCGATCACCTGGGCTATGAGCACGGCGATCCGGCCGGTTATGGCTCGGGTAACTCCCGCAACGGGCGTGGCCGCAAGACCGTGTTGACCACGGCCGGGCCGGTCGAGCTCGAAGTGCCCCGGGACCGCAACGGCACCTTTAGCCCGGTGATCGTGCCCAAGCGTAAACGCCGCTTGGGCCAGGTCGAGGACATGATCTTGTCGCTGTACGCGCGGGGAATGTCCACGCGCGATATCACCGAGCATCTGGCCGAGGTCTACGGCGCCACCGTGTCAGCAGCCACCATCTCGCGAGTCACCGACGTCGTGACCGAGGAGATCGCCGCCTGGCAGTCCCGACCGGTCGATCCGGTCTATCCGATCCTGTATATCGACGCCATCCGCCTCAAAATCCGCGACTCCGGGGTGGTGGCCAACAAGGCCGCCCACGTGGTCATCGGCGTCGATATCGACGGCATCAAGCAGGTCCTGGGGATCTGGATCCAGCAGAGCGAAGGCGCGAAGTTCTGGCACGGGGTGCTCACCGAGCTGCGCAACCGCGGGTGTCGCGACGCGCTGTTCGTGTGCTGCGACGGGTTGAGCGGGCTACCCGAATCGATCGCGGCGGTGTGGCCAGCCGCGGTGATCCAGACCTGCGTGGTGCACCTGCTGCGCTCCTCGATGCGCTATGCCTCCTACACCGAGCGCCGCAAGATGGCCGCCGCGATGCGTCCGATCTACACCGCGCCCACCGAAGAGGCCGCCAAACTCGCCCTCGAGGACTTTCGCGCCCAATGGAAAACCAAATCGCCCGGTGCGGTAGCCGTATGGGATCGCGCCTGGGCCGAATTCGTGCCGTTTCTAGCGTTCCCCGTCGAGATCCGCAAGATTATCTACACCACCAACGCCGTCGAGTCGCTCAACTATCAACTCCGCAAGGTCACCAAGGCCCGCGGCTCGTTCCCCTCGGACGCCGCCGCCCTAAACTGCTCTACCTGGCCATCCGCAACATCAACCAGAAACGAGGATCCCACGGACCAGGAACCTACCGCTGGACCGAAGCCCTGAACACCTTCGCCATCCAATTCCCCGACCGACTCCCCCTATGACCCCAAAGATAAACGGCTACAACAACTTACACAGTTATCTTGACACGCCCGGTCGCCGCGATCGCCGCGGTGTTCTGCCCGAAGAAATTGGTAGCGACCAGCGCGATCAACTGCGCCCGGTTGACCGCGATCACCGGCGGCGGCACCGTCATCGCGAACGCCGCCTCATAAGCCGCCGCCGCCGCCGCGGAGGCCTGAACCCCGGTCTGCGCGGCCTGCGCCGCGGCGGTAGACAGCCACTGCACATACGGTGTGGCCGCGGCGCTCATCAGCACCGACGACGGACCCGACCAGGCCTGACCGGTCAACCCGGCCAGCTGCGCCGCATAACCGCTGGCGGCCGACTCGAGCTGGGCGGCCAATGCGTCCCACCCCGCCGCGGCCGCCAACAACGGCCCCGACCCGGCACCGGCATACATGAGCCCGGAATTGACCTCCGGAGGCAGCAACGCAAAATCCATCAGTCCCGACCTTTCGCGTGCACCACGATTTGTCTACCTTCAGCCGGCAATCGTTTCAGCCCACTCCAGCAGCCCATCCACATTGAGCTGAGGCTGAATGGCCGCGGTGCCCGCCAGGCCCGGCGCGGCCAGCCCGCCCAACGGGGCGGCCCACACTGCGCTCGACGAGCTCGGGACGATGGGAGTGGCGGAGGCGACGGTGACCGAGCCGAACGCGTTGGTGATGGACGCGCCCGCGGGGCCGGCGATGGCGGTGGCGGTGTTTGCGAAGGTCTGGACGGCGGTCTGCCCCACACCGGCACCGGGGAGTGTGGCGGAGCCGTTGACGAGGGTGACCAGGACCTCCTGGAACGACGCGGGAGTCAGCACGACGGGGTTGGCTCCGGCAGTGAAGTCAACGCCTTCCGGAATCAGAACACCGTCCGCGGAGCAGTCGATGATCGTGTGAATTGTGCTGCCGGGGTTCATAATTACCGAGCCGTAGGTGATGAGGTTAGTGCCAGGGCCGGTGACTGTGATCTCGCCGCTATTGATCAACATGCCCGTGTCGGTACCGAGGGTGATGGTGTTGCCCGGCGACACGGTCACGGTCTGGTCCGGAGCAACAGGCCCGGTGAAGTCGGTGGTGGCGGAGCTCAGCGAGTGCATCGTGGCATTGCTGGTGGCCACCTGCCGTGTCGCGTCGCCGGTCGTCTGCGCCGTTGTCTGCGCCATCGTCTGGGCCTGGGCATCCTGCCCCGCCGGGTTGGTGGTCTGGGGCGGATCGTCAAAGGTGGTCAGGGTGCTGGCGATTTCGGAGTCGGCCGCGTAGCCGTACATGGCGGTGGCGTCCTGAACCCACATCTCCCCGTACTGCGCCTCGGTCGCCGCGATCGCCGCGGTGTTCTGCCCGAAGAAGTTGGTGGCGACCAGGGCTATCAGCTGTGCCCGGTTGGCCGCGATCTCCGGCGGGGGCACCGTCATCGCGAACGCCGCCTCATAGGACGCGGCCGCCGCATAGGCCTGAACGCCGGTCTGCGCGGCCTGAGCAGCGGCGGTAGACAGCCACTGCACATACGGTGTGGCCGCGGCGCTCATCAACACCGACGACGGGCCCGACCACGCCTGACCGGTCAACCCAGCCAGCTGCGCCGCATAACCGCTGGCGGCCGACTCGAGCTGGGCGGCCAGTGCGTCCCACCCCGCCGCGGCCTCCAACAACGGCCCCGACCCGGCACCGGCATACATGAGCCCGGAGTTCACCTCCGGAGGCAGCAACGCAAAATCCATGTCGTCAGTCCTCCCGGGCGCGAAGGGATTATTTCAATGATCATTGAATATTTTTTCAACGGCCATAGAATAACCGCGACCCCGTCCGGACGCCAGCAAAACGACGTAAACGTCGGGTGACAGCAAGTGCGGCCAACCCGAAGTCACGGTCGCGACACGAATCTTAAAGTTGTCTCATAAATCTCTTATTTTTCTTAATTTTCGTGTAGCGTATCGCTGCATGGGTTCGACAATGCTCGGCATCGACTCGCCGCACCGGCTCGGCGAACACGCGGTCGTACTGGGCGCCGGAATGGCGGGTTTACTTGCGGCGCGCGTACTTTCGGAGTTCTACAACTCGGTCAGCGTGGTCGAGAGGGACAGGTTGCCCGACTACCCGTGCCATCGCAGGGGTATCCCCCAGGGCCGCCATGTGCATAACTTCCACAGCCGCGGCCTGCAGGTGCTGGAGGAATTGTTTCCCGGGCTGTTAGCGGACCTCGCCCGAGCCGGGGCGGTCGTCGTCGACGACGGCGAGCTGTCGAATTTCTATGTGCGCGTCGGGCGTTATGAGTTCAAGCGGTCCGGCAGATTCGCCGATCCGGACGCACTGGCGCTCTGCCTGGCAAGCCGGCCGTTCGTGGAATTTCATCTGCGCCGACGCGTCAAGGCGTTGGCCAACGTCACGTTCCTCGACGGACACGACGTCGCCGAACTGGTCAACACCTCAGACATCGTCAATGGGGTGCGAATCATCAGGCGCTACAACGGTTTTGTCACGACACTGGACGCCGATCTGGTGGTGGACGCGATGGGCCGGGCCGCGCGCACCCCGGCGTTTTTAGAACGGCTGGGTTTCCCACGGCCCACCGAGGACCGGCAAGTGTCCAGGCTTGGCTACTCGAGCCAACACATAAGTGCCCCCGAGGGATCCATCGCCCAGCGGCTGGTGCTGTTCAATCCGGGTGACGGCAAGCCCGGCGGCCTGTTGCTGGCCTGCGAGCACGACACCTGGATGCTGGCGATCGGCCAGCACACCGAATCCGCAGAGCTGCCAACCGATTTCGCAGAGATGCTCGAGTTGGCCGCGCCGTCCCTCCCCCCGGCCATCGTCGAGGGTCTGCGCCAGGCGCACCCCATCGGGGAAGCCGTCACCTATCGCCACGCCGCCGCGGTCTGGCGGCGCTACGACCAGATGCCCGGCTTCCCTTCGGGTCTGCTGGTGATCGGCGACGCGCTCTGCAGCTTCGACCCGACCCACGGTCAGGGCATGACGATTGCCGCGCTGGAAGCGCTGACCCTGCGCGAGTGCCTGAGCTCCGGTGGCAATACGGCCCTTGCGCCACGCTATTTTCGCGCCACCGCGCGCTACATCGGGGCGACCTGGGTCGCCAATCAGGCCCGGTCGCGAGTCCCTTCCCCGACTCGCGACCGAAAATCCGTCAGAGCACGGCTGCAGGGCCGGCTCTCCAACGCGGCCCTGAACGCCGCCGCCCATGACGTCGTGCTGACCGAACGCTTCTTTCGCGTTTCGAACTTCGTCGACCCGCCGTCGCGGCTGCGCGATCCCGCCCTGCTGCCCCGCATCCTGTGGGGAAACCTGCGGGCGCGATTTTCCCGGAGCAGAAATCGTGCGGCCGCGGCTTCGGTTGTGCCGCAACGGGAGCGGCTTGCTGCGCGAAGCTAGTCGCGCAGCATCTCGGCGACCAGGAACGCCAGCTCCAGCGACTGCTGGGTGTTCAGCCGCGGGTCGCACGCCGTTTCGTAACGGCCGCCCAGATCGTGATCCGAAATGTCTTGTGCCCCACCCAGACACTCGGTGACGTCCTCGCCGGTGATCTCGACGTGGATGCCGCCGGGATGGGTGCCCAGCGCGCGGTGCACCTCGAAGAAGCCCTGCACCTCGTCGACGATGCGGTCGAAGTGCCGGGTCTTGTACCCGGTCGACGACTCATGGGTGTTGCCGTGCATCGGGTCGCACTGCCAGATCACCTGGTGACCGGTTGCCTGCACCTTCTCGATGATCGGCGGCAGCAGGTCGCGGACCTTGTTGTTGCCCATCCGGCTGACCAGCGTGAGCCGGCCCGGCTTGTTGTGCGGGTCGAGACGCTCGACGTACTCCATCGCCAGCTCGGGCGTCATCGTCGGGCCGAGCTTGACGCCGATCGGGTTCGCGATCACCTCCGCGAACGCGACGTGCGCGCCGTCGAGCTGGCGGGTCCGCTCCCCGATCCACACCGTGTGCGCCGACAAGTCGTAGAGCTGCGGGTCGCCGTCTTCACTTTCCGACAGCCGCAGCATCGCGCGCTCGTAGTCGAGCACCAGAGCCTCGTGGCTGGCGTAGATCTCGGCGGTCTGCAGATTGCGGTCGGCCACGCCGCACGCGCTCATGAAGCTCAGCGCGCGGTCGATTTCGGCCGCCAACGCCTCGTACCGGGCACCCGCCGGCGAGGTGCGGACGAACTCCCGGTTCCAGTCGTGCACCCCGTGCAGCGAAGCCAGCCCCGACGACGTCAGCGCCCGCATCAGGTTCATCGCGGCGCTGGCGTTGGCGTAGGCACGGATCAGCCGAGACGGGTCGTGCACGCGCGCAGCGCCATCCGGGGCGAAGCCGTTAATCATGTCGCCGCGGTAGGACTTCAGGCCCAGCGCGTCGATATCGGCCGACCGGGGCTTGGCGTACTGACCCGCGATGCGGGCCACCTTGACCACCGGCAGGCTGGCGCCGTAGGTCAGCACCACCGCCATCTGCAGCAGGGTGCGCACGTTGCCCCGGATGTGTGGCTCGGTGTTGTCGACGAACGTCTCCGCGCAGTCGCCGCCCTGCAGCAGGAAGGCTTCACCCTTGGCGACCTGGGCGAGTTGGTCTTGCAGCCGCACGACTTCGGACGGCACCGTCACCGGCGGAACGCTTTCCAGAACCGTGCGCATCGCGGCGGCCTGCTCGTCGGGCCACGACGGTTGCTGCGCGGCAGGCTTAGCCAATGCAGCGTCCAGCCGCGTCCGCAGGTCAGCGGGCAGCGGCGGCAGCGCCGGCAGCTGGTCGATCGGTACGTCGACGGTCCAGTTCATCGGTCCATGATATCTGTGGCCAGCCAGGGCCAAGGCCATTCGTCAGTCGGGCTGGGGCTGCTTGGCAGGACGCTCACGCGCCCGCATCGTCGCCGGACACTATCAGCCGGAACCGGCGCATCTGATCGCGGGCATCCACCAGCGCATCGTGCACGTCGCGGTGTCGCGGGGGCAGCCGCGGCGATCCCCGGTCCTCCCAGAGCTGGCGCAGCTCCCGGGTGAAGCGCGGAATTGCTTTGGGCAGTCCCGGCATCGGCCCCCACAGCTGGCACAGCGCGACATGGTCGTAGGCCGCCACCCAGGCCCACAGCTCGATCGGTTCGGCGGCCTGGCCGCCGGAAATGCCGAAGAAAGCTTCCAGGTCGTGGCGAATCTGCTTGCGCGAGCGCCACAGCTGCGAAGCGGGCGGCGGCAGCTTGGGCAGCACGTTGGCGCGCACCCAGACCCCGGCGCGTTCGGGATCGAATTCGGTGGACACGGCGTAGTACTCGCGGCCGTCTTCGGCGACCACCCCGATCGAGACCAGCTCGATGGTGCGGCCGTCCTCGATGAATTCGGTGTCGTAGAAGTACCGCACTCCGAAAGGCTAGCTGCCGATCAGGATGGGTTCGGTTCCCTCGGGCGGCGGTGCGGCGTGAACGTCGTGGTCGAGCTGGGCGTCGACCAGGCGTTCGTCGGGCAGCCGCGGCGTGCCGGCGATCGCGCACTGCAGCCACAGCTTGGCCTGCACGACGGGCCGGCGCCATTTACGTTCCCGCTGCAACGCGCGCCGCATCTTGTCCGGCGCCGCGGTGTATCGCCAGCGCGCCCACGGCGCATGCGGACGCGACAGCCGGATCGCCCCGATGACCAGCAAGACCACGATGAACATGCCGAGCAGACCGGTCCACACCTTGCCCTTGAGCACCACCACCACCGCCAGCGGCAGCGTCATCACCATCGTGGCGACCACCGCGGCATGCCAGACGAACGAGTCGGTGCCGTGCCAGAACGGAAAGAAGAACGTCAACGGGTGCAGCCCCATGATCAGCAACCCGGCTACCGCCACGGCGGCGAACACCGCGTCCACCGAGCTGCGGCCGTCCTCTTCCCAGTAGACGTCGGATAGGTGCAGGATCAGCGCGTACTCGTCGAGCACCAACGCCGCGCCGATACCGAAAAATATTGCGGACAGCGTGTTTTCGGGCTCCTGCCCGTTGACCGACAACGTCACCAGCGACACTCCGGAAATCATCACCAGCACCACCCCGAACGTCACGTGGTGGATATGCACTCCCCCGACGTGGACGTTGCGCGGTTGCCACCATCGGGCCGGGCGCCCGGACGCGACCCGGTGCCGGATGAAGCGCACGAAAGTCCGGGTGACGAAGAAGGTCAGGATGAAGGCGACCAGGCAGCAGAGCAGGGGGAGCCGGCCGCCGTGGACGATGTCGTGCGAGAACCAGTGGGCCACCCTGGGCGCGAACCATCCCAACACGCTTGCAACCTACGCCCGCACCTGTGCGCGACGCGGGAGCCGCGCTGCGCGACATCGCGGCCATCGACACCGATTACGCTGATGTACAACATGAGTAATTCGCAGGCGCCCGTTGTGGGCAGCCGACCGGGGCGGGCGTTGTTGTGGGGCGTGTTGTGGCTGCTGGCCGCGGCGGCACTGGGCTACGCGGCCTGGGGCTTGTTCGCGCACACGCCGTACCGCATCGACATCGACATCTATCAAATGGGCGGCCAGACCTGGCTGGACGGACGTCCGCTGTACCGCGGCGACGTGTTGTTCCACACACCGATCGGGCTGAATCTGCCGTTCACCTACCCGCCGCTGGCCGCGATCGTGTTCTGCCCGTTCGCCTGGCTGCACATGCCGGCGGCCAGCGTCGCGATCACGGTGCTGACCCTGGTGCTGCTGATCGTGTCGACCGTCATCGTGCTGACCCGCCTCGACGTGTGGAACACCTCGACGGTGGTGCCCGGGCCGGCCTGGCTGCGCCGCTGGTGGCTGGCCGTCGTGGTGGTGGCGCCGGCCTCGATCTGGCTGGAGCCCATCGCCTCGAACTTCGCGTTCGGCCAGATCAACGTCGTGCTGATGACGCTGGTGATCGCCGACTGCGTGCCGCGCCGCACGCCCTGGCCGCGCGGGCTGCTGCTGGGGCTGGGCATGGCGCTCAAACTCACCCCCGCGGTGTTCCTGCTGTATTTCCTGGTGCGCCGCGACTTCCGCGCCGCACTGACGGCCATGACGTCGTTCGCGATCTGGACGCTCGTCGGGTTCATCCTGGCCTGGGACGACTCCTGGGAGTACTGGACGCACACGGTGCACCACACCGACCGGATCGGCTCCGCGGCGCTGAACACCGACCAGAACATCGCGGGTGCGCTGGCCCGCATCGGGCTTTCCGAGCACCTGCGTTTCCTGCTCTGGGTGGGCCTGTGCCTGGCCGTGCTGGCCTTGACCATCTGGGCGATGCGGCGGGTGTTGCAGGCCGGCGAGACGACGCTCGCGGTCATCTGCGTGGCCCTGTTCGGGCTGATGGTGTCGCCGGTGTCGTGGTCACACCACTGGGTCTGGGTGCTGCCGACGCTGCTGGTGACCGCGATCCTGGGCTGGCGGCGGCGCAACATCGCGCTGGCCGTCGTGACGCTGGCCGGAGTGGCGCTGACGTACATCGACTGGACACCGATCGAGCTGATGCCCAAGCACCATGAGGAGACCGCCAACTGGTGGCGTCAGCTGCTCGGGATGGGCTACGTGTGGTGGGCGCTGGCCGTGCTCGTCACGGTCGGACTCACGGTCACCGCCCGGGTCGCGGGTCGGGATTCGCAGGGGCGCAGTGATTCCGGCACCGGCCACGAGCTATTGCGCGACGTGAACGTCGCGACCTAGCCGGCAGCGGTCTCGGGGATCCGCGCGGCCTCGTCGTCCGGCCCCTGACCGTTGGAGCCGTTGCTGCGGTTCTTGACCGTCGCGGCGTAGACGTCGACGTACTCCTGACCGGACAGACCCATCAGCTCGTAGATGACCTCGTCGGCGACGGCCCGCTCGATGAACCGGTTACCGGCCAGGCCCTCGAATCGGGAGAAGTCCATCGGCTTGCCGAACCGGACCGTCACCTTGCCGAAGCGCAGCATCGTGGTGCCCGGCGGGTTGACGACGTCGGTGCCGATCATCGCGACCGGGATCACCGGCACCCCGGTCTCCAGCGCCAGCCGGGCCAGTCCGGTCTTGCCCTTGTACAGCCTGCCGTCGGGCGACCGGGTGCCCTCGGGGTACATGCCCATCAACTTGCCCTCGCCCAGCAGCCGCTGGGCGGTTTGCAGTGCGGCCTGTGCGGCGTCGGCGTTGGTGCGGTCGATCGGCACCTGGCCCACGGCGGTGAAAAACCAGCGGCTCAACCAGCCCTTGATTCCGGTGCCGGTGAAATATTCGGACTTCGCCAGGAAGGTGATGCGCCGCCGCACCACCAACGGCAAGAAGAAGCTGTCCATCACCGCGAGGTGGTTACTGGCCAAGATCGCCGGGCCCGTGCTCGGAACATATTGCAGGCCTTCGACTTTCGGCCGGCCAAGCAATTGCAGCAGCGGACCCAGGAGGATGTACTTGAATAGCCAGTACGCCATGGCCCTCCCTCTCGCCCGAAACCCGCCGGTGTTCTGCGCCAACTGTACCCATCCGCGACGGAGGGGACCACATTCAAACCCTGAGGATCAATCTTCGATTGTGACCGCGATGGGCTGGTAGCGAGTCCGCACCTGCGCCTCGCCCGCGGGGGCGCCCTCGGCCGCCGCCGCGCCGCCGGGCGGACCGTCCGGAGGCGGTGGCGGTGTTGGCCCGGACGACCGGTCGAGGTCGTCAACGATCGCGCGGATCACCTCGAGCAGCGCGATGCTGTGATCGGCGATCACGGTCAGCAGCGGGTGCTGATCGCCGGTCGCCAGCGCGGCCAGCGCGCACACCGGACACCAGATCTGCTGACACTTGCCGGTGCCGACGCCGTTGCCCGCGGTCATCGCCGCGGCCATGCGCACGGCGGGATCGATTCCGTTCAGAATCGCCTCGGCCAGTTTGCGTAGTTCGGGTGCGATATCGGGGTGCGGCTTGTTCACTTGGGCCACACCTCCGGATCTGGTCGAAAACGAACTGTCAGCTCACCGCCCCGCAGATGCGCGTCGAGCACCGTGCACCGCCGTAGTACCGACGCCAACCGAACCCGGCGCCGCAACCCGCCGGCGCTGATGATCAGGTCGTCGTCCACCCGGCCCAGGGACAGCGATCCGGGGTCGAGCTGGGGCAACGTTAGCCGCATCCGGTAGATCGACCCAAGTCCCGACCCCGACTCGAGATCCACAATAGGACGCAACGGTCCTGGTGGGGCGGCTCCACGCCGAAGACGCGCGCTGTCGAGCAACCCGCCCAGCGCCTTGGGTCCGATCGGCTCACCCGCCAAGTGCGGGGTCATCACGAGCGCCACGTCACCGATCGTGGCATCGAGCTCCTCGAGCACCGCGCGCTGCTCGGAGATCCGCTCGCCGTACCAGTAGAACGCCGGGTGCTCGGGCAGGTTGCGGTACTCGTAGGACTCGTCCTCGACCAGAACCTGGTTGATGATCAGCTCCTCGACCCGCACCCCCATCAGCGACAACGAGCCCAGCGTCCGGACCGCTTCGGCGGCCACCACGCGCTCGGGCGTCAGCACCAGGTGCGCGCTGACCAGATCCCCGTCGGTGAGCAGTGCGCTGAGCCGCTCGACGCTGGAGCTGATGCGTTCCATCAGCTCCACCACCGCGGCCGAGCGGGCGTCGTCGGCGGTGATGGACAGCCGGCGATGGCGCGGCCAGGCGCGCTCGACGTAGAGCCCGAACGTGGCCGGCAGCGTCAGCATGCGCAGCGCGTCCGCGGTCGAGGCGCAGTCGACGACGACGCGATCCCATCGTCCCGACGCCGCGAGTTCGCCGACCGCGTGCAGGCCGAGCACCTCCTGGATGCCCGGCAACGCCGAAAGTTCTTCGGGGGCAATACTACTCAGCTCGGAGTCGGGGAACCGGCGATCCAGCGCGGTGACCACCTCATGCCAGCGGGCCTCGAGCAGGGCTAACGTGTCCAGCGCCAGCGCGTCGAGCAATCCCGTCTCGGCGGCTCCCCCAGTTTCCAGGCCGGCAAGCACCCGAACCGGTTCGCCGCGTCCGTTCGGCGGGACCGGGATGCCGAGCACGTCGCCCAGCGAGTGCGCCTGGTCGGTTGAGACCACCAGCACGCGCTGCCCTTCGATCGCGTCACAGACCGCGGTGGCAGCAGCGAGGGTGGATTTTCCTACCCCACCCTTCCCCACGAAGAGGCTGATCCGGGCGCCGGTAACGGGCGGGGTGGGTGAAACGGACTCACTCAGCCTCGACTCGTTTCTTCAGATCCTTCAATGCGGTGTCGGTCAGCCGGCGCTCGGCCTTGCGCTTGAGCAACCCGATCATCGGGATGGCCAGATCGACCGAGAGTTCGTAGGTGACATCTGTCCCAGAATCCTTGGCCGCCAACCGATATGACCCTTCGAGCGAGCGCAGCAGCGAGCTGGAGACCAGGGTCCAGCTCAGCGACTTGTGATCGGCCGGCCACTGGTAGGACATCACCATGGTGTCCTTGATGACACCGGCGTCCATCACGAAGCGCACGGTCTTCGGGTAGCCGTCGGCCCCGCGCTCCTGAACCTCGGCTTCCTTATACTCCGAGATCCAGTCCGGGTACGAATCGATGTCGGCGATCACCTGCAACACCGTGCCGGGGTCTGCCTCGATGTGAATCGTCTGGGTCGTCTTTTCCGCCACCTGGCCGCTACCTTCTCTCCGCAAGGGGGCACACGCCGGTCCTCTCCGGTAGTACCCCGCCTTTGGACCGAAACGCTACTCTCCGGGCGAACCTTGACCGGAGTTAAGCTACCGGAGAAACGCCGACCGGTCGTGACCGTTCCACTGTCGCCTTGACCTCGAAAGCCATCTTCTTACCCGCCACCCGACGGCGGTGCGTCATTTTCGCCAAGTTCAGTTTGGCCAGCTGGTAGGCCGCCACGCCAGTGGGTTCGGCGTGCACAAAGTAGTGCAGCACAACCCCGTCCAGCGAGGGCTCCAGCCACACCTCCATCGTGCCGGTCAGCGCCCCGGTGACCGTCCAGCGAATTCCCTTTTCGGCCCGGTCCTCGACGACCTGTAGCCGCAGATCCGGCCACCACCGTCTCCAGCACGCCCGGTCGCCGATCGCGGCGCCGACCAGTGCACCGTCGGCGGCCACGTAGGTCTGGTCCGCGATCTGGATGCTGTGCATCGTGTCAGCTTCACATATCAATATCCGAGGCACGTCGCCGAGGGCGCACCGCAACAAAGCGGCCGCCCAACCGACTGCTTGGTTGCTGCGCGAATACCGCGATTAGTCTGAGTTACAGCAAGCCGGCCACCAGTCACCAGATCAATCGGAGTCAAAAGAGTGCGTGAGTACAGCGTTCCTGCCCGCTTCTCCGTCGGCGAGCACGACAACATCGCGGCCATGGTCTTCGAGCACGAGCGCGACGACCCCAGCTTGGTCATCTATCAACGTCAGATCGACGGGGTGTGGACCGACGTCACCTGCGCCGAGGCCGCCCAGCAGATCCGCTCCGCTGCATTGGGCCTGATCTCGCTGGGCGTGGAACCCGGCGACCGGGTGTCGATCTTCTCGGCCACCCGCTACGAGTGGGCGATCCTCGACCTGGCCATCCTGTCGATCGGCGCCGTCACCGTGCCGATCTACGAGACTTCGTCGGCCGAGCAGGTGCGCTGGGTGCTGAAGGACTCCGAAGCCGTGGTGGCGTTCGCCGAAACCGACGCGCACGCCGCGACGGTCACCGAGCTCACCGGCGAACTTCCCGCCCTGCGCCGGGTGCTGCACATCGACGGGTCGGGCCCCAAGGCGCTCGACCAGCTCGTCGAGGCCGGCGCGTCGGTCGACCCCGAGCAGCTGACCGCTCGCCAAGCGGCGCTGCGCTCGGAGCATCCCGCGACGCTGATCTACACGTCCGGGACCACCGGACGTCCCAAAGGGTGCCAGCTCACCCATTCCAACCTGCTCTACGAGACACGGGGTGCCAAGGAGTGTCTGCCAACCCTGCTGGACGAGGGGCAACGGCTGTTGATCTTCCTGCCCCTGGCCCATGTGCTGGCCCGCTCGCTGACCCTGTCCGCGTTCGCCAACAAGGTGACATGTGGGTTCACCAGCGACATCAAGAACCTGCTGCCGATGTTCGCGGTGTTCAAGCCGACGGTCGTGGTCTCGGTGCCGCGGGTGTTCGAGAAGGTCTACAACACCGCCGAGCAGAACGCCGCCAACGACGGCAAGGGGCCGATCTTCGCGCGCGCCGTGCAAACCGCGGTCGACTGGAGCGAGGCGCAGGAAAACGGCGGGCCCGGGCTGCTGCTGCGCGCCAAGCACGCGCTGTTCGACCGGTTGGTCTACCACAAGCTGCGCGCCGCGCTGGGCGGCGACTGCCACGCGTCGGTGTCCGGCGGCGCGCCGCTGGGCGCCCGGCTGGGGCACTTCTACCGGGGTGTGGGCCTGACCATCCACGAGGGGTACGGCCTGACCGAGACCAGCTCGGCGATCACGGTCAACCAGGTCGGCAGGGTCAAGATCGGGACCGTCGGAACGCTGTTGCCGGGCAACAGCATGCGCATCGCCGACGACGGTGAACTGTTGGTGCGCGGCGGCGTGGTGTTCAGCGGCTACTGGCGCAACGAGCAGGCCACCGCCGAGGCGTTCGCAGACGGCTGGTTCAAAACCGGCGACCTCGGCGCGCTCGACGAGGACGGCTTCCTGAAGATCACCGGCCGTAAGAAGGAGATCATCGTTACCGCCGGCGGCAAGAACGTCGCGCCCGCCGTGCTGGAAGACCAACTGCGGGCGCACCCGTTGATCAGCCAGGCGATGGTGGTCGGGGACGCCAAACCCTTTGTCGGAGCACTGATCACGATCGATCCGGAGGCATTCGACAGCTGGAAGCAGCGCAACAGCAAGGGCGAGGGCTCGTCCGTCGGCGATCTGGCCACGGATCCGGATCTGGTCGCCGAGATCGACGCCGCGGTCAAGCAGGCCAACCTGTCGGTGTCGCATGCCGAATCGATCCGCAAGTTCCGCATCCTGCCGGTCGACTTCACCGAGGACACCGGCGAGCTGACCCCGACGATGAAGCTCAAACGCAACGTGGTGGCCGAGAAGTTCGCCTCCGACATCGAGGCGCTCTACGAGAAGGACTAGCGGGCCGCTGCGCGGCCCACATCGTCGGCTCGCCAGACCGGATTTCTCGCCTCCTCAGCGGGCCGCCGCGTGGCCCACATCGTCGGCTCGCCAGACCGGATTTCTCGCCTCCTCAGCGGGCCGCCGCGCGGCCCACATCGTCGGCTCGCCAGACCGGATTTCTCGCCTCCTCAGCGGGCCGCCGCGCGGCCCACATCGTCGGCTCGGAGAAGATCGGCCAGCCGCGCCGCCAGCGTGTCCCAGCGCCAGTTCGTGGTCACCCAATCGCGTCCGGCCGCGCCCATCAGCGCGGCCCGGTCCGGATCGGCCAGCAGTTCGGTGACGGCGTCGCCGATCATGCGCACCGAGTTCCCGTCGACGACGAGTCCAGTCTTGTTGTGCTGCACGGCTTCTGGAGCTCCGCCCGAATCGCCGGCGATCACCGGGACGCCGGTCGCCGAGGCCTCCAGGAAAACGATGCCGAGGCCCTCGACGTCCATGCCCGCGCCGCGGGTGCGGCACGGCATCGCGAAGACGTCGGCCAGTGCGTAGTGGGCGGGCAGTTCGGCCGAGGGCACCGCGCCGGTGAAGGTCACGTGGTCGGCCACGCCGCAACTCTGGGCCAGCTTGCGCAGGGCGTCCAGGTACGGGCCGCTGCCGACGATCACCAGGGCGGCGCCATCGACGCGTTCCCGGATCGAGGGCAGCGCCTTGATCAGCATGTCCTGGCCCTTGCGCGGGACCAGGCGGGACAAGCACACGACGGTGGGCCGCTCGCCCAGTCCGTAGCGGTTGCGCAGCTCGGTGCGCCCGGCGGGGTCCGGGCGGAACCGGTCGGTGTCGACTCCCGACGGCAGGTATTCCAGCGACGCCGCGGGCCCGAACGCCGTCGCGAACCGGGACCGGGTATAGCGGCTGACGAACGTCACCACGTCGGTGTCGTTGCCGATGCGACGCAGCACCGACCGCGCCACCGGAAGCATCGACCAGCCCACCTCATGACCGTGCGTGCTGGCCAGCACCCGGGTGGCACCGGCCTGCCGGGCCCGCGCCGCCAGCAGCGCCAGCGGTGCGGCCGCGCCGAACCACACGGTGTCGATGCCGTGGTCGCCGATCAACCGTCGCATCCGGGCATCGACGGCCGGCCCCGGCAGCATCAGCGTCCCCGGATGTCGCACCACCCGATAGCCGGCCGCTTCGGCGTCGAAGGCGTCCGCGCCCTTCCATTGCGGCGCGTACACCAGCACCGCATGCGACCCGGTGCTCACCAGCCGGCCGACGAATTCGCGCAGGTAGGACTGGATGCCGCCACGCCGCGGCGGAAAGTCGTTGGTTACCAGCAGAACCCGGCTCACTTGCCTTAGGCTAGCCTGGCGACGATGCAGAGCGCGCAGCGGTCTGAGGTGGGGGTACCCCCAGCCGCGAGGGGGCGAGTCGGGCAATTAGGCCCCGCCGACCATCCATTGCTGCCAGCGCGCGAGCAGGCCTGCCGGGTCGATGTCCAGCACGTCGCGGCCGGCGGTGTACGGGTCGGCATGGGTGACGCCGCAGACGGCGAGATAGTAGGCACGCAGCTTCGGCGTCCCGAAGGTATCGGCGACGAAGCGGGCGAACCACCAGGCACGGTCGTAGGCCAGCGAGCGCTGCGGCCCCGGGGTGTCCAGGTCGAAGTCCGACGGCAGCGACACGGGCCGCGAGCGCTGTCCGGCGGGGACCGGGCCACTGGGCCGGGCAATGAAATCGGCGACGCCTTCAGCCAGCCATCGCGGCGCGTCGAGCGCGGTGCCGGCGCGTGCCGCGTAATGAAAAAGCTCGTGTGTCAACACAATTCGCAACGCCGAGTCGCTCATGCCGGTAGCACCGGGGGCGAACACGATCCGCTGGCCGACCACCACCCGATGCGCGGGATCGATGCGATCCGCGACGGTGATCGCGGCGATGTCCGCCCACTGCTCCGGCGATCCGCCACCGGCGGCGGCGCGGAACTGGTCGTCGGAGCCGGCGACCACTACCGAGATGTCGGGCGACCAGTCGGCTCCCCAGAATGCCTCGACCTTGTCGATCGCGGTGGGTATCTCGGCTGCGATACGGGCCAGCAGGCGGTCCGCGGCCGCACCGCCCAGGCCGATCAGCCGGACCTGGCGGTCACCGACGATCAGCGGCGCCCGCCCGGCGATCGGTTGGGTGCGCGCGGGCACGACCAGCTGTGCGGGTCTTATCCGGCCGTCGCGGGCATTCAGCGGGACGGCGGCCGCGACCACGATCTCAACGACGAAGACCCAGGCCAGCAGGATCGATAGCCACCGGCGACGCCGACGGTATTGCCTGGACGGAAAACGGTCAGTAACGGCGGGCGTCGTGAATCGGGCCCGCGGCATTCATCGGCACCACCCGTACCGGCACGCCGTAGGTGGACGAGTGAATCACCATGCCGTCGCCGACGTAGATGCCGCTGTGCGACGCGTCGGAATAGAAGGTCACCACGTCCCCGGGCTGCAGGTCCGACAGCGCCACCGGCTGACCGCCGTTGGCCTGCGCCTGGCTCGAGTGCGGCAACGAGACACCGGCCTGCTGGAAGGCCCACATGACCAGTCCGGAGCAGTCGAACCCGCCAGGTGCGGCACCACCCCACGAGTACGGCGTTCCCACCTGGGTCAGCGCCGCCTGAACGACGTTGGCGCGGTCACCCCCAGGGCCACCCGGACCACCGGGAGCCATTCCGGGAAGGCCGGGCATCATCCCCGCCGGCTGCGGAACCTCGCCGGGCGGCAGCGCGCCGGGTGCCGGCGGCGCACCGGGCGGCAACGCCTCCGGGGCGGGCGCACCGGGAAGCGGCGCGGCGGCCGGCATCGGTCCGGGATCGGCCAGCGCGGTGCGCTGCTCCGGCGACAGGGACACGTACTGCGATTTGACGACCGCGATCTGAACCTGCAGCTGGCTCTGCTTGGACTGCAGACTGGCCCGCACCGCGGCAGCCTGCTCGGCCGCACTCTTGGCCTCCGCGGCGGACTTGGCCGATGCCTGCTCCGCCTTGGCGGCTTGCTCACTGGCCACCCGGAAACTTGCCATCTGCGTGGACATTTGAGTCGCCATCACGCGCTGTACGGCCAGCTTGTCGATCAATCCCTGCGGGGATTGCGCGGTCAGCATCGCCTCCATGCCGTCGACGCGGCCACCCATGTAGGTCGCTGCGGCCAGCTTGTTCACGGCGCTCTGGAAGGTGGCCAGTCGAGCCCGCGCCCCATCGACGGCGGCCTGGTCGTCCAAGTGCTTCTTGTCGGCGGCCTGCTGGGCGGCGAGCTTCTCGTTGAGGTCGAGCTGCGCGCTGTGCATGGCCTCGGTGGTCTGCTCCGCCTGCCGGGAGAGCTCGGTGAGCTTTGCCAGGGCGTCGTCGGCCGGATCGGCCGCCACATTGGCGGCACAGACACCCGATAAGACCGTGAGGCCTGCCAGCGTCCCGATGACTGACCGCGTGATGACACGCGAGATCGAATGCGCGGAGCCGAAACTCAAAGTATTGCTTCCTTAAACTGCCATCGACGTTAGAGGTCGAGCTGGGTTTAGGTCTCAAACAGGTTACGAAACGATATCGGCGTTTGTCCAAACCAGATCGTTAAGAAAATGGAAAGATTTATGACATAAGTATGTGAACGAGACGGGGTACGCGGAGCGGTCCTGGGGTTTTGGCACTCAAGGGCATTAGGCGACACCGGACCCGCGATTTCGATGAATCGGCACCAACCGCAACCGCGGCGCCATCCCCACGTCCGCGAGCACCTCGAGTGCGGCCCGTTCGTCTTCCAACAAAGTTTCCGGTACCCCGAGTAGCACGCTGACCACACAATCCCGGCATCCCGGGCCGCGCGCCGCGCAGTCGTCGCAGTCGATCACCACCGGGGCACCCGGTCCTGACGCGGCGACACCTTTGCTCTCGGTTCGTCTGCTGTGGGCCATCGGAATCGGTCCTCTCATCCGGCTTGTCGTGCTCGGCCCGAACGCTAACTGCGGGCACCGACATCTTTTGGTGCGCGCGACACCCCGCGCCCGAAACACCGCGAGTGTCGGCCCCGATGCCTAACGTCACGCGCATGGGTGTGACTGGTGGGACTCAACTGAGTTTTGCCGACTTGGGAGCGAACCGGGAATCCGGCGGCGACCCGAGCTGGACGGCCACCGACGAAACCCCGCTGCGCGAGACCACCTTCGTCGTCGTCGACCTGGAGACGACCGGCGGGCGCAGCCGCGCGAAAGACGGGGCGGCTGCCGACGCCATCACCGAGATCGGGGCGGTCAAAGTCCGCGGCGGCGTCGTGCTCGGCGAGCTCGGCACCCTGGTGGATCCACAGCGCAGCATCCCGCCGCAGATCGTCGCGCTCACCGGCATCACGACGACGATGGTGTGTGACGCCCCGACGATCGACGCCGTGCTGCCGATGTTCTTGGAGTTCGCCGGGGACGCGGTGCTGGTCGCCCACAACGCGGGGTTCGACATCGGCTTTCTGCGGGCCGCCGCCGAACACTGCGAAATCCGTTGGCCCCGACCGCAAGTGCTGTGCACGGTGCGGCTGGCGCGCCGGGTGCTGAGCCGCGAGGAAGCGCCCAGCGTGCGACTGGCCGCCCTGGCGCGGCTCTTCGCCGTCGCCACCCAACCCACCCACCGCGCGCTGGACGACGCCCGCGCCACCGTCGACGTGCTGCACGCGCTGATCGAGCGGGTGGGCAACCAGGGTGTGCACACCTACGCCGATCTGCGCGCGTATCTGCCGAACGTGACACCGACCCAGCGCCGCAAGCGCGTGCTCGCCGACCACCTGCCGCACCAGCCCGGCGTGTACCTGTTCCGCGGCCCGTCGGGCGAGGTGCTCTACGTGGGCACCGCTGTCGACCTGCGGCGCCGGGTCAGCCAATACTTCACCGGTGGCGACCCCCGCGGCCGGATGAAGGAGATGGTGACGCTGGCCGGCGCCGTCGACTATGTCGAGTGTGCCCATGCCCTGGAGGCCGGAGTCCGGGAGCTGCGGATGCTGGCCGCGCACGCGCCGCCGTACAACCGCCGCTCGAGGTTCCCGCAGCGGTGGTGGTGGGTGACGCTGAGCGACGAGGCGTTCCCCCGGCTGTCGGTGGTACGGGCCCCGCGACATGATCGCGCCATCGGGCCGTTTCGGTCCCGCACCGACGCCGCCGACACCGCGCGGCTGCTGGCGCGGTTCACCGGGATCCGGACCTGCACAACGCGACTCGGCCGTTCAGCCCGCCACGGTCCGGCCTGCCCCCAGGTCGAGGTGTCGCCCTGTCCGGCCGCGCGCGACCTGAGCGCGATGCAGTACGCCGCGGCCACGCAGCGCGCCGCGGCCCTGATCGACGGCAGGGACAACTGCGCGTTGGGGGCCGCCGTCGATCAGGTCGGCGTGCTGGCCGGCCATCGCCACTTCGAGAGCGCGGCGCGGCTGCGCGACCGCACCGCCACGACCGTCGAGGTGCTGTGGCGGGGTCAGCGGCTGCGGGCGCTGGCCGCGCTGCCCGAGCTGATCGCCGCGGCCCCGGACGGCAGCGGGGGCTATCACCTCGCCGTGATCCGCCACGGTCAGCTCGCCTCGGCGGGCACCGCCCGGCGTGGGGTACCGCCGATGCCGGTAGTCGACGCCATTGTGGCTGGGGCACAAACGATTTTGCCGGTCGCCGCCCCGCTGGGCGGTGCGCTGGTGGAAGAGACCGCGCTGATCGCGCGCTGGCTCATCGCCCCGGGAGTGCGCATCGTGCGGGTCGCCGACGACATCGGCTGGGCCTCGCCGCTGCGATCGGCCGGCCCCTGGGCGGGGTGGGCGGCGACGGCGCGCTCAGCGCGGCTGGCCTCCCAACAGGCCGCGCGAGAGCTGGACTCAGGCCTGCTGGCTGAACCGCACCCAACGCGCGAGCAACTCTTCGGCGGCCCCGGAGTCGATGGCCGCGCCGGCACGCGCCAGCCCGTCCTCCCACGCCGGCAACCATTCAGCGCGGCTGGATAGGCCCGCGTGCGCGACGATCGCGCCGGCGGCGTTGAGCACGACGGCGTCGCGGACCGCGCCCTTGGCACCGCCCAGCACGGCGCGCACCTCCGCGGCGTTGGCGTCCGCGTCGCCGCCCAGCAGCTGGTCGAGATCGGCACGGGCGAACCCGAATCCCGCCGGATCGAACGTCAGCTTGTCCACCGTGCCGGCCTGCACCCGCCAGATCGTGCTGGTGGTGGTAGTGGTCAGTTCGTCCAGGCCGTCGTCGCCGTGCACGACCAGCACGCTGGCGCGGCGAGCGGCAAACACCCCGGCCATCACCTCGGCGAGGTTGGCGAACGCGCAGCCGATCAGACCGGCCCGCGGCAACGCCGGGTTGGTAAGCGGCCCAAGGAGATTGAAGACCGTCGGTATCCCGATCTCACGGCGCACCGCGGACGCGTGCCGGTAGGACGGATGGAACGTGGGCGCGAAGCAGAACCCGATCCCGACCTCGGCGAGACTGCGCGCAACCTGATCGGGCCCCAGGTCGATGCGCACGCCGAGCGCCTCGAGCGTGTCGGCGCCACCAGACAGCGACGACGCCGCACGGTTGCCGTGTTTGACCACCGGCACCCCGGCGGCGGCGACCACGATCGCGGCCATCGTGGACAGGTTGACGGTGTTGACGCCGTCACCGCCGGTACCGACGATGTCGACGGCGTCATCGCGGATCGCTTCGGCCGGGATGCGCAGCGCGTGACTGAGCATCACGTCGGCCAGCTCGCTGACCTCGGCGGCGGTGGGCACCTTCATCTTCATCGCGACCGCGAAGGCGGCGATCTGGGCCGGGCGCGCATTGCCGGTCATGATCTGGTCCATCGCCCACGCGGCCTGACCGCGGGCCAGCTGCTGCCCGTCGGTCAACCGGCCCAGCAGCTGCGGCCAGGTCGGGGTAACCCCGGAAGCCGTCGCGGAAAACGCCCGGGGCGATCCAGCCTCAGATGAGAGAGCCACGCGCCGATGGTCCCACGTGGACCAACCGACACCCAACCGTCGTTTCCCGGCCCGGAAAAGTTCCACAAAAGCGACGCGCGGAGGCGAATTTCCGCCCCGGGTAGAGTTCAACAACTACAAAGCGTCATACTTGCGGATGTGACGAGTGCTGTAGGGACCTCGGGGACCGCGATCACGTCGCGAGTTCATTCGCTGAATCGGCCCAACATGGTCAGTGTCGGCACCATAGTGTGGCTGTCCAGCGAGCTCATGTTCTTTGCTGGCCTGTTCGCGTTCTATTTCACGGCGCGGGCGCAGGCGGGCGGGAACTGGCCGCCGCCGCCCACCGAGCTGAATCTGTACCAGGCCGTGCCGGTGACTTTGGTGTTGATCGCGTCATCGTTCACCTGCCAGATGGGCGTGTTCGCCGCCGAGCGCGGCGACGTGTTCGGGCTGCGCCGGTGGTACGTGATCACCTTCCTGATGGGACTGTTCTTCGTCCTCGGGCAGGCCTACGAGTACTACCACCTGGCCACCCACGGGACGACCATCCACGGCAGCGCCTACGGCAGCGTCTTCTATCTGGCCACCGGCTTTCACGGCCTGCACGTGACCGGCGGGCTCATCGCCTTCATATTCCTGCTGGCCCGCACCGGGATGAGTAAGTTCACCCCGGCGCAGGCGACGGCCAGCATCGTCGTCTCCTACTACTGGCATTTCGTCGACATCGTGTGGATCGCGCTGTTCACCGTGATCTATTTCATCCGATGAGCCGGCGGCTCCGAATACAGGGAAATAGACAGGAGTGCTCGGTTGAAGAACCTGGGGTTCATCCGATCCCGCGGCCGTAAGCCGCAGAGTCAGCCTCGCAAAAAAGCCCTGCGGGAGCAGAGCAGGCGGCGCCTTCGCCGTCGGCTGTCCGGTGGGGTGCTGCTGATGATCGCGCTGACCATCTCCGGCGGGCTGGCCGCCGTCCTGACCCCCACCCCACAGGTCGCGGTCGCCGACGAGTCGAATTCGGCGCTGCTGCGCAACGGCAAGCAGCTGTTCGACACCTCCTGTGTGTCCTGCCACGGCGCCAACCTGCAGGGCGTGCCGGACCACGGGCCGAGCCTGATCGGCGTCGGCGAGGCGGCGGTGTACTTCCAGGTGTCCAGCGGCCGCATGCCGGCCATGCGCGGCGAGGCCCAGGCCCCGCGTAAAGCGCCGATCTTCGACGAGGCCCAGATCGACGCGCTCGGGGCCTACGTCCAGGCCAACGGTGGCGGCCCGACCGTGGTGCGCAATCCCGACGGCAGCATCGCGATGCACTCGCTGCGCGGCGAGGACCTGGGCCGCGGTGGCGATCTGTTCCGTCTCAACTGCGCCTCCTGCCACAACTTCACCGGTAAGGGCGGCGCGCTGTCGTCGGGCAAGTTCGCACCCGACCTGGGTGAGGCCAACGAGCAGCAGATCCTGACGGCGATGCTGACCGGCCCGCAGAACATGCCGAAGTTCGCCGACCGCCAGCTTTCCTTCGAAGCCAAGAAGGACATCATCGGCTACGTCAAGAACGTCACCGAGGAGCGCTCGCCGGGTGGCTACGGCCTGGGCGGGTTCGGGCCGGCACCCGAGGGCATGGCGATCTGGATCATCGGGATGGTCGCGGCCATCGCGTTGGCATTGTGGATTGGGGCACGGGCATGAGCTCGGAAAGCACCGGCGTCGGTAAAGAACCGGACCAGGCCGCACTGGCGGCGATGTCCAACCAGGAACTGCTCGAGCTGGGCGGCAAGATCGACGGCGTCGAGACCGTCTTCAAGGAGCCGCGCTGGCCGGTCGAGGGCACCAAGGCCGAGAAGCGTGCCGAGCGCGGCGTGGCCCTGTGGCTTTTGCTGGGCGGCGGATTCGGGTTGGCACTGCTGCTGATCTTCTTGTTCTGGCCGTGGGAGTACAAGGGCGACGGGCAAGCCGGCAACTTCCTCTACTCGCTGGCTACGCCGCTGTACGGTTTCACGTTCGGGATGTCGGTCCTGTCGATCGCCATCGGCGCGATCCTGTATCAGAAACGCTTTATCCCGGAAGAGATTTCGATTCAGGACCGCCATGACGGCGTCTCGCGTGACATCGACCGCAAGACGGTCGTCGCGAACCTGACTGACGCCTACGAGACGTCGACGATCGGGCGCCGCAAGCTGATCGGAGCGTCGTTCGGCCTGGGCATGGGCGCGTTCGGCCTCGGCACCCTGGTGGCGTTTGCCGGCGGCTTGATCAAGAACCCGTGGAAGCCGGTCGTGCCCACCGCCGACGGCATGAAAGCGGTGCTGTGGACCTCGGGCTGGACCCCGCGCTACCACGGCGAGACGATCTTCCTGGCGCGCGCCACCGGCGCCACCGAGGGTGCCCCGTTCGTCAAGATGCGCCCCGAGGACATCGACGCCGGCGGCATGGAGACCGTGTTCCCGTGGCGGGAGTCCGACGGCGACGGCACCACGGTGGAATCGCACGAAAAGCTGATCGGCATCAAGATGGGGGTCCGTAATCCGGTGATGCTCATCCGGATCCGGCCCACCGACATGCCGCGGGTGGTCAAGCGTCAGAACCAGGAAAGCTTCAACTTCGGCGAGTTCTTCGCGTTCACCAAGGTCTGCTCGCACCTGGGCTGCCCGTCGTCGCTGTACGAGCAGCAGTCCTACCGAATCCTGTGCCCCTGCCACCAATCGCAGTTCGACGCTCTGCATTTCGCCAAGCCGATCTTCGGCCCGGCGGCCCGTGCGTTGGCGCAACTGCCGATCACCATTGACTCAAACGGGTATCTCGTCGCCAACGGCGACTTCATCGAGCCCGTCGGTCCTGCGTTCTGGGAGAGGACGACAACATGAGTCCGAAACTGAGTCCCCCGAAGATCGGTGATGTCCTGGCCCGCCAAGGCGAGGACATCGACAGCCGGTATCACCCGTCGGCCGCGGTCCGCCGGCAGCTCAACAAGGTCTTCCCGACGCACTGGTCGTTCCTGCTCGGTGAGATCGCGATGTACAGCTTCTTCGTGCTGCTGATCACCGGGGTGTACCTGACGCTGTTCTTCGACCCGTCCATGGTCGACGTCACCTACAACGGCGTGTACCAGCCGCTGCGCGGCGTCGAGATGTCGCGGGCCTACCAGTCGGCACTCGACATCTCCTTCGAGGTCCGCGGCGGCCTGTTCGTCCGCCAGATCCACCACTGGGCCGCGCTGATGTTCTCGGCGTCGATCATGGTGCACCTGGCGCGCATCTTCTTCACCGGCGCCTTCCGCCGGCCCCGCGAGGCCAACTGGGTGATCGGCTCGCTGCTGCTGATCCTGTCGATGTTCGAGGGCTACTTCGGCTACTCACTGCCAGACGACCTGCTCTCCGGCATCGGTCTGCGGGCCGCGCTCTCGTCGATCACGCTGGGCATGCCGGTGATCGGAACCTGGCTGCACTGGGCACTTTTCGGCGGTGACTTCCCCGGCACCATCCTGATCCCCCGGATGTACGCCCTGCACATCCTGCTGATCCCGGGCATCATCCTGGCGCTGATCGGGCTGCACCTGGCCATGGTGTGGTTCCAGAAGCACACCCAGTTCCCCGGTCCGGGACGCACCGAGCACAACGTCGTCGGCGTGCGCGTCATGCCGGTGTTCGCGGTCAAGTCCGGCGCGTTCTTCGCGGCCATCGTCGGTGTGCTGGGCCTGATGGGCGGCCTGCTCCAGATCAACCCGATCTGGAACCTGGGTCCCTACAAGCCATCTCAGGTGTCGGCCGGCTCGCAGCCCGACTTTTACATGATGTGGACCGAAGGCCTGGCGCGTATCTGGCCGCCGTGGGAGTTCTACTTCTGGCACCACACCATTCCGGCCGTGGTCTGGGTGGCCCTGATCATGGGTGCCGTTTTCATCCTGCTGATCATCTACCCGTTCCTGGAGAAGCGGTTCAGCGGCGACAAGGCCCACCACAACCTGCTGCAGCGGCCGCGCGACGTGCCGGTGCGGACCTCGATCGGCGCGATGGCGATCGCCTTCTACATGCTGCTGACGCTGTGCGCGATGAACGACATCATCGCGTTCACGTTCCACATCTCGCTCAACGCGACGACGTGGATCGGGCGTATCGGCATGGTGGTCCTGCCGCCGCTCGTCTTCTTCATCAGCTACCGCTGGTGCATTGGGCTGCAGCGCAGCGACCGGGCGCTGCTTGAGCACGGCGTCGAGACCGGCATCATCAAGCGGCTGCCGCACGGTGCCTACATCGAGCTGCACCAGCCGCTCGGCCCAGTCGACGACCACGGCCACCCGATTCCGCTGGAATACGCGGGCGCGGCGATTCCCAACAAGATGAACAAGCTGGGCTCCGCCGGTACGCCGGGCAGCGGCAGCTTCTTGTTCGCCGACCCGCCGTCCGAGGATGCGGCGCTGCGCGAGGCGGCCCACGCCTCGGAGCAACGCGCGCTGACCGCGCTGCGGGAACGCCAGGAAACCAACGGATCCAGCAACGGCGAGCACTAGCCGCCGCTGCGGCTAGCTCAGCCGGTGGTGCGTTGCTGTTGGGCCGCGCGCAGGATCGACCCTGCGGTCACGAAGATGGGCTTCTCCCGGTCAGCGGCACAGACCGGCAGGTCGGCGGCGCAGCGCAATACCATCAGCGCGAGTGCGCTGTAGGTCGCGTACGGGACGATCAGCAGGTTGGCGCGGCGGTCGCCGGCCTCGATGGTCATGACGTGGTGGTGCTTCTGGTCCCATCCCGGCCAATTGAAGTCGGGTGGTCGTTGCAGCGGTTGCCAATTGACGTTGATCGTCGTGATGTCCCCCAGCATCGGAGTCAGCAGGGCAACCAGGCCGGGCAATTCAATGCTCATGCGGTCGGCGCGCGGCCACCACGCGCCGTCGATGACGCGGCCGAGCTCACGCGCCAGCGACAACCGGATGGGTTTGGCTGCGCCGCGACCGCCGACGGGTCGGCTCATCGAAGATGTCGGCTTGCGCTGCTGAGTGTCATAGACTTCACGGGCGATCCCTTCACCGTCGACATCGCCCCCAAAGTCGGGGGCGGCGGAGCGGGGCGCCGATGCGGTTGTACTACCGCTGACAACGAGGCCAACTCACGCTTGACGCTACGCCACAGCTAGGTAATTCCGGAATGTGACGGCGTGACGCGGCCCAAAACCGGGGATGGCTGGTTGATGGCAGTTCAAGACTGGAACGACGCACCCGAGATTCACCCGTCGCAGATTCGGGTGGGTGACGTCATCGGGACGAGTCGCCCCACCGGTCTGCGCTACACGGTCAAGATGATCGGCTCACCGCACACAGGTCCGCGACAGTGGACGTTTTTCTGCCGGGACGACGGAGGCCTGCAGCACACCAGCACGTTCCGCGAGGACGAGTTGGTCCGCAGGTACGCCAAAGCTTCGTGACAGCCGACTAGGTTGCGGCGACTTCCCGGCGTAACTGGCGCACGTAGAGCCATTCGACCGCCGGCATCGCCGCGGTGACGGCGGCGGCCAGCCCGTAGCCCACCCAGGACGGGCCGTCGTGCCCCACGGCCATCGAGTAGGTCGCCGCGGCGACGGCAATCAGTGCGATGCCCATCGTCGTGGTCAACACGACGGTGCCGCGCAACCAGATTCGGTCCACGGCCTCGCCGGACCACTCCCCGTTCGCGTCGGCGGCCGGGGCGCGCTGCGGGCGCACCCGTTCGACCACGGTGCGCGCGTTGGACGTCCGGGTCGGCGGCCTTCCCTGCAGGGCCGTCGACCGAACGATCGGCGGTTCGGCCTTGGTCATCCGGCGGGCCCGCAGCAGCACCGGGATGGCGCCGGCGATGATCAACGCCGACACGACGATGACGGTGTACAACACCCACGGCGTACTGTGCGAATTCCGCGCCGCGCTGTGCAGGCCGCCGCCGAGATCGGCCAGCGCGACGGCAGCGGCCACGCTGACCCCCAGCAACAGCAGCCAGATCACGGCGCACGTGCCCAGCAGAAGGCGATCGATGACATCCGGCGGAACGGTGTCGGACCCGCGACGATACGCGGAGTATCTGCTGACCATCAGCAGCTCGTCTGGGGTTGGTCGGCATTGTTCGACGACAGCACCGTTCCGTCACTGGTGGTGATCGAGCAATTGAGCCGGCTGACCCGGAAGAGGCTGGACGCCTGCACGGAGCCGACGTCGGATTGCGAGATCGGTGTGACCGTCATCGACCACGGGATGTAGACGTTGTGCTGGGTGCGTGAGCGGCCCGAGGCGTCGACGTAGGTCACCGAGATGATGTCGCCCGGCGCCTTGGTCCCGGTCACCGAATAGGTGACTTGCCGCGGACCGGCCGGTGTCGTCGGCGCCGGAGGCGCTGGAGGCGGGGCCGCGGTAGCCGAAGTCGTGGCCGGCGGAGCTGCGGTGGACGGCGCGGGTGGTGGTGGCGGCGGAGGCGGTGGGGGCGGCGGCGTCACCGTCACTGTCTGGGTCTCCGTAGCTGTCGGGGGCGGTGGCGGCGGCGGTTCGGTGGTGGTCGGCGGCGGTGGCGGCTTGGTCGTGGTGATTTCGTCCTGCACGGGAGGCGTCGACGACGTGGTGGTGCCCGGATTGGCCAGTTGGCTGGTGTCGGTGCGCGCGAACAGCAGCGACACCGACACCACCAGCGCGATCGCGGCCACGATGGCGGCCACGCCGACCACCCACGGCCAGCGAGGGGCGCCGTCGTGGTCTTCGTCGTCGTCGGCCGCGTCGTCGTAATTCTCGTAGTCGTAGAGCCTCAGATCGGCCGGCAGATACGGGCCGCTGATGAAATGCTCGGACTCCGGCGCGGAGTAGGCACGCGAATATGCGTCCGTCTCGCCGGTCTGCTCTGCGGCCGGTATCGCGCCGCTGTCGCCGAATGGCTCGAGTTCGTGACGGCCGTGCAATTCGTCGTCGTGCTCGTCTGATTCGTCGTCGGGCTCGCCGCCGGAATTCGGTTCGTGGGTGAGCTCACTGGCCGAATCGGATTCGTCGGGTTCCCATCCCGGGGGTTTCGGCCCGCTCATGTCTGCCTGCCCTGTCCAACTGCGTCACCTGCGCACGCGGCTTCAGGGGTACCTCGTGTCGCACGCGCTCGGGAGATTCTCATGTGCCTGCGCAAACCCTACCGAACCGGGCAGCGCATAGAAGTCTTGGCAAACGGGCGACAGCTCAACTGATGCCCAGATTGTTACCTTTGAGACGCAAATCAGTGCTTCTCGGGGCCCACGTAGTACTCAAAGACCAATCCGGCGGCCGAAGCAAGGATGAACACCACACCGGCGACGATCAGCCAGGGCAGCCACAGCGCGATACCAACCGCGGCCACCGAGCCCGACAATGCGAGCATCAGCGGCCACCAGCTGTGCGGGGCGAAGAATCCCAATTCGCCTGCACCGTCGCTGATTTCAGCACCCTCGTAGTCCTCGGGTCGGGTGTCGAGGCGGCGAGCCACGAACCGGAAGAAGGTGGCCGTGATCAACGCCAGACCGCCGGTCAGCGCCAGCGCGGTGGTACCCGCCCACTCCTCGCCGCCGGTGGCGTACAGCGCCGTCAGTACCCCGTAGAGCACCGCGCAAAAGACGAAGAACGCGGCGATGAATTCGAACAGCCTTGCTTCGATATGCATTGCGTGTCCTAACCGACTGGTTGCGTCTGTTCGCCGCGGCGAGTGTCGAACGGATGAGTGGTCACCGCGACCGGAGACTGGGCGATCGCCTGCAACGCTTGAGCGTTCGTCTTTCCTTCGCTGCGTTGCTGCAAATAAGCCTTGAAGTCATTGGGCTCAACGACGCGGACCTCGAAGTTCATCATCGAGTGATAGGTGCCGCACATCTCGGCGCAGTGGCCGACGAATGCCCCGGTCTTTTGGATCTCTTCGACCTGGAACACGTTGACCGAGTTGTTCTGCTTCGGGTAGGCCATCACGTCGCGCTTGAACAGGAATTCCGGCACCCAGAAAGCGTGGACGACGTCGGCTGAATTCAATACGAATTCGATCCGCTTGCCGGCCGGTAGCACCAATACCGGAATCTCGGTGGGCGTTCCCAGCGTCTCGATCTTGTCGAAGTTCAGGTAGGACCGGTCTTCGGTGTTGATCCCGCGCACCGGGCCGACGCGCTCTTCGCCGTGCTCATCCTTGCCCTCGGGCTTGGAGACCATCGCCTTCTTCCGGGCCTCGTCGGCGCCGTCGTAGGTCAGTGTGCCGTCCTGGAAGTTGACGCTCTGATAACCGAACTTCCAGTTCCACTGGAAGGCCGTGACGTCGATCACAACCTCGGGGTTTTTGTCCAGGTGCAGCATCTTCTCCTGCACCACGACGGTGAAGTAGAACAGCACCGAGATGATCAGGAACGGCGTCACCGTGAGCACCAGTTCCAGCGGCATGTTGTAGCCGAACTGCCGCGGCAGGTCGGTGTCGGTGGCCTTCTTCCGGTGGAACGCCGACGACCAGAAGATCAGGCCCCACACGATGACCCCGACGACCAGCGAAGCGATTACCGCGCCGATCCACAGCTCTCGGTTGAGGTGGGCCTGCGGGGTGATGCCTTCGGGCCAGCCCAGCGCAAACACCGTCTGCCAGCTGCAACCACTCAGGGTGACCGCCAGCACTCCCAGCGTTCCGGCCAGCGCCAGCGGTCGAAATATGCGATGCGACAAACGCTGCGAACGGAACTGCCCGCCGGGTGTCACGTTGGCGCCTCCTGCTCGAACGTCGAATACTACGCAGCGTAGACCACGCCGCTGCGCCCGGCGACTAAACCCCGGCCGGTCGGGCGCCGCGTCGTCGCGACCGGCCCGGTGCGGCGCCCACAAGCGTCACCGAAGTACGGCATATTGGTGGCCGTGTGTGGACTGCTGGCGTTCGTCGCGGACCCGGACAGTGCTGATGCGGCCCGGGCCGACGATGCAGTCGCGCGCGCGTCGCATTTGATGCGCCACCGCGGACCCGACGAGCCGGGCACCTGGGCCGACCCTGGCGCCGACGGAACGGTTGTCTTCGGCTTCAACCGGCTGTCCATCATCGACATCGCGCATTCGCATCAGCCGCTGCGCTGGGGACCGCCCGAGGCGCCCGACCGCTACGTGCTGGTGTTCAACGGCGAGATTTACAACTACCTCGAACTGCGCGAGGAACTGGCCGCCCAGTACGGCGCCGCCTTCGCCACCGACGGTGACGGCGAGGCCATCGTCGCCGGCTACCACCATTGGGGCACCGGCGTGCTGACCCGGCTGCGCGGCATGTTCGCCTTCGCGCTGTGGGACACAGTCACCCGCGAATTGTTCTGTGCCCGCGATCCTTTCGGCATCAAGCCGCTGTTCATGGCGACCGGCACCGGCGGCACGGCGGTGGCCAGCGAGAAAAAGTGCCTGCTGGATCTCGTCGACTTGGTCGGGTTCGACACCGCGATCGACGAGCGCGCAGTGCAGCACTACACCGTGCTGCAGTACGTGCCGGAGCCCGAGACGCTGCACCGCGGGGTGCGCCGGCTGGAATCGGGTTGCTACGCGCGCATCCGGCCCGGATCCCCGCCGCAGGTCAGCCGTTACTTCGCGCCGCGGTTCGCCGCGGTGCCGTTGACCCGCGACACCGAGCAGGCCCGCTACGACGAGATCACCGCGGTGCTCGAGGACTCGGTGGCCAAGCACATGCGCGCCGACGTGACCGTCGGGGCGTTCCTGTCCGGCGGCATCGATTCCACCGCGATCGCGGCACTGGCCATCCGGCACAACCCGCGGCTGATCACGTTCACCACCGGATTCGAGCGCGAGGGCTTCTCCGAGATCGACGTCGCGGTGGCCTCGGCCGAGGCGATCGGTGCCCGCCACATCGCCAAGGTGGTCAGCGCCGGCGAGTTCGTCGCCGCCCTGCCCGAGATCGTCTGGTATCTCGACGAACCGGTCGCCGACCCGGCGCTGGTGCCGCTGTTCTTCGTCGCGCGTGAGGCCCGCAAGCACGTGAAGGTGGTGCTCTCCGGTGAGGGCGCCGACGAGCTGTTCGGCGGCTACACGATATATCGAGAACCGTTGTCGCTGAAGCCTTTTGACTATCTGCCCCGGCCGCTGCGGCGGTCGATGGGCAAGATGAGCAAGCCGCTGCCCGACGGGATGCGCGGCAAGAGCCTGCTGCATCGCGGCTCGCTGACGCTCGAGGAGCGCTACTACGGCAACGCCCGCAGCTTCTCGGATGCCCAACTGCGCGACGTGTTGACCGGGTTCCGCGACGATTGGACGCATACCGACGTGACGGCCTCGGTGTACGCCGAATCGGCGGGCTGGGACCCGGTGGCTCGGATGCAGCATGTCGACCTGTTCACCTGGCTGCGCGGCGACATTCTGGTCAAGGCCGACAAGATGACGATGGCCAACTCGCTGGAGCTGCGGGTGCCGTTCCTGGACCCGGAGGTGTTCGCCGTCGCGTCGCGGCTACCCGTCGAGGCGAAGATCACCCGCACGACCACCAAATACGCGCTGCGGCGCGCGCTGGAGCCCATCGTCCCCGCGCACGTGCTGCACCGGCCCAAGCTCGGGTTTCCGGTGCCCATCCGGCATTGGCTGCGTGCCGGCGAACTGCTGGAGTGGGCCTACGCGACGGTGGACGCGTCGCAGGCCGGGCATCTGGTCGATACCGCCGCCGTCCGCCGGATGCTCGACGAACACCGCAGCGGCGTCGGTGATCACAGCCGCCGGCTGTGGACGGTGCTGATCTTCATGCTCTGGCATGCGATCTTCGTCGAGGGCACCGTGGTGCCCCAGATCAGCGAGCCGGTGTACCCGGTTCAGCTTTAGCGGGTCGTCGAGTGTGAAACCTGGGCCTTGAGTGTGAGGCCACGGCGCCCTGAGCGCACACTCGGCGCCGCGGGTTCACACTCGACGGCTGCCTAGCACTAAGCAAGCACCGCGGCGATCTCGGCGGCCGCCTCGTCGCCGTAGGCGTCCGCCAGCCGCGTCTTGGCTTCCGCGTGGTCCCACTTCCACTCCTGCGTGCCGGTCGTTTCCAGCACCAGCACGGCGACCAGCGAGCCCAGCTGAGCCGAACGCTCGATACTCAGCCCGGCGCTGCGCCCGGTGAGGAAGCCGGCCCGGAACGCGTCGCCGACGCCGGTGGGGTCGGTCTGACTCTTCTCCGGCACCACGCCGACGTGGGTGATGGTGCCGTCGCGGTCGACGATGTCCACGCCCTTGGCACCCAGCGTGGTCACCCGCAGGCCGACCTTTTCCAGCACATCGCTCTCCGACCAGCCGGTCTTGTTGAGCAGCAGCTCCCACTCGTAGTCGTTGGTGAACAGGTAGGCCGCCCCGTCGATCAGCTTGTTGATCTCCTCGCCGGACAGGCGAGGCAACTGCTGGGAGGGGTCGGCGGCGAAGTCCAGGCCGAGCTTGCGGCATTCCTCGGTGTGCACCACCATCGCGTCGGGGTCGTTGGCCCCGATGATGACCAGATCCGGCTTGCCGACCGCTGACACGACGTCGGAGAGCTTGATGTTGCGGGCCTCCGACATCGCGCCCGGGTAGAACGACGCGATCTGGGCCATGTCCTCGTCGGTGGTGCAGGTGAACCGGGCGGTGTGCGCGGTCTTGGAGATCAGCACGTTCTCGCAGTTGACCCCGTGGCGTTCCAGCCACTCGCGGTATTCGCCGAAGTCCTCACCGGCCGCGCCGACCAGCGCGACATCACCGCCGAGCACGCCGATGGCGAAGGCGATGTTGCCCGCCACACCACCGCGGTGAATCACCAGGTCGTCGACCAGGAAGCTGAGCGAAACCTTCTGCAGATGCTCGGCCAGCAGATGCTCGGAGAACCGGCCGGGAAAACGCATCAGGTTGTCGGTCGCAATCGAACCGGTTACCGCGATCGTCACGAAATATCCACCCTTCATTGGTAAGCGCGTCTAGCCTACCTACGCGTTTCGACGGCCAACCAGACAGCGCCAGCGTCGGCGGTCGGCGCACGGGGGTGCGCTAGCCTCCCTAGGGAACTCACCTGAAGTCGCCGGGACCGACTATTCGGGCGGTACCCGCTCGTGGTCGGTGTCTACCAACGTAGGAGATCCACAATGGGCGGTCCGCATTCACCGAACCACGGTGTCGGCGGCGACGGACCGGTGCCCTACACCGAGCCCGTCGACTTCCCGCACGACCCTCCGGTCGGCGAAACCGCTTACGCGCCAGGGCCGGGCAACGAGCCTGGGCGGGGCGCCTACCCTGGCCCGACACCGCCGCCGGGCTACCCGAAGCGGCGCTCCACGCGACGGTTGGTCATCGGGGTGCTGGCGGCCGTCGCACTGGTGGCGGCCATGACGGCGGCGATCGTGTACGGCGTCCGGACCAACGGGGCCAACACCGGTGCCGCCTTCTCCGAAGCCTCGGCCAAGACGGCGATCCAGGGCTACCTGGACGCGCTGGAGAACCGCAACACCGACGAGGTCGCCCGCAACGCGCTCTGCGGCCTCTACGACGGCGTCCGCGACCGCCGGTCCGACCAGGCCCTGGCCAAGCTGAGCAGCGACGCGTTCCGCAAGCAGTTTTCGCAGGTCCAGCTGACCTCGATCGACAAGATCGTGTACCTGTCGCAGTACCAGGCGCAGGCGCTGTTCACGATGCAGGTATCGCCTGCCACCGGCGGCCCGCTGCGCGGCCAGGTTCAGGGAGTCGCGCAGCTGCTGTTCCAGCGCGGCGACATCCTGGTGTGCTCGTACGTGCTGCGTACCGGGGGCTCGTACTAGCCCGGCGTGCTGGACACCGCGCTCAGTTGAAGGAATCCCCGCATGCGCACGAACCCGTGGCGTTCGGGTTGTCGATCGTGAAGCCCTGCTTCTCGATGGTGTCCACGAAGTCGATCGAGGCGCCTTCCACATACGGAGCGCTCATCCGGTCCACCGTCAGCTTCACGCCACCGAAGTCGGCGGTCAGGTCGCCGTCCAGCGAGCGGTCGTCGAAGAACAGGTTGTATCGCAGGCCAGCGCAGCCACCCGGCTGAACTGCGATACGCAGCGCCAGGTCGTCACGTCCCTCCTGGTCCAGCAGGGACTTCGCCTTGGTGGCGGCGGCCTCGGTCAGGATTACGCCATGGGTCTTGGCGGTCGACTCGTTTTGCACCGTCATTACTTCTCCTACATGCCTGTTGTTGGGTAGGTGCCCGGGCACCCGAACCACTCGGTGAGAACCCAATGCCTCAACGGTACCTCGCAGGACCGCTATTCCCGAGTCGCGCCGCCACCTGTGACGCTAATCCCATCAGCTGGTTTGCCGCGTCGGCCAGCGCCAATCCCACCGAACCGGCGTACTCGGCCATCGACAGCGCGGACATGATGCCCGCCGTCCGGACCGCGGTTTTCTCCAGGCCGACCTGACCGGCCAGCACGATCACCGGAATTCCCAGCGGGCCGGCCGCCGCGGCGAGCGAACCGACCACCTTTCCGTGCAGCGACTGCTCGTCGAACTTGCCTTCGCCCGTGACGATCAACTCGGCGATGTCGAGATCGTCGGCCAGATGGGTGTGCTCGGCGATGATCGCCGCACCGGACTCGCAGCGGCCCCCAAGCGCGAGCAAACCCGCTCCGATACCCCCGGCGGCGGCGGCCCCCGGCTCCGAGCTCACGTCGCGTCCGGCCACCGCCTCCAGCTGCAGCGCCCACGCCTCGAGGCGGACTTCCAGCGCCGCGACGGTCGCCGTGTCGGCGCCCTTCTGCGGCCCGAACACCCGAGCCGCGCCCCACGGCCCCACCAGCGGATATTCGGTGTCCGAGGCGGCGATCAGCTCAACACCGGCCAGTTGGTGCCGGGCGACCTCCAGACCGCCCAACTCGGCGATCATGCCCTGCCCACCGTCGCTGCACGCGCTGCCGCCCAGCCCCACCACGATGCGCCTCGCCCCGGCGCGCAGCGCCTCGGCGATCAGCTGCCCGACTCCCCTGCTGTGTGCCGCCAGCGCCGTCTCGGGGTCGGCCGGGCGGCCAAGCTGCGCCAGACCGCAGGCCTGCGCAATTTCCAGGTAGGCGGTCGCCGTCTCCGCATCCCAGACCCACTCGGCTTCGACCGTCGTGTCCAGCGGCCCGGCGACCTCGACGCGCCGCTTCTGCCCGAGCCGGTTGGCCAGCACCTCGATGAAACCGGGACCGCCGTCGGACTGCGGGGCGACGATGAACTGGTCACCCGGGCGGGACCGCGTCCAGCCGGTCGCGATAGCGGCGGCAGCTTCTAGCGCCGAGAGACTGTCGCCGTAGCAATCCGGGGCCACCAACACCCGCATAGCCGGCAATTGCAAACGACCCGGAGAAAGACCAGTGGCAACATCGTCCGAGGCCATCGAGCCGTTGTCCATTACCCGTAGCCGTTCATCACTGTTAAGGGTAGGTCCAACTAACGTGCCGCCGCAGAGCTATCGCGATGCCTGACGAGCCCATTCACCGAACCGGGCGGGTCGCGAAGTAACCTGGCGGTTGTGAAGTTGTTGGGCCGTAAGAAAACCCATGAAGAGGCCGGCGAAGACGATCTCGTGACACCGGTTGCCTCCGATGCCGCCCTGGAGGCGGCATCGCGCGGATCACGCACAACCGGGCCCAAGGGCCGGCCGACACCCAAGCGCGAAGCTGCCCGGCGCAGCGCGAAGAAGGGCCCCGTCGCCCCGGCGCCCAAGACCGCCGCCGAAGCGCGCGCTCGCCGTAAATCGCTGGCGGGCCCGAAACTCAGCCGCGAGGAGCGCAAGGCCGAGCGCACCGCCGGCCGGGCCCGGATGACCGACCGGCGGGAACGCATGATGGCCGGCGACGAGGCCTACCTGCTGCCACGCGACCAGGGTCCGATCCGCCGCTATGTGCGCGACGTGGTGGATGCCCGGCGCAACCTGCTCGGCCTGTTCATGCCGGCGACGCTGGGTCTGCTGTTCGTCATGTTCGGCGCTCCACAGCTGCAGCTCTACATCTCCCCCGCGATGCTGGTGATCACCGCGATCATGGCCATCGACGGCCTGATCCTGGGCCGCAAGGTCAGCAGGCTGGTCGACGAGAAGTTCCCGAGCAACACCGAAAGCCGTTGGAAACTCGGCATTTACGCCGCCGGCCGGGCTTCCCAGATGCGCCGCATGCGGGCGCCGCGGCCTCAGGTCAAGCGCGGCAGCCGTGTCGACTAGCCGTTGCCGGAAAGCCTGCTGACCGCAGTGCGCACCCTGGTGCTCGGCGGGATCAGGTCGGGCAAATCCGAGTGGGCCGAGCAAACCATCGCCGCGTCGGTGCCGGCCGGGCAACCGGTCCGCTACCTGGCCGCCGGACAAAGCGACGCCACCGATCCGGACTGGGTTGATCGGATCGCGAAACACCGCGGTCGTCGGCCCGCGCACTGGTCGACGGTCGAAACCCAGGACATCACCACCGAATTGCGGCAGTCCCCGGCCACCCCGACCCTGGTCGACGACCTCGGCACCTGGCTCACCGGGACCCTGGATCACCACCAAGCCTGGGAGCACGGCTCGGTGGGCGCAGCGGTCGACGAGATGCTGGACGCCGTCGGTGCGTTCGAATCCACGCTGGTGCTGGTCAGTCCCGAGGTCGGGTTGACCGTGGTGCCCGCCACCGCCTCCGGCCGCCGGTTCGCCGACGAGCTGGGCTCACTCAACCAGCGCGCCGCGGCACTGTGCGATCAAGTGGTGTTGGTGGTGGCCGGCCAACCGTTGTCGATCAAACCGTCAGGGACATGATGGAATTCGCGCCGATCTCTTCCCCCGACGCGGCCGCGGCCGCGGCAGCCCGAGCCCGCCACGACACCCTGACCAAGCCGCGCGGTGCGCTGGGCCGTCTCGAGGACCTGTCCGTGTGGATCGCGTCGTGCCAAGGGCATTGCCCGCCAACGCAATTCGCGCGCGCCCGGGTGGTGGTGTTCGCCGGCGATCACGGGGTCGCTCAATCCGGGGTCTCGGCATACCCGCCGGAGGTGACCGCACAGATGGTCGCCAACATCGACGCCGGTGGCGCGGCGATCAACACGCTGGCCGCGATCGCGGACGCGACGGTGCGGGTGGCCGATGTGGCGGTGGACGCCGAGCCGCTCTCGGAGCAGATCGGCGCGCATAAGGTCTGTCGCTCCAGCGGCGACATCGCCGTGCAGGACGCGCTGAGCCAGGAGGAAACCGCCGCCGCGATCGCGGCGGGCCAGCGCATCGCCGACGAAGAGGTCGACGCCGGCGCCGACCTGCTGATCGCGGGCGACATGGGCATCGGAAACACCACGGCGGCAGCCGTTCTGGTGGCGGCGCTGACGAACGCCGAGCCGGTTGCGGTGGTCGGCTTCGGTTCCGGCATCGACGATGCCGGCTGGGCCCGCAAGACGGCCGCGGTGCGCGACGCGCTGTACCGGACCCGGCCGGTGCTGCCCGACCCGGTTGCCTTGCTGCGCTGCTGCGGCGGCGCGGATCTGGCCGCGATGGCCGGCTTCTGCGCACAAGCCGCCGTGCGGCGCACCCCGCTGCTGCTGGACGGCATGGCGGTGACGGCCGCCGCGCTGGTCGCCGAACGCCTGGCACCGGGCGCGCGGCAGTGGTGGCAGGCCGGCCATCGATCCACCGAGCCGGGTCATGCGCTGGCGCTGACCGCGTTGGACCTGGACCCGATCCTGGACCTGCGCATGCGGCTGGGCGAGGGCAGCGGCGCGACGCTGGCCTTGCCGGTGCTGCGCGCCGCGGTGGCCACGTTGTCGTCAATGGCGACGTTCTCCGAAGCCGGTGTTTCGAGCCGGCCCGACGATGCTCCGCCATCTCCGTGATTCGTTCGCTGGCAACGGCTTTCGCGTTCGCAACGGTACTGCCCGTGCGGGGCGGCGCGATGGGCCGCGGCGCCATGACCGCGCTGCCGGTGGTCGGTGCGACCCTGGGCGCACTGGCCGCGGGCATCGCCTGGGGCGGCGCGCTGGCCTTCGGTGCGTCCAGCCCGCTGCCGGGATTGCTTGCGGTGGCGGCACTTCTGCTCGCGACCCGCGGACTGCACATCGACGGCGTCGCCGATACCGCCGACGGGCTGGGCTGCTACGGGCCGCCGACACGCGCCCTGGCGGTGATGCGCGACGGATCGACCGGACCCTTCGGTGTCGCGGCCGTCGTGCTGGTGATCCTGTTGCAGGGCTTGGCGTTTTCGGCCCTCGGCGCAACCTGGCGGCACGGGCTTGCCGCGATCGTCGTGGCGGTTGCCGCCGGCCGGGTCAGCGCCGTGCTGGCCTGCCGGCGCCCGGCGACGGCAGCCGACGGTAGCGAGTTGGGCGTCGACGTCGCCGGCACTCAGCCACTGCCGGTCGTCGCCGGCTGGATCGTGGCGCTGCTGGCGGCTTCGCTGCTGGCCGGTCCGCAACCATGGCAGGGCCCGGCCGCGGTGGTGCTGGCGTTGTGCTGCGCCGCGGTGCTGGTCGCGCACTGCGTGCGCCGCTTCGGCGGCATGACCGGCGATGTGCTGGGCGCCGCAATCGAACTCACCACCACGGTCAGCGCTGTGACGCTCGCGGCACTGGTCCGGTTCTAGCCCAACCGTGTCATCCAGCCGTGCGTGTCGGCGAAGGTCCCCCGCTGAATGCGGGTCAGCGTGTTGCGCAGCGCCATCGTCACCTCGCCCGGCTGGCCGTCACCGATGCTGAACTCGCTGTCAGCGTACTTCACTCGGCCGACCGGCGTGATGACCGCCGCAGTGCCGCAAGCGAATACCTCGGTGATCTCCCCCGCGGCGGCCTTCTTCTGCCACTCGTCGATGTCGATTTTGCGCTCTTCGACCGTGTAGCCCGCGTCAAGTGCCAACTGCAACAACGAATCCCGTGTGATCCCCGGCAGCAGCGAGCCGGACAGCTCCGGGGTGACCAGCCGCGAGGTGCCGCCGCTGCCCAGCACGAAGAACAGGTTCATGCCGCCCATCTCTTCGACGAAGCGACGCTCGACCGCGTCGAGCCAAACCACTTGGTCGCAACCGTGTTCCGCGGCTTCGGCCTGGGCCACCAGCGACGCGGCGTAGTTGCCGCCGAACTTCGCCGCACCGGTACCGCCGGGGCAGGCCCGCACGTAATCCGTTGACACCCAGACGTCGACGGGGTTGATGCCGTTCTTGAAGTACGCGCCGGCGGGCGAACCGATCAGCAGGTAGCGGTAGTGCTTGGCCGGTCGCACACCCAGCCCCGGCTCGGTCGCGAAGACGAACGGCCGCAGATACAGCGCCTCTTCGCCGCCCGCCCTGGGCACCCAGGCGTTGTCGACAGCGATGAGCTGGCGCAGGGATTCGAGGAAGAGCTCGTCGGGCAGCTCGGGAATCGCGATGCGCCGCGCCGACGCGCGCATCCGGGCGGCGTTGGCGTCCGGGCGAAATGACACGACCGAGCCGTCGGCCCAGCGGTATGCCTTGAGTCCCTCGAACACTTCCTGCGCGTAGTGCAGCACGATCGCGGACGGGTCCAGCTGGATTGGGCCGTACGGGATCACCCGCGCGTTGTGCCAGCCCTGGCCCTCGTCGTAATCGACCGAAACCATGTGGTCGGTGAAGAACTTGCCGAATCCGGGGTCGGCCAGGATGGAGTCACGTTCTGCGCCACTAGCGGGATTGGACGCGTGTTGAACGGTGAACTCTAGAAGGCCGCTCGTCATGCGCCGATTGTATATGCGCGTACCAATAGGTTTTTCCCGCATGAAGCGGCGGTGGCTAGCGCGTTTTCAGCTCGACGAACGGCGGGCGCACCACTTCGCACTGCGCCGCACGACCGCGCACGTCGACGGTGACCTGCTGACCGTCTTCGACCCCGGCGTCGGTGTCGATCAACGCCAGCGCGATGCCGGCCTGCAACGTCGGAGAAAACGTCCCGGATGTGGTGAGCCCGACCGGGTTTTCCCCGGCCAGCACCGTCAGCCCGGGCCGCAACACACCCCGGCCCAGCATTTTCAGACCCCGCAGCAGCCGGGCCGGCCCCGCCGACTTCTCGGCCAGCAGCGCATCGCGGCCGAAGAACGCGCTCTTCTTCCAGCCGATCGCCCAGCCGCAGCGGGCCTGCAGCGGCGAGATGTGCAGCGACAACTCGTGGCCGTGCAACGGATAACCCATCTCGGTGCGCAGGGTGTCGCGGGCGCCCAGACCGGCCGGTTCGCCGCCCGCATTCGACACCGCCGTCACCAGCGCGTCGAACACCACACCCGCGGTGTCCCAGGGCGGCAGCAGTTCGTAGCCGTGTTCGCCGGTGTAGCCGGTGCGGCAGACCCGCACCGGCACCCCCGAGAAGGAGGCGTCGGCAAAGGCCATGTAGTCCATGTCGCTCGGCAGCCCCAACTCGGCGAGCACCTCGCTCGAGCGCGGGCCCTGCACCGCCAGCACCGCGTAGGAGCGATGCTCGTCGGTGATCGTCAGACCCGACGGTGCGGCCGCCTGCAGCGCCTCGACCACCGCGGCCGTATTGGCGGCATTGGGCACCAGAAAGATCTCGTCGTCGTCGACGTAGTACGCGATCAGGTCGTCGATGACGCCGCCGGAGTCGGTGCAGCACAACGTGTATTGCGCCTTGCCGGGCTCGATACGGCCCAGGTCGTTGGTCAGCGCGGAGTTGACGAACTGGGCGGCACCCGGACCGCGAACCAGCGCCTTGCCCAGATGGCTGACGTCGAACAGGCCCACGGCATTTCGCGTCGCGTTGTGCTCGCTGACGGTGCCCGCGTACGACACCGGCATCAGCCAGCCGCCGAATTCGGCAAAACTGGCGCCCAACTCACGATGACGATCTTCCAGCGGTCCCCTGAGTGCCTCCGTCGCATCGCTCACGACGATCCACCCTAATCGTGGGAGCACCTGGCAGACTGCTGTAGGTGTCCGATTCCCTGGATTTCGAGGCGCTGGAAGCCGCCGGGGTAGCGAACGCGCGCGAGCGGGCCGACTTGATCAAATATCTGGACGACCTCGGCTTCACGGTCGAAGAAATGGCGGAAGCCGAACTCCGCGGCCGGTTGTTCGGCTTGGCCGGTGACGTTTTGTCGTGGTCGGGGCGACCGATTTATACGGTGCAGACCGCGGCCCAGGAACTCGGGATATCAGCCGAAGACGTCGCACGAGCCTGGGCTTTACTCGGACTGACCGTCGCCGGTCCCGATATTCCGGTGCTCAGCCAGGCGGACGTCGATGCCCTGGCGACCTGGCTGGCGATCAGGGCGGTCGTCGGCCATGAGGGGGCCTTCGGCCTGTTGCGGGTGCTGGGCGCTGCGATGGCCCGGCTGGCTGAAGCCGAGTCGACGATGATTCGCGCCGGGACACCGGATATTCAGATGACCCACACCCGTGACGAGCTCGCCACCGCACAGGCGTACCGCTCCGTCGCCGAGTTCGTCCCCCGGCTCGGCGCCCTGATCGACGTCGTGCACCGCCATCATCTGACCAGCGCTCGAACACACTTCGAAGGCGTTTTGCGCGACACATCGGCCGCCGTGGTGTGTGGTGTCGGTTTTGCGGATCTGTCCGGCTTCACCGCGCTGACTCAGGCGCTGACACCGGCCCAGCTGTCGCATCTGCTCAACGAGTTCGCCGGCACCGTCTCGGATGTGGTGCACGCCGACGGCGGCCGGGTCGTGAAGTTCATCGGCGACGAGGTGATGTGGGTGAGCTCGGCGCCCGAGCAGTTGCTGCGGGCGGCGGTTCACCTGGTGGAGCACCCCAAAGCCCGTGACGAAGGATTGCAGGTCCGCGCCGGCCTCGCGTACGGCACCGTCGTCGCCATCAACGGCGACTACTTCGGCAACCCGGTCAACCTGGCCGCCCGACTCGTGGCCGCAGCGGCCCCAGAACAGATCCTGGCCACCTCCGAGCTGCGCGACAAGTTGCCCGGCGTGCCCGCGCTCGCGTGTGGACCGTTGACGCTCAAGGGATTTGACGACCCGGTACCCGCGTTCGACCTGCGTGCGGGGACGCTGCCGAGCTAGACACCACCCCCGTTGACTAGGGTGTTTACGCGTGAGTACCGAACCGGGATACCAGGCTCCTTCTGTCACTGTGGCCACGTCGCTGTCCAAACGCGGTGCGGGTTCGTCGGTATTGGTCTTGCCGGTCGTTTCGACCGGTGACGAAGACCGGCCGGGCGCGACCGTAGCCGCCGCCGAACCCTTCCTAGCCGAGGAAGCCGTCGCCGAGATCCTGGCCGGCCTGCAGGCACTGGACGCCACCGGCGCCAGCGAACAGGTGCACCGGCTGGTGGTGTCGTCGCTTCCGGTAGCCAGCGTGCTCACCGTCGGCCTCGGGAAGCCGCAATCCGAGTGGCCCGCCGAAACCGTCCGGCGCGCCGCGGGGGTGGCCGCCCGCTCGCTGGGCAAGGCCGAATCGGTGATCACCACGCTGGCCGAGCTGCCCGGCGAGGACGTGGCCGCCGCCGCGGTCGAGGGACTGATCCTGGGCAGCTACCGGTTCACCGAGTTCCGCAGCGAGAAGACCGCGCCCAAAGACAAAGGGCTGAGCAAGATCACGGTGCTGGCCTCTGAAACAGGGCGGGCGAAAGACGCCAAGAAGCAGGTCGCGCACGGTGCAGCCGTCGCGGCCGCGGTCGCCACCGCACGCGATTTCGTCAACACCCCGCCGAGTCACCTGTTCCCCGCCGAATTCGCCAAACGCGCAAAGGCTTTGGGCGAGTCGGTCGGCCTCGAAGTGGAGGTGCTCGACGAGAAGGCGCTGCAAAAGGGTGGCTACGGCGGCATTGTCGGCGTTGGGCAGGGCTCGTCGCGGCCCCCGCGCCTGGTGCGGCTGATCCACCGCGGCTCGAAGCTGGCCAAGAAGCCCAAGCAGGCCCGAAAGGTGGCGCTGGTCGGCAAGGGCGTCACGTTCGACACCGGCGGCATTTCGATCAAGCCCGCCGCCTCGATGCATCACATGACCTCGGACATGGGCGGTGCCGCCGCGGTGATCGCGACCGTCACGCTGGCCGCGCAGCTCGAACTGCCGATCGACGTGATCGCCACCGTACCAATGGCCGAGAACATGCCTTCGGCGACCGCGCAGCGCCCCGGCGACGTCCTCACCCAGTACGGCGGAACCACCGTCGAGGTGCAGAACACCGACGCCGAGGGCCGGCTCATCCTGGCCGACGCCATCGTGCGGGCGTGCGAGGACGATCCGGATTATCTGATCGAGACGTCCACGCTGACCGGTGCGCAGACGGTGGCGCTGGGCGCGCGCATCCCCGGGGTGATGGGCAGCGACGAGTTCCGCGACCGGGTCGCCGCGATCTCGCAGCGGGTGGGCGAGAACGGCTGGCCGATGCCGCTACCTGACGAGCTCAAGGACGACCTGAAGTCTCAGGTCGCCGACCTGTCCAACATCAGCGGGCAGCGCTTCGCCGGCATGCTGGTGGCCGGGGTGTTCCTGCGCGAGTTCGTCGCCGACGGGGTGAGCTGGGCGCACATCGATGTGGCGGGGCCGGCCTTCAACACCGGTAGCCCCTGGGGCTACTCCCCCAAGGGTTCCACCGGCGTGCCGACCCGCACGATGTTCGCGGTGCTCGAGGACATCTGCGAAAAGGGCTAGTGAACGGCTAGCGGCTCAGCCGGTCGAGCACGGCCTTGCGGAATCGACGGCGCGGCCAGCCCGTCAGACCGTCGGCGGCCAGCGCGGCGCGGGCCGCGTTGCGTCCGCAGGCGCCGTGCACCGAGCCGCCCGGCGTCGCCGACGCGCTGCCCAGATACAGCCGCTCGACCGGTGTTTCGGCCCGGCCCATTCCGGGCGCGGGACGAAAGATCAGCATCTGATGCAACTGCGCGGTCCCGCCGTTGAGCGCCCCGAGGTGCAAATTGGCGTCGCTGGCCTCCAAGTCGGACGGGCGTTGCACAAAGCGGTCGATCACCGCCGCGCCGAAGCCGGGCGCATGCTCTTCGATGACCCGGTCCATCGATGCCGCCAGTTGCTGCGCCGAAGCGTCGTCAGCCACATTTCGCGGCAAATGTGTGTAGGCCCAGGCACTTTCGGTGCCCGCCGGTGATCTGCTGGGGTCTGCCGTAGTGGTCTGGCCCAACAGCATGTAGGGATGATCGGGCACCACGCGGGTATTCAGGTCTGCCATCCAGCGGATCAGGCCGTCCCCGTCGGCACCCAAGTGCACGGTGCCGACCGAGCTCAGACTCTTCGCTCGCCACGGAATCGGGGTTGCCAGCGCGTAGTTGACCTTCACCACCGGCGGATCCCAGCTGTAGTGCGCGAGGTCGCGACGCAGCGCGGCGGGAACCGCGTCGGGCGGCAGCATGTCGCAGAACAATCTGGGTGCGGTCACGTCGGCCACCACCGCACGACGCGCGTTCACTGTTCGTCCCTGCGCGGTGCTCACACCGACCGCGCGGCCGGCCCGCACGTGGATGCGAGACACGTTCTGATCGCACTCGATTCGCGCACCGGCCGAGCGCGCTCGCGCGATCAGCGCCGCCGTCAATTGACCGGAACCGCCCACCGGAACCGGCCAACCCTGATCCTGGGCCAGCATCGTCATCAGAAAGCCCATCGCGCCGCTGATCGGCGCGTCCGGTGGAACATCGGCGTGCATCGCGTTGCCCAACAACAACCTTCGCGGTGCCTCACCGTCGAACAGCTGGCTCGCCATGGCGTTGGCCGGCTGCACCAGCAGCCGCGCGACTCGGAGCGCTTCGGGCGTGCCGAGTCTGCGCAGCAGTCCCAGCAGCGGACGCACCGGCGGGAACGGCGCCAGCATCGCGTCCAGCAGCGGCGTCTTGATCTTGTCCCACAACTCCACCAGACGCCACCAGTTGTCGCCGTCGGCCGGGGATCGCCGCGCGAATTCCGCTGCCGTCCGGGCGGCGTCGGGGTAGACGACGGGCGGGTCGTCGTCGGCGCCGTCACGCGGGTGGCCGACCACTGCGGGCGCGCGCGACCATCGCAGCCCGTGGTCTTCGAGCCGCAGCGACCGCATGGCCGGTGAGACCACCGTCATCGGGTAGAACGAGCTGAACAGATCGGTAATGTAGCCCGGAGTCAGCTCGGCGCTGCGTACCGCGCCACCCGGCTCGGGTTGCGCCTCGAGCACCAGCACGTCCCAGCCGGCGTCGGCCAGCATCGACGCGGCCACCAGGCCGTGATGTCCGGCTCCGATGACGACCGCGTCTGCCGTATCCACGGCCACGGGCTACTTGACCTGGCTCGGCTCAAGGCGTTCGGCCAGCGCCGCCAGCCGCAGCAGGCACTCGCGGTTGCGCGGGTAGACGGCGGCCAGCGCCAGTCGGTCGGGGATGATCTTCATCGGACCCGTCGCGGGCACCTCGATCATGTCGATTCGGCATCCATCGCCAATGTCGTTGAGCCGCAGCGTAATCCGGGCAGCGCCAAGGACACCCAGGTGTGCACGAAGTATCAGTTCCTGGCCTGGAGTGCAGCTTTCGACGACGGTTTTGTCATTGATCACCAACGGCCAGACGCCCACCGAGTGCCGGATCGCCGAGCCAGGCTGCGGCCAGTCCGAGTCGACGGCGCGGGTACGGCTGTTGCCGACCACCCATTGGGTGTAGGTCCATCCGTTGGCCATCGCGTCCCAGACCTGCTGGCGGGAAGCGCGCACCTCCCGGCTGGTGGCCATCTGTTCCTTCGACGTCATGTGAAGTCCTTCGTATCGGGGTCTCGGCTCGGGTACCCCGGCAGCTGCGGCCCAAGCGCGGCAACCACGTCCGCGCGGCCGCCGGCGGACAGTTCACCGTTTAGCCACCTCTTTCGATGGATAACCTCCCTGCGATCAGTACTCGAACGGGAGGCGAATCATGACGGTGCGTCGGTTGATCCTTGCTGTAGCCGCCGTGCTGCTACTGGCCGGCGTGATCGGGCTGCTGGTGCCGGTCTCGGTATCCGACGGCAATGGCGGTTCTTTGGGGTGCGGGAACGCTGTTGTCGCGGATCTCACCGCGGCGCGTAACGCCAACGACAAGAGCGTGGCCAACATCCCGATCGTCAACCAGGTGGTGCCGCACACCGACTACGTGGCGCGCTGCGAGTCGGAGCTGGGTACCCGTCGGACCTGGACCATCCCCTTGACGATCGTCGGGCTCGTCGCGATCGCGGGTGCGCTGCTGGTGCGCCGTGAGGGAGCGCCGGCGGCCTGAGCGAAGCGGGCTGAGGGCGAGTCAGATCACCCGCAAGCGCGCGGTGCTACGCAGTGCTTGCGGCAGTAGCCGCGAAACCCCATACAGCGCATAGGCTTCCGGCGCCACGGGGCGAATCGGCGTGTTCTTGCGGACCGACGTCAAGATCGCGTCGGCGACCTTCTCGGGCCCGTAGCGGCGCAGCGCGAACATCTTGCCCAGCTGACCCCGTCGGCCGTCGACGTGGTCGTCGTGTTTGCCGGCGGGCGCGTCGAACCGGGTGGTGTTGATGATGTTCGTGTCGATCAGACCCGGGCAGATCGTGGTCAGACCGACGTTGGCGGCGTCGAGTTCGGCGCGCAGACAATCGGAGAACATGTACGTCGCGGCTTTGGACGTGCAGTAGGCGTTCAGCGACTGCAGGGGGGCGTAGGCGGCCATCGACGACACGTTGACGATGTGCCCGCCGGTGCCGCGCTCGACCAGGCGCCGCCCGAACGCCCGGCTGCCGTTCACCACGCCGCCGAGGTTGACGTCGAGCACCCGGTCGAACTGTTCGGCGGGGGTGTCCAGGAACTGGCCGGCCTGTCCGATGCCCGCGTTGTTGACCACGACGTCGGGCACCCCGTGGGCGGCGCAGACCCGCTCGGCGAACGCCTCGACCGCGTCGGTGTCGGACACGTCGAGCACGTAGGCGTGCGCGACCCCGCCGCGTGCGGCAATCGCGGCCGCGGTCTCCTTGACGGCGGCTTCGTCGATGTCGCTGACGATCAGCTCGGCGCCCTCCCGGGCAAACGCGTATGCGGTCGCGCGCCCGATACCGCTGCCGGCACCGGTGACCGACACCAGCGTGTCGCCGAAGGCCCGGCGGGGACGGCCCACCTGCGCGCGCAGCATCGCACGGCTGGGCGCCTTGCCGTCGGTCAGGTCCGCGAACTCGTGCACCGCGGCGGCCATCACCTGCGGGTGCGACATCGGCGAGAAGTGCCCGGCCCTGATGTCGCGGCGCCACAGCCGCGGCACCCACCGCCCGGTCTCGTCGTAGCCGTAGGGCCGGACGTACTGGTCGCGGGTGTTGACGATCAGCTGCACCGGCACGTCGACCGCGTGGATGGGTTGGCCGCGCACGGAGAACGAACGAAAGTAGTTGGCGGGATAGGTTTTAACCGAGCTGGCCGCATCCGCGGCCATGTTCGGGGAGTGATGGATCTGCTCAGCGGGAATGTTATCGACCACCATCCGCCGCAGCGCGCGCACCGAGAAGGCCGCCCGAATCAACAGCGGCGCCAGCACCGGGGCCGAGAAGAAAAGCATGTAGGTCAGCCGCAGCGCCTGACTGACCGAGCGGGCGAACCGACGCGGGCGCCACGGTTGGCGCAGTCCGCTGAAGATGTATTCCACGAGTTGCTCGTGGCTCGGGCCGGACACCGACGTGAACGACGCCACCCGGCCACCGGCGCCCGGGCGTTTCAAGTACTCCCAGATACCCACCGAACCCCAGTCGTGGGCCAGCACGTGCACCGGCGCGCCCGGGCTCAGTTCGTTTGTCACCGCCGCGAAGTCGTCGGCGAAGTGCGCCATCGTGTACGACGAGACCTTCTTGGGCGACCCCGACAGCCCGACGCCGCGGTTGTCGTAGCGCAGCACCCGGAACCGCTGGGTCAGCAGCGGTACGACACCGTCCCACAGCACGTGCGAGTCGGGCCATCCGTGCACCAGTACGACGGTGGGACCGTCGGGGTTGCCTTCCTCGTGGACGGCGACGCGGACACCGTCCGCGCTGTCGACGAACTGCTGTATTGCCGGCATCGAACTTCCGCCTCCCCGCGATCTAGCGTGACCGCCCCCTGACAATTCGGCCCACCGCAGCAAGCGGGTCAGCCCTGGTTGTGTGCCGACGCGGAGGCAATGACAGGATAGTTTCGACGTCAACTTGCAGACACCGCGGTGTGGTAAGTCAGATGTTGACCTGCGCAGACCCACGAGCGATCGAGGAGTCAAAAGACATGGCCTTCTCCGTCCAAATGCCGGCACTCGGTGAGAGCGTCACCGAGGGGACGGTCACCCGCTGGCTCAAGCAGGAAGGCGACACGGTCGAGCTCGACGAACCGCTTGTCGAGGTGTCGACCGACAAGGTCGATACCGAAATCCCCTCGCCGGCCGCGGGTGTGCTGACCAAGATCGTCGCCCAGGAGGACGACACCGTCGAGGTCGGCGGCGAGCTCGCCGTCATCGGCGACGCCTCGGAGAACGGCGCCTCCGCCGCGCCCAGCCAGCCGGCAGCCGAGCCGGAACCGGAACCCGAGGCCCAGCCGGAGTCGCAGGCCCAGCCGGAACCCGAGGCCCAGCCGGAACCCGAGCGTCAGCCCGAACCCGCTCCGCCGGCCGCGAGTTCGGGCAACGGCAGCGCGACCCCGGTGCTGATGCCCGAGCTCGGCGAGTCGGTCACCGAGGGCACCGTGACCCGCTGGCTCAAGAAGGTCGGCGATTCAGTCCAGGTCGACGAGGCGCTGGTGGAGGTGTCGACCGACAAGGTGGACACCGAGATCCCGTCGCCGGTGGCTGGAGTCCTGGTCAGCATCACAGCCGACGAGGACGACACCGTCGCCGTCGGCGGCGAGCTGGCCCGGATCGGCAGCGGCTCGGCCGCGGCCGCCACCCCGGCCCCGGCCCCCAAGCCGGAGCCCAAGCCCGAGCCGGCACCGGCGCCCAAGGCCGAGGCGCCGCCGGCGCCGAAGCCCGCTCCCGCGCCGGAGGCCCCGCCCGCGCCGAAGCCGCAACCGACGCCCGAGTCGGCCCCAGCCCCCAAGGCCGCACCGTCGGAGCTGGTCGCCGAGCCCCAGGGTGACGGCAGCCCGTACGTGACCCCGCTGGTGCGGAAACTGGCCAGCGAAAACAACATCGACCTTGCCTCGGTGAAGGGCACCGGGGTCGGTGGCCGCATCCGCAAGCAGGACGTGCTGGCCGCCGCGCAGCGCAAGCAAGAGGCCGCGAAGGCCCCCGCTCCGGCCGCTCAGGCTCCCGCCGCACCGGCGGCCAAGGCCTCGGCCGCGCCGACTCCGGCACCGGCGCTGGCCCACCTGCGCGGTACCACGCAGAAGGCCAACCGGATCCGGCAGATCACGGCCAAGAAGACCCGGGAATCGCTGCAGGCCACCGCGCAGCTCACCCAGACCCACGAGGTCGACATGACCAAGATCGTGGGACTGCGCGCGAAGGCGAAGACGTCGTTCGCCGAGCGTGAGGGCGTGAATCTGACCTACCTGCCGTTCATCGCCAAGGCGGTGATCGACGCGCTGAAGATTCACCCCAACATCAACGCCAGCTACAACGAGGACTCCAAGGAGATCACCTACTACGACGCCGAGCACCTGGGTTTCGCCGTCGACACCGAGCAGGGCCTGCTCTCCCCCGTGGTCCACAACGCCGGCGACCTGTCGCTGGCCGGGCTGGCCCGCGCGATCGCCGACATCGCCGAGCGCGCCCGGACGGGCAACCTGAAACCGGATGAGCTGTCCGGCGGCACCTTCACGATCACCAACATCGGCAGCCAGGGCGCGTTGTTCGACACCCCGATTCTGGTCCCGCCGCAGGCCGCCATGCTGGGCACCGGGGCGATCGTCAAGCGCCCGCGGGTGGTGGTCGACGAGAGCGGAAACGAATCGATCGGCGTGCGCTCGATCTGCTACTTGCCGCTGACCTACGACCATCGGCTGATCGACGGGGCCGATGCCGGACGATTCCTCACCACGGTCAAGCACCGGCTTGAAGAGGGAGCGTTCGAGGCCGACTTAGGTCTTTAGAAGGGCTTGAGCACATTGGCCAAGCCCGTCGTCGCGATTGCGGGTTCCTCCGGCCTGATCGGTTCCGCCTTGGCTGCGGCCCTACGCGCCGCCGACCATCGGGTGTTGCGCATAGTGCGCCGGACGCCGGCGAATCCCGATGAGCTGCGCTGGAATCCGGAGAGCGGCCAGTTCGATCCCGACGCGCTCAGCGAGGTCGACGCTGTCGTCAACCTGTGTGGTGTCAATGTCGGCAAGCGCCGGTGGTCGGGCGCGTTCAAGCAGAGCCTGCGCGACAGCCGCATCGCCCCGACGGAGGTGTTGGCCACCGCGGTTGCCGACGCCGGCGTCGAGACCCTGATCAACGCCAGCGCCGTGGGCTACTACGGCAACACCAAGGACCGCGTGGTCGACGAAAACGACCGCGCGGGAACGGGTTTCCTGGCCCGGCTCTGTGAAGACTGGGAGGCGGCGACGCTGCCGGCCCAATACGGCGGTGCCCGGGTGGTGCTGGCCCGAACCGGCCTGGTGATGGCCGCGGCGGGCGGCGCGTTGCGCCGGATGCGTCCGCTGTTTTCGGTGGGCCTGGGCGCCCGGCTGGGCAGCGGCCGTCAGTACATGTCGTGGATCAGCCTGGAGGACGAGGTGCGGGCGCTGCTGTTCGCGATCGGGCACCCGTCGCTGTCCGGGCCGGTGAACATGACCGGGCCCGCACCGGTGACCAACGCCGAGTTCACCACCGCCTTCGGCAGCGCGGTCAACCGTCCGACCCCGATGTTGCTACCGGCGGTCGCGGTGCGAGCCGCGCTCGGCGAGTTCGCCGACGAGGGGCTGTTGACCGGTCAGCGTGCCATCCCGTCGGCTCTTGAACGCGCCGGATTTCAGTTCCACCACAACACCATTGGCGAGGCGCTGGCCTATGCCACCGCGCGGCGCGACCAGGACTAGCGCCCTACGCGACGTCCGGGTCACCTTCCTCGTCGCAGAGCAGTTTCTGCGGGTGGTGGTAGGTGTTGGTGCGGGGTTGGCCGCGGTCGAGGTGCGGCGGCGGTATCCATTCGGTGTCGCCGTTCGCCCGTTTTCGGGTGCTCCAACCGCGCGGTTGCAGCAGGCGGTGGTGGGTGCCGCAGGCCAGGGTCAGGTTGTCGATGTCGGTTTCGTGACATTGGGCGTAGTCGGTGATGTGGTGGACTTCGCAGAAGTAGCCGGGGGTCGTGCATCCGGGCGCTGAGCAGCCACGGTCCTTGGCGTACAGCACAATTCGCTGACCCGGTGAGGCGAGCCGTTTGCTGTGATACAGCGCCACCGGCTTGCCGTTGTCGAACACGGTCAGGTAGTGATGGGCGTGGCGGGCCAGGCGGATCACGTCGCTGATCGGCAATCGGGTGCCGCCGCCAGTCGTTCCCTGGCCGGCCGCGGCGTCGAGTTCGGCCAGGGTGGTGGACACGATGATGGTGGCGGGTAGCCCGTTGTGCTGGCCCAGTTCTCCGGAGGCCAGGACCGCGCGCAGGGCGGCATTGAGGCCGTCGTGATGGCGTTGCGCGGTGGAGCGCGGATCGTGATCGATCGCGTCTTGGCTGGGCGCGCCGTCGACACACGGGGTGTCGTCGGTGGGGTTGCACATGCCCGGTGCGGCGAGCTTCGCCAACACCGCCTCGAGCGTGGCCCGGGCCTCCGGTGTCAGCCAGCCACTGAACGCCGACATGCCGTCGGCCCCTTGCTTGCCCAGGGTTATTCCGCGGCGCCGGGCCCGGTCATCGTCGGTGAAACTGCCGTCCGGGTTCAGGCAATCGGTCAGGTGTTCGGCGAACCCGGCGAGTTGATCGGGGCGATACTGGGTGGCCAGACGCGCCAGGTCGGCTTCGGCACGGGTGCGGGTCTCGATATCGATCCAGCCCGGCAACTGGTGGTAGAAGCGGCGGATCACCGCCACATGTTCGGTCCCCAGCTTTCCGGCTCGTTGGGCGGTGGCGGTCGCGGCCAGCACCGGTACCAACGGCTCCCCGGTCAACGCCCGCCGCTCGCCCAGGTCGGCGGCGTCGCGCACCCGCCTCCCAGCTTCGGCGCGGCTGATCAAGATCCAGTCCGCGATGGCATGGGAGAGTTTGCCGCCCAACTCCGCCGGGGTGGCTTCCTGCTGGAGTTGGTTGATCAGCCGGTGTTCACCGGCGGACAGGCGTCGGCGCACGTTTTCGTAGCGTTGCAGCCTCGTCAGGCGTTCGCGGGTGTCCAGCATGTGTGAGTCCAACCCGAGCACGATCTCGAGGGCCGCGTCCAAGGCATCAAACGCCGCGTCCTCGTCGATGGCCACTGCTGAACTCATACCCCGAAACTATCGACAATCACCGACAAAAAACCCGGCAATGTGACTACAGAAACACAAGTGGCACAAGAGATTTGACGAGTGTGCACTGGCGGCGATCGTCGCTCAAATATGGCCGCACGCGGCCGCCCCGACATCGTTGGGTCGAGGATCCAATCGCCTACCCAGCATCACGGAGCCAGTCGTACATCTCTCACCGTCGCGATGGGATTTGGGTTTCTACTGTCGTTCAACACAGATAAACATAAGCGGCACAAATACATTCACCGCGATGGTTGTTAGAGCGCGGTCGCGCTATCGGCCGTCTCGGCGTTCATCCGTCGGTCTCACTCTCCGCGAGGTGCTCGGCGACCTGTTGCCCCGCCTCGAGCACTCCACCAACTATCGAGCCAATGCCCGCCAGCGTTGGCACCGCCGGTATGTCGACGACAATGGTGACAATCGACGCCGCGACCTTCAGACAGCGACCGAGGAGCCTGAGCTTCGCGCGCCGTCGCCGGCGCCCATCCTTTCCCTGCTGGATCGTGGCGAGCTCGTTCTGAGCGCTGCAGACGGCCCCGGCCATTTGGTCAATGCCGTTCCGCAACTCTTGGGTCGCCGGCGCGGAGCCGGGGCGGTATCGCTCAAGTTGTCGCCTCAGGCTGCGGACCAAGTCTGCGGCCACCCGTTCATCGACGCCTGCCGCCACCAGGAGCTGGTACTCGTCGTCCTCAAAGTCGTCCAGACTCTGCAGAATCTCAGTGATGTCCGGCTGGCCGTCAATGACACCCCCCAGCACGCCCCAAAAATTGTCGTCCGACACCACCGTCTGAAAAAACTCACACAGCACTGACGCCGCGAGCCCAAATCGCTCCGGTCCTTGCTGGGTGTTGCGAAGGATAATCGCGGCCCGGTCGAATAGTTCGAGCAACCGGCCGCCGTCATATAGCGGGGGATGGGCCATCGCCACTCCTTGATCGATGACGTCCGTCGAGGCCCCCTACCCGGCGAACTCCGGTTAGAAAGCTATCGCCATTACCCCTTGCCTGCAATGACAAGTGGCGACGATTTATCCATCGGTGTCTCGTGGTCCGCCGCCCGGGGCGTAACCTCGCCAACGTGACAAGCTCCATCCGGTCCAGCGCGGCACCCATCGACGTCCGTCAACTGGGAACGGTCGAATACCGCACCGCCTGGCAACTACAGCGCGACCTGGCCGACACCAGGGTCGCCGAGGGCAGCGACACCCTGCTGCTGTTGGAGCACCCCGCCGTCTACACTGCCGGGCGGCGCACCGAGCCACACGAGCGACCGGTGGACGGCACTCCCGTAATAGACACCGACCGCGGCGGCAAGATCACCTGGCACGGGCCAGGGCAATTGGTCGGCTACCCGGTGATCGGACTGGCCGAGCCCCTGGATGTGGTGAATTACGTTCGGCGCCTTGAGGAATCGCTGATCAAGGTATGCCGCGATCTGGGGCTGGATGCGGGCCGGGTCGACGGCCGCTCCGGCGTCTGGCTGCCCGGCCGGCCCGCGCGCAAGATCGCCGCGATCGGTGTGCGGGTCTCCAGGGCGACCGCCCTGCACGGATTCGCGCTCAACTGCGACTGCGACCTGAACGCGTTCGAGGCCATCGTGCCCTGCGGCATCACCGACGCCGGGGTGACGTCGTTGTCCGCCGAACTCGGCTGCACCGTCACCGTCGACGAGGTTCGCGCGGCCGTCGCCGCGGCGGTGTGCGACGCCCTGGACGGGGTCTTACCGGTGGGGCCACCCGACGCCACCCGCGTAGCATCAGCAATGTGACTGTCGCTCCGGAAGGCCGCAAACTGCTGCGGCTCGAGGTGCGCAACGCGCAAACCCCGATCGAGCGCAAGCCGCCCTGGATCAAGACGCGGGCCCGGATGGGACCGGAGTACACCGAGCTCAAAAGCCTGGTCAAACGCGAAGGGCTGCACACCGTCTGCGAAGAGGCCGGCTGCCCCAACATCTTCGAATGCTGGGAGGACCGGGAAGCCACCTTCCTGATCGGCGGCGACCAGTGCACCCGCCGCTGCGACTTCTGCCAGATCGACACCGGCAAGCCCGCCGAGCTGGACCGCGACGAGCCCAGGCGCGTCGCCGAAAGCGTGCAGGCGATGGGGTTGCGCTATGCCACCGTCACCGGCGTCGCCCGCGACGACCTGCCCGACGGCGGGGCGTGGCTGTACGCCGAAACCGTGCGCGCCATCAAGGAGCTCAACCCGTCGACCGGCGTCGAGCTGTTGGTCCCCGACTTCAACGGCGAGCCCGCCCGCTTGGCGGAGGTGTTCGCGGCGCGCCCAGAAGTGTTGGCGCACAACGTCGAAACGGTCCCACGTATCTTCAAGCGGATTCGGCCGGCGTTCACCTACCAGCGCAGCCTGGGCGTGCTCACCGCGGCACGCGAGGACGGACTGGTCACCAAGAGCAACCTGATCCTCGGCCTCGGCGAGACGCCCGACGAGGTGCGCACCGCGCTGGCCGATCTGCACGACGCCGGCTGCGACATCGTCACCATCACCCAGTACCTGCGCCCGTCGGCGCGCCACCACCCGGTCCAGCGCTGGGTGAAGCCCGCGGAGTTCGACGAGTTCGCGCAGTACGCCGAGGGGCTGGGCTTCGCCGGGGTGCTGGCCGGGCCGCTGGTGCGATCGTCGTATCGGGCCGGGCGGCTCTACGAGCAGGTGGTACGCGGCCGCGCCTCCGACGCCCTGGGGTAACTCGAGGCCATCACGGGCGTGGCGCCTCGTATCCTTGGTGATTATGGCTAAACCCCGCACCACCGCCGAGAACAAAGCCGCCCGGGCAGCGGCGGCCGCCGAACACAAGGCCGCGGCCAAGGAGCGCCGCGGTCAGCTGTGGCAGGCGTTCAACGTGCAGCGCAAGCAGGACAAGCGCCTGCTCCCCTACATGATCGGCGCCTTCGTCCTGATCGTGGCCGTCTCGACGACGGTCGGTGTGCTGGTCGGCGGGTTCACCATGTTCACCCTGATCCCGCTCGGCGTGGTGCTGGGCGCGCTGGTGGCGTTCATCATCTTCGGGCGCCGGGCCCAGAAATCGATCTACCGCCAGGCCGAGGGGCAAACCGGTGCGGCGGCCTGGGTGCTGGACAACCTGCGCGGCAAGTGGCGGGTCACGCCGGGGGTGGCCGCGACCGGCCACTTGGACGCGGTGCACCGGGTGCTCGGCCGGCCGGGCGTCATCTTGGTCGGCGAAGGGGCAACGGGCCGCGTCAAACCGCTTCTGGCGCAAGAGAAGAAGCGCACCGCGCGACTGGTCGGCGACGTCCCGATCTACGACATCGTCGTCGGCAACGGCGAGGGCGAGGTACCGCTGTCCAAGCTGGAGCGTCACCTGACCAAGCTGCCGGCCAACATCAGCGTCAAGCAGATGGACACCCTGGAGTCGCGGCTGACTGCGCTCGGGTCGCGGGCCGGGGCAGCCGTGATGCCGAAGGGGCCGCTGCCGGGCGCCGGCAAAATGCGCGGCGTACAGCGGACGGTGCGCCGCAAGTAGGCGCGTCTAACGCCGGACGACGGCGGTGTTGGTCACCCGGTCCTGAATGCCCCGCCCGTCCCAGTCGGTGAACAACGCCGGCACCACCAGGGCGACCAGCAGCCCGCGCGCCGCCACGCGGCCCACACCCAGGCGTCCGTCCAACGCGGTCACCCGAAGGCCGAGCGCCAGCTGACCCGGGGTGAACCCGTACAGCCGCACCGCCACCACACCGAGCAGAAACCAGATCACCAACACCGCCGTCGACAACATCCGTTCGGAGAACATGCCGAACGCCATCGCCAGCGCCGCCAGACCGTATGCGATCAGCCAGTCGACCATCAATGCGGCCAGCCGGCGTCCCATCGACGCCAATGCGCCCGGGCCGCTCTTCGGCAAGCCGAGCGTCTCGCCGGGATACGCCGGGCGCGACTCCGGCATCATCGCCCCTTCGTCGCGTCGGAGCCGGCCGCCGACGGCAGGGACGGGTTGCTGCGCCCGCGCGGCCGACCAGATACGATTTTGCGGTCCATGGGCCTCACAATAGAACCCGCCGTTGCTCCACTCCGATCTGTGGGACGCGTGGTCACGTAACCTCCGCGCAACACGGGGTTGATGGGCGGGCAACATCACCTTCATAGCGTCAGGCCGCGGATTACCAAGCAAAGGAGCAATCAGTGACGGAAAAGACGCAGGATGACGTCTTCAAACTCGCCAAAGACGAAAACGTCGAATTTGTCGACGTCCGGTTCTGTGACCTGCCCGGCATCATGCAGCACTTCACGATTCCGATTTCGTTCTTCGACGAAAGCATCTTCGAAGACGGCTTGGCCTTCGACGGCTCGTCGATTCGCGGCTTCCAGTCGATCCACGAGTCGGACATGTTGCTCCTGCCCGACCCCGCGACCGCGCAGATCGACCTGTTCACCGAACACAAGACGCTGAACCTCAACTTCTTCGTGCACGACCCCTTCACCCTGGAGGCGTACTCGCGCGACCCGCGCAACGTCGCCCGCAAGGCGGAGAACTACCTGATCAGCACCGGTGTCGCCGACACGGCCTACTTCGGCGCCGAGGCCGAGTTCTACATCTTCGACTCGGTGAGCTTCGACTCGCGCACCAACGGCTCGTTCTACGAGGTGGACGCGATCTCCGGCTGGTGGAACACCGGCGAGCCCAGCGAGAACGACGGTTCGCCCAACCGCGGCTACAAGGTGCGCCCCAAGGGTGGGTACTTCCCGGTGGCCCCCGTCGACCACTACGTCGATCTGCGCGCCGAGATGCTGTCGAACCTGATCAAGGCCGGCTTCAGCCTGGAGAAGGGCCACCACGAGGTGGGCACCGGCGGTCAGGCCGAGATCAACTACAAGTTCAACACGCTGCTGCACGCGGCCGACGACATGCAGTTGTACAAGTACATCGTCAAGAACACCGCCTGGCAGAACGGCAAGACCGTCACCTTCATGCCCAAGCCGCTGTTCGGTGACAACGGCTCCGGCATGCACACTCACCAGTCACTGTGGAAGGACGGCAGCCCGTTGATGTACGACGAGACCGGCTACGCCGGCCTGTCGGACACCGCGCGCCACTACATCGGCGGACTGCTGCACCACGCGCCGTCGCTGCTGGCGTTCACCAACCCGACGGTGAACTCCTACAAGCGGCTGGTGCCCGGCTACGAAGCGCCGATCAACCTGGTCTACAGCCAGCGCAACCGGTCGGCGTGTGTGCGTATCCCGATCACCGGCAGCAACCCGAAGGCCAAGCGCCTGGAGTTCCGTTGCCCCGACTCGTCGGGCAACCCGTACCTGGCATTCGCCGCCATGCTGATGGCCGGCCTGGACGGCATCAAGAACAAGATCGAGCCGCAGGCGCCGGTCGACAAGGACCTCTACGAGCTGCCGCCCGAAGAGGCCGCCAACATCCCGCAGGCGCCAACCCAGCTGTCCGCGGTGATCGACCGGCTGGAAGAGGACCACGAATACCTCACCGAGGGAGGCGTTTTCACGCCCGACCTGATCGAGACGTGGATCAACTTCAAGCGCGAGAACGAGATTCTGCCGGTCCAGATCCGGCCGCACCCCTACGAGTTCGCGCTGTACTACGACGTCTGAGTCGGCTTAACGACAACACCCGCGTGGCAATCGCCGCGCGGGTGTTGTCGTCGATGCGGGTCAATTCCTGCCGATGCCGCCTCGTCGCCCGGGACCGGCGCCGGGACCGGGACCACCGCCGCCCGGGCCGGCGCCCGCACCGGGACCCGAGCCCAACCGCCCCTGGCCTGGACCGCCACCGGCCCCCTCGCCAGCGCCGGGACCGGGGCCGTCACCGGCGAGGGGGCCCGAGCCGGGACCATTGCCCGCGAGCGGACCGGAGCCATCGGGAGCCTGCCGCGACGGGGCCGGCGCCGCGGGTTGCGGAGAGGCCTCGGCCGCCTCGGCCGGTGGCGGAGCGCCTTTCGGTGTCTGAGTCGCGGGCGCGGCCTGCTGCTGTGTCGCCTGCTGCTGTTGCGGTTGCCCCTGCGGCTGCTGGGCCTGCGTCGTCGCCTGCTGTTGAGTGGCCTGCCCTTCGGGTTGACCACCCTTTTGGGTCGGCTCAGCGGCCGGCGGCGGAGCTGACTGCGCGGTAACCGGCGGCGCGGTGCCGGTCGCAGGCGGCGGATTCTTCGTGACCGGATCGGCCGGGAACGGCGCCGGGGCCGCGGGTGCGATGGCTTGCGCGGTCCCGTCGGCAGACACGATGGGTGCCACCGTGATCAAACCCGCGGCCAATACGGACCCAGCGGCCAACCCGAGGCCGACGGTGCGACAACGCGACGCGTGACTCATGTGCGATCCTTCGCTGTATGTTTTGCGCGAAAACGTATCTCGCACAACAAAACCAGGCAGCGACATCGCGGAGTTTTCGACAGTTGGTAATCGCCCGTTCGCTAACGTCGCGGGCGGATCCCGCCGCAGGCCGCCGGCCTACTCGTATCCGGGGCGACCGAGCGTCACAGCAAGTTGCCGGAGCAACGCGGTCCGGAACCGGTCGGCCGAGGGGCTGGGAAACCGCAGCACCCGCGGAATCATGGCGCCGACGATCGTGGCGAACAGCAGATCCACGACGTCGTCCGCGGCGATCGAAGGCGTGAAGACGCCGGCGTCGCGGCCCTCGATCACCGTGCGCAGAAACGGCGCCCGGTAACGGGCCCAGCCCTCTTCGCCGTAGTCCCGCAACTCCCCGTCGCGGATGCCCGAGCGCCAGAACTCGATCAGCATCTGGTGGTTGCGCAGCGGCGTATTGAGGTTGCGGTCGATCATCGCGACCAGGCGGTTCCACGGGTCGTTCTCGGCGTCGGCCACGGCCTCGAGCGCGGCCACCTCGACTTCAGTCGCATGCCGCATCGCCTCGATCAGCATGTCCTCGCGCGAGCCGAAGTAGTTCTGCAGCGTGCTGATCGCCGTACCGCTGGCCTGCGCGACATCGGCGAACCGGGCATTTTCGTACCCTCGATCCGCCAGCACCCCGGCCGCGGCTTCGACGGCCGCGGTCCGGCGTGCACCCCCGGCCCGGCGTGTTCGACGTTCGACAGCCATTTTTGTATGGTACGGAAATACCGGGTCCGGGCAAGCCAGGGGTCCCGGCGCGCCCTAGGCGGCGGAACGCGGCGGGATGTTGTGGTTGAGCCGGAATCTGTTGTACGGGTCGTAGCGCTGTTTGACCGTCTGCAATTTGTCGTAGACCTCGGGCTCATAGACCCGCCTGATACGCCCCCCGGATACGTCGGCCGGTCCGACGAAGCTTGGGTTGGTCATCTCGTGCAGCCAGGGCCGCAGTGCCGCAAGGAGTTCACGGCCCGAGTCACGGTAGGCCGCGACGTCTTGTCCCGGCGGCACTACGGTAAGACCGAACATCGCATACGCGGCGTCACGGGCTCCTACCGCGTTGGGGAACGGCGCCGGCCTGCTGAAAGCTCCTTGCAAATGCCGGATATCGACGATGTTGATCGTGCTGCCGGAATCGGGCCCAACCGTGTCGACGATTGCCTTGACGGTCTCGTCGGTCAGTTCTCGAAGCAGTCCGAAATGCTCGACCGCGGGCGCGGGATCGGTCGGGTCGTTGCTGATGGTGGCGAACTGGGTGTATGGGATGCTGGCCACGGTGTCCGCTAGCGTAGGCGCCGCCGCGCGCAGCGGGTCGATCAGCTTCGAGCCAATCTCGGCTTCGCCGACGTACGACACTCGTACCGCTATGGTCAAGTGCCCCTGCATGAATGGCGGTACGCCGGGCAACGGGGGCAGGTTCAGCACTGCGAATGATGTCGTCAACTCGTCGGGCGCGGACGCGGTGAGTTCTCGGTACGCCTGCAGTACCTGCCGGATGTGCTCACCGGAGTAGAAGAGTGCACCGGCATACAACTGTGTCACCGGGAAGAGCGCGAATTTCATCGCCACCACCACGCCGAAATTGCTCTTGCCGCCAAGTAAGGCACCGAACAAATCGGATTCGGATTCTGCTGACACACAGCGTAGTTGGCCATCAGCGGTCACCACGTCGATGGCACTGACATGATCGGCGGCCCACCCGTACTTACGGCCCATCGTCGAGCTTGCCCCGCCGCTGAGTGTGTAGCCGACAACGCCGACGCCGGGTGAGGAGCCTGGCAGCGGAGCCAGCCCGTGCAACGCGGCGGCGTCGACCAGCTGACCGAAGCGAACCCCGGCATCGACTCTTGCACAATGCTTTTCGGGGTCGATGACGAGGTCGGACATTCGTCCCAGGGTGATCATCAACGTGTCGTCCGAGGCGGCCACGCTCGGCCCGTGGCCGGTGTTGAGAACGGCGATGTTCAAGCCGTGCCGCGCTGCGAACATTACCGCCTCGGATACGTCCGCGGCGTTGCCGGCGCCGACGACGAGCGCGGGCCGGTGCCGCACCGCCATATTGAACACCGCCACCTCGTCGTCGTAGCCCACATCGTCAGCGGTGAAGACCGGTCCCCGCAAGGCGCCCCGAAGTTCTGGAACACCGTCCCGCCATGATGCCATCGCCGCCCCTTTCGCTGGCACTTCCGGTATTAAAATACGGTATCATGATACCGACATGTGGGGCGAGGCGTGAACGAGATCGCCCGCGCAGCATCAAGCGCGGCATCGCTGCTACTGGTAGTGGCCGCAGCCGGATTGTCCGGCCGCGCACACGCGTCGATGCCGGTCGTACTGCCGTAGCCTCCGCTCCCCTTCAGGCCTGAGGTCTAACGAGCCGGCCTGACACCCAAGATCCCGCGCGATGCGCCTGCGGGCTGCCCGTCGGCCATGTCGACAACCTCGAGCCAACTTCCGGGAGCGATGTAGTGGCGCTTGACGTCCTCACGATGCATGTCGATGACCAACACGCCCGCATCCGTGACTTCGTACTTGTCGAATGCGCCATAGTCGCGCGGTTCGCCGTTGCTGAACACCACCGTGAAAGGCATGCGTTCGAGTATGGCCGCGACCGAACCCACCGTCTAGCCGTCGAGCGCGAGATCCTTGCGGAAGCGCTGCAGGCCGTCGATCTTGTCGTCGAGCGTCGCCTCGGGTCCGGAGTAGAACATCCACGGCATCGTGATGATGCCGGTGATACCGGCATCCGCGACGCGTTGGTAGTCGGCGGTGGTGAAGGCGTCGGTCAGCGGCGTGAGAATGGTGAAATCGCGCATCGTCAAACCATTTTGGGCGCGCAGTTCGCGCAGCTTGCCGACCGCCTCGATGGCATGCTCGGTCTTGATCAGGTCGCCGATCCAACCGTCGTTGCGCGCGGCCCGGCGCAATGCGGCATCGCTGAGCCCGCCGACGTAGACGGGTATCGACGGCGGAGTCGGCTGCATCTCCAGACGCGGCGTCTGGTAGAACTCGCCGTCGAACTCCGTCCAGCCCGGCGACCACAGCGCGCGCATCAATTCGATCATCTCGTCGGTGCGCTTGCCGCGGCGGTCGAATTGTTCGCCCATCAGCGCGAATTCCTCACGGCACCAGCCGACTCCGATGCCGAGCTCGAGGCGCCCCGACGCCAAGACAGCCGCGGTGCCAATGGCTTTGGCCGCCGAGTACGGATTGCGCATCGCGGGGATGTAGACCGTGGTGACGAACCGCAGCCGGGTGGTGACCTGGGCCAGCGCGCCGGCCAGCACCCAGGGGTCCAGCCAATCCGTAAACGGCTGCCAGCGCCGTTGCCCGTCTTTGGTGTACGGGTACGGCGTCTCGAGGGTCTCCAGGTTCACCACATGGTCGGGTATACCGATACCGTCGTAGCCGAGTTCGTCGGCGGCCTTGGCGATCTCGACGATCTCCCGGGTGTTCAAAAACGCACTGCTGACGTAGAACTTCATTGGCCGTCCCGCGCCCACGCCGGTTCGATGAAGATGCCGTCGGCCTGCACGGTCACCCCTTTCGCATCCGAAATAGTGCCCTTTGCAAAGACTTTGACGCCCTGGGCGCGGTCGATCCAGGCATCGCAACGCAGCGGGCCCAACGGGGTGCCGCGCAGGTACTTCACGCTGATAGTTCCGGTGAAACGCGCCTTGGACAATCCGTCGCTGGCCGCCTCGCCGAGCATGTGGTCGAGCACCAGTGCGCTGACGCCACCGTGCACCAGACCGGGCGGGCCCTCGTAGGCGGTTCCCAGCACGAACTCGCTGTGGCAGCGCCCGTCTCCGTCGTGTTGGACGACCACCGGCGGCGCGATCGGGTTGCACGCACCGACGACGGCGTTGCCCAACGGCAGCGGACGGCCATCCACCCGAAAGTTGACGCCGACCGGCCGGGTCCGTTCGCGCAGCAACCGGGTCACAGCCTCGATCTCGTTGCGCGCCTTGGCGACGACGTCGGCGTCGGCCTCGGTGCGGATGGTGGCGTCGATGAGCTCACGAACCGCGTCGGCCAACGGCGCGTAGCGACCCGTCAACCGATCAGCCTCTGCGGTGCTGAGCACCTCGAACATTGCCTCGAACGCGCCGGCTCCCTGACTCAACTCCCGAACACCTTGCGCACCACCGCTTTTGCACGTCGCGTCACCCGCAAATAGTTGTCCAAGAACTCACTTCCATCATCGTTGTGCCAGCCCGCCGCGACCGCGACCGCATTGAGCTGACGTCCGGGCCCCGGTAGTTGGTCGGTCGGCTTGCCCCGCACCAGCACCAGGGCGTTGCGCGCCCGGGTGGCGGTCAGCCACGCCAGCCGCAGCAGCTCCACCTCGTCGGCGGGAACCAGCCCCGTCTCGGCGATGACGTCGAGCGATTCCAGCGTCGAGGTGTTGTGCAGTGCCGGGATCTCGTGCGCGTGCTGCAGTTGCAGCAGCTGCACCGTCCATTCGATGTCGGCCAGTCCCCCGCGGCCCAGCTTGGTGTGCGTCTTGGGGTCGGCGCCGCGCGGCAATCGTTCCGACTCGACACGGGCCTTGATCCGGCGGATCTCGTGCACCGCCTCGGCGGACACACCGTCAGGTGGATAGCGGGTCTTGTCGGCCATCAGCATGAAGCGCTGGCCCAGATCAGGGTCGCCGGCCACCGCGTGCGCACGCAGCAGCGCCTGGATCTCCCACGGCTGGGCCCACTGGTCGTAGTAGGCGGTATAGGAGCCCAGGGTCCGGACCAGCGCGCCGCTGCGACCCTCGGGTCGCAGATTGGCGTCGACTTCCAGCGGAGGGTCGACGCTGGGCGTCCCCAGCAGCGTGCGAACCTGCTCGGCGATCGGCGTCGCCCACTTGACCGCCGCGGAATCCTCGACGCCACTGGCCGGTTCGCACACGAACATCACATCGGCGTCGGAGCCGTAGCCCAGTTCGGCGCCGCCCAGCCTGCCCATGCCGATAACCGAAATCGTCGCCGGCGCCTTGCCGTCTTCGGGCATGTTGGCCCGGGTCAGCGCGTCCAGGGCCGCCTGCAGCACGGCCACCCAGACCGACGTGAGCGCCTGGCACACGTCCCGAACCTCGAGCATGCCGAGCAGGTCGGCCGACCCGATGCGGGCCAGCTCCCGGCGTCGCAGGGTGCGCGCGGCGGCGATGGCGCGTACCGGGTCGTGGTGCCGGGCCGCGGAGGCGACCAGCGCGCGCGCCACCGCGGCGGGCTCGGTTTCGAGCAGCTTCGGCCCGGCCGGCCCGTCGCCGTAGTCCTGAATCACCCTCGGCGCGCGCATCAACAGGTCCGGCACGTAGGTGGAAGTGCCCAGTACGTTCATCAGCCGCCTGGCCACCGCGGGCTTGTCGCGCAGCGTGGACAGGTACCAGGTCTCCGACGCCAGCGCCTCGGACAGACGGCGGTAGGCCAGCAGTCCGGCGTCGGGATCCGGCGTGTACGACATCCAGTTCAGCAGCCGGGGCAGCAGCACCGACTGCACCCGGCCGCGCCGGCCGCTTTGGTTCACCAACGCCGACATGTGTTTCAGCGCGGTTTGCGGCCCCTCATAGCCCAGTGCGGCCAGCTGGCGCTCGGCGGCTTCCGACGTCATGCCGTGCGAGATCTCCAGGCCGGGCGGCCCGATCGACTCCAGCAGCGGCTGGTAGAAGAGCTTGGCGTGCAGCTGGGACACCCGCACGTTCTGGTGCTTGAGCTCCTCGCGCAGCACGCCGGCCGCGTCGTGGCGGCCGTCCGGGCGGATGTGGGCCGCGCGCGCCAGCCAGCGCACCGCCTCCTCGTCGTCGGCCTCCGGCAGCAGGTGCGTGCGCTTGAGCCGCTGCAGCTGCAGCCGGTGTTCGAGCAGCCGCAGAAACTCATAGGAGGCGGTCAGGTTCGCGGCATCCTCGCGGCCGACGTAACCACCCTCGCCCAACGCGGCCAGCGCGTCGACCGTGGAGGCCACGTGCAGGGACTCGTCGCCGCGGCCGTGCACCAACTGCAGTAGCTGCACGGCGAACTCGACGTCGCGCAGTCCCCCACTGCCGAGCTTGAGCTCGCGAGCGCGGACCTCGGACGGCACCAGCTGCTCGACGCGCCGGCGCATGGCCTGCACCTCGACCACGAAGTCCTCGCGCTCGCAGGCGATCCAGACCATCGGCATCAACTCGTCGAGGTAACGCTTGCCCAGTTCGGCATCGCCCACGGCGGCGCGGGCTTTCAGCAGCGCCTGGAACTCCCACGTCTTCGCCCAGCGCTTGTAGTAGGCGACGTGCGATTCGACCGTGCGGACCAGCTCACCGCTGCGGCCCTCCGGGCGCAGGCCGGCATCGACTTGGAAGCATGCGGTCGACGCGACCCGCATCATTTCGGTGGCCACCCGGGAGGACAGCGAGTCGGCCTGCTCGGCGACGAAAATGATGTCGACGTCGCTGACGTAGTTCAGTTCGCGGGCACCGCATTTGCCCATCGCGATCACCGCCAGCCGCGGCGGCGCCTTGTCGCCGCACACGGTCGCCTCGGCAACCCGCAGCGAGGCCGCCAGCACGGCGTCGGCGGTGTCGGACAGCTGGGCGCCGACCACGGTGAACGGCACCACCGGCTCGTCCTCGACCGTCGCCGCCAGGTCGAGTGCCGCCAGCACCAGCAGATGGTCGCGGTACAACGTGGCCAACCGTGGCACTACCGAATTCGGCACGGCCAGCGCGTCTTCGACGCACCCGATGAACGCTTCGTGCAGCTCGTCGCGCGTCGGCAGTTTCACCTTGCCCCGCAGCAGCTTCCACGACTTCGGGTTTGCGACCAGATGGTCGCCGAGGGCCAGCGACGAGCCCAGCACCGAGAACAGTCGGCCGCGCAAACTGCGCTCGCCGAGCAGTGCGGCGTTGAGCTCGTCCCATCCGGTGTCGGGGTTCTCCGAGAGCCGAACCAATGCCCGCAACGCGGCGTCTGGATCGGGTGCTCGCGACAACGACCACAACAGGTCGACGTGCGCCTTGTCGTCGTGTGCCGTCCAGCCCAGTTGTGCCAGGCGGTCACCAGCGGGTGGATCGACCAAACCGAGCCGCCCGACGCTGGGCAGCCGCGGGCGCTCGGTCGTGGGTCTGGTCACGACCAAAACGGTAGCGCAAGCTGCCGATCTCTCAGACCAACCGGCGGCCTGTGTGAGCTACAGCGACAGGTAGGTGCTCAGCTCATAGGGCGTGACGTGACTGCGATAGTTCGCCCACTCCGTGCGCTTGTTGCGCAGGAAGAAGTCAAAGACGTGCTCCCCCAACGTTTCCGCGACGAGCTCGGAGGCCTCCATGGCGTGCAATGCGCTGTCGAGGCTGGTGGGCAGCTCGCGGTAGCCCATCGTGCGGCGCTCTTCGGGGGTGAGGTCCCAGACGTTGTCCTCGGCCTGCGGACCGAGCACGTAGCCCTTCTCCACCCCGCGCAGTCCGGCGGCCAGCAACACGGCGAAGGCCAGATATGGGTTGCACGCCGAGTCGGGGCTGCGGACTTCGATGCGCCGCGACGACGTCTTGTGCGGGGTGTACATCGGCACCCGTACCAGAGCGGACCGGTTGGCCGCGCCCCAGGACGCCGCGGTGGGCGCCTCGCCGCCATGCACCAGACGCTTGTAGGAGTTGACCCATTGGTTGGTGACCGCGCTGATCTCCGAGGCGTGCTCGAGAATCCCGGCGATGAACGACTTGCCCACATCCGAGAGCTGCAGCGGGTCGTCCGGGCTGTGGAAGGCGTTGACGTCGCCCTCGAACAGGCTCATGTGGGTGTGCATGGCCGAGCCCGGGTGTTCGCCGAACGGCTTGGGCATGAACGACGCCCGCGCGCCATTTTCGATCGCGACTTCTTTAATGACGTAGCGGAACGTCATCACGTTGTCGGCCATGGACAACGCGTCGGCGAATCGCAGGTCGATCTCCTGCTGGCCGGGCGCGCCCTCGTGGTGACTGAACTCCACCGAGATGCCCATGAACTCGAGCGCCTCGATGGCATGCCGGCGGAAGTTGGACGCGGAATCGTGGATCGCCTGGTCGAAGTAGCCGGCGTTGTCGACCGGCACCGGCGGAGTTCCGTCGTTGGGGCCGGGCTTCAGCAAGAAGAATTCGATTTCCGGGTGCACGTAGCAGGAGAAACCAAGGTCGTTGGCCTTCTGCAGCTGCCGACGCAGTACGTGGCGCGGATCGGCCCAGGACGGGGAGCCGTCCGGCATGGTGATGTCGCAGAACATCCGCGCCGAGTGGTGATGGCCGCTCGGCGAGGCCCACGGCAGCACCTGGAAGGTCGACGGGTCGGGGTTGGCCACGGTGTCGGACTCCGAGACGCGCGAAAACCCTTCGATCGAGGACCCGTCGAAGCCGATGCCTTCCTCGAAAGCCCCCTCCAGCTCGGCCGGGGCGATGGCGACCGACTTCAGGTAGCCGAGCACGTCCGTGAACCACAACCGGACGAAGCGAATGTCCCGTTCCTCCAGCGTGCGGAGGACGAATTCCTTCTGTCGATCCATACGTCGAACAGTAGGCAATTGCTGTTAATTCCGTGTTACACGGGTGCTTAGTGCTCGGCACCGTTGTTACAGCCACCAGCGCAAACACCCCCATCGGACGCTCCGGCGGACACCACCGCTGCGCGACGCCTGGCGTGTCGCCCGCAACCGGCCGAATTCCGATGATTCCTCAGTGTCGGCTCAGCCGCGGATCCGTACCGTCGGGCCCCAAGAGCAACACCGGGGCTGGGCGACCCTGCCATGACGCCCAGCAAATCCGTAACCGACTGGTGCGGTTACCGTTGTTCGTCCGAAATACGTAACCTGTTAAAGTGGTTACACGCCGTAAGAGGCATCAGCAGGAGGTACTGAACGTGATCACCAAACTTCTCGCCGTCACCGCTATCGGTCTCGGAGTCGCTCTCGGACCAGGCCCGAGCCAGGCGCTCGTGGCGGACCCCGCGTTCAACGACCTCAGCTGCACCTGCCAGACGCCGCCGCCCGCGCCGGGTCAGACGACCGAGGACCGGATCAATCAAGGCCTGCAAGACGCGCTCAACAGGTGAGGCCGCGGACAGGCTATTGGTCGTCGCGCCGGAAACGCCACTGATTTATCTGAATTCCGGCGGTGCGGCGAATTCGTATGAATCCGGCCTGCGCCCGGCAGTGTCGCTTGTCCGCCGCCTTTGCGGCTGTCACCTTGGCTAGTCAGGGGCTAATCAGGGCAGCTACGCCCCCAGCAGAGAGGCTAGGAATGATCAGCAAAGTAGTGGCGGGTTTCGCCCTCGTTCTCGGCACCGCCGTCGGGCTGGCAGCGCCTGCTGCCGCCGACCCCGCGTTCAATCAGCTCCAATGCAGCTGCCAAGCGCCCACCCCTGACCGCAGCCCGTTTGCCGAAGAGCACATCAACCGCGGGCTTCAGGACGCTCAGGGTCGCTGATCGGTAGATCGGCTCAGGGTTGGCAATGCAATGCCGGCGGCGGTGTGCCCGTTACGAAATAGCGCATCACGGTGCCGTCCACACATTGGTTTCCGCCGAAGACCGCGGTGTGCTGCGTCCCGTCGAAGGTGATCAGCGGCGCACCTAGCTGGCGGGCCAAGCTCACGCCCGCCTGATACGGGGTGGCCGGATCGTGCGTGGTGGAGACCACGACGACCTTGCCGAGCGGCATCGCCGGGGCGGGATGCGGTGCGGACGACGCGGGCACCGGCCACAGGCCGCACAGGTCGCGCGGGGCGTTGCCGGTGAACTGCCCGTAGCTGAGGAACGGCGCGGCCTGGCGGATCTGCTGATCGGCGGCTACCCAGGTGGCGGGATCCGTCGGCGCCGGCGCATCGACACACCGGATGGCGTTGAACGCGTCCTGGTCGTTGTCGTAGTGCCCCTGCTTGTCGCGGCCCTGGTAGTCGTCAGCGAGCAGCAGCAGGTCGCCCGCGTCGCTGCCGCGCTGCAACCCGAGCAGGCCGCTGGTCAGGTACTTCCAATGCTGCGGGGTGTAAAGCGCGTTGATCGTCCCGGTGGTCGCGTCGGCATAGCTCAAGCCGCGCGGGTCCGACGTGCGTCCCGGCTTGGCGACGAGCGGGTCGATCAGTGCGTGGTAGCGGTTGACGAACTGGGTCGGATCGGTGCCCAGTGGGCATGCCGGTGAGCGCGCGCAATCCGCGGCGTAGTCGTTGAAAGCGGTTTGGAATCCTGCGGTCTGGCTGATGTTCTCCTGGATCGGGTCGACGGTCGGGTCGATGGCGCCGTCGAGCACCATCGTGCGCACGTGGTCGGCGAAATGCTCGAGGTAGGTGGTGCCCAGCTCGGTGCCGTAGCTGAAGCCGAGATAGTTGATCTGCTCGTCGCCCAGCGCCTGACGCACCATGTCCATGTCGCGCGCGACGGACGCGGTGCCCGTGTTGGCCAGGAAGTCCTTGCCCATCCGGCTCACGCATTCCTGCGCCAGTTGCCGGTAGATCTGCTCGATGTGCGCCACGCCCGTCGGGCTGTAATCGACCATCGGTTCGGTGCGGTAGGCGTCGAACTCGGCATCGGTGCGGCAGCGCAACGCGGGGGTGGAGTGCCCGACGCCGCGCGGATCGAACCCGACCAGATCGAAGTGCCGGGTGATGTCGCTGTTCTGCAGATCCGGCGCCATCCCGGCCACCATGTCGACGGCCGACCCGCCGGGTCCGCCCGGATTGACCAACAGCGACCCAATCCGCTGGCCCGTCGCAGGCACTCGAATCACCGCCAACTTCGCTTGTGCCCCAGTGGGATTGCTGTAATCAATCGGGACCGACACGGTGGTGCACTGTGCGGTGGGGACCTCGCTGCTGTCGGTGAGAATCTGGCTGCAACTACCCCAGTTCACCGGCGACGCCGCGACCGGCGGCGTCGGGTTCGGGGTCTGGCCGGCACCGGGCTCCGGTGTTGCGCCGGCCACAGGCAGCGCCGGCTGGACGGCAACCAGGAGACCTAACGACAGCAGCGCCGAACTCAGCGATCTCAGGCGCGACATGGCTGTCAATCGTCGCAGCCTTCGGTACCTGTGACGGCGCGAATCGGTCACGCCTTGGTCTCGGGCCCGGCGCGTCGCGACGGCGAATCAGCTTCGGGTGCCACTAGCACTTCGCGCCGCTCGGCGGGGTGGTGCCGCCGATCAGATACGCCGTCACATAGTCGTCGACGCAGCTGTCGCCCTGGAACACGACCGTGTGCTGAGTGCCGTCGAAGGTGAGCAACGAGCCGCGCAGCTGGTTGGCCAGATCTACGCCGGCCTTGTACGGCGTCGCCGGATCGTGCGTGGTTGACACCACGACGGTCGGGGCGAGGCCCGGCGCCGACACCGAGTGCGGCTTGCTGGTCGGCGGCACCGGCCAGAACGCGCAGGTGCCCAGCGGCGCATCACCGGTGAACTTGCCGTAGCTCATGAACGGGGCGATCTCGCGGGAGCGGCGATCTTCGTCGATTACCTTGGCACGGTCCGTAATTGGCGGCTGGTCGACGCAGTTGATCGCGACCCGCGCATCGGTGGCGTCGGAGTAGTGCCCCTTCTGATCGCGGCGCATGTACATGTCGGCCAGGGCCAGCATCGTGTCGCCGTGGTTGTCGGTCAGCTCCCTGAGGCCGTCGGTCAGGTGATGCCACAGCGTCGGTGAATAGAGCGCCATGATCGTGCCCACGACGGCGTCGCTGTAGCTCAACCCGCGCGGGTCCTTGGTCGGGATCGGCCTGCCGACGAGTTGATTGTTCGGGTCGACCATCGGGTCGATCAGGCTGTGGTAGACGTCGACGGCCTTGGACGGGTCGGTACCCAGCGGGCAGGCCGCCTGCTTGGCGCAGTCGGCGGCGTAATTGTTGAAGGCGTCCTGAAATCCCTTGGCCTGACGCAGATCGGCCTCGATCGGGTCGGCGTTGGGGTCGACGGCGCCGTCGAGGATCATCGCCCGCACTTTTTGCGGGAAGGCCTCGGCGTAGGCGGACCCGATCCGGGTGCCGTACGAGTAGCCCAGGTAGGTCAGCTTGTCGTCACCGAGGGCCGCGCGGATGGCGTCCAGATCCTTGGCGACGTTGACGGTTCCGACGTTGGCCAGAAAGTCCTTGCCCATCTTGTCGAGGCAGCGGCCGACGAACTGCTTGGTCTCGTCCTCCATATGCGAGACGCCGGCCGGGCTGTAGTCGACGTTCGGCTCGGTGCGCAACCGGTCGTTGTCGGCATCGGAGTTACACCAGATCGCAGGACGCGACGACCCCACGCCCCGCGGGTCGAACCCGACCAGGTCGAACCGCTCGCGGACCCGCTTGGGCAACGTCTGGACGACGCCGAGCGCGGCCTCGATGCCGGATTCGCCGGGGCCGCCGGGGTTGATCACCAGCGAGCCCAGCTTGTCGCCCGTCGCCGGGAAGCGAATCATCGCCAGCGTCGCGACGTCGCCGCCCGGTTGGTCGTAGTCGACCGGCACGGCGAGCTTGCCGCACATGGCGCCGCCGGGAAGCTTCACCGATCCGCTGACGACCCGGCACGGCGTCCACTCCACGGGCTGCCCCAATTTCGGGCCCGCCATCAGCGGATGTCCGGCGACAACGCGTATGCAGCCCCCCAGCAGCAGCGCCACGGCAGCGATCGCTGTCGAGACCACCAGCATGCGCGCGACCGTGTCGCGGCGAGTCAGACTCATGCCAACACATGCTGCCAGAGAGAACCTGAGACTTTCGTGAGCGGCCGCGGTAGGTCGGCTACCAGTGGTTATTCCGGGCCACCAGGAACTCGCCCGCGCGCGTAATGGCACGTTTCACACTCCCGCGACGGTGCAACCGCCCCGAAGAGATGGCAGAATAGCGCACGTCAGACGAACCCGGGGACCTATCACGGCCACGAGGATCGACCCGACCACCATTTAGGGACAATGATGTCTGAGCAGCACGTTTACGGTGCGAACGCGGCGGGCGAAGCCGCCAAGGCGCCCCGCATCAAAATCCGCACCCATCATTTACAGAAAATGAAGACCGAAGGCCACAAGTGGGCCATGCTCACGGCCTACGACTATTCGACGGCGCGCGTTTTCGACGAGGCCGGCATCCCGGTCTTGCTGGTAGGCGACTCGGCGGCCAACGTCGTGTACGGCTACGACACCACGGTGCCCGTCTCGATCGACGAGCTGATCCCGCTGGTTCGCGGCGTTGTCCGGGGCGCCCCACACGCCCTCGTCGTCGCCGACCTGCCGTTCGGCAGCTATGAGGCCGGGCCAGCCGCCGCACTGGCCGCCGCCACCCGCTTCATGAAGGAAGGCGGCGCGCATGCCGTCAAGCTCGAGGGCGGCGAGCGGGTCGCCGAGCAGATCGCGTGCCTGACCGCGGCCGGCATCCCGGTGATGGCCCACATCGGCTTCACCCCGCAAAGCGTCAATAGCCTGGGCGGCTTCAAGGTTCAGGGCCGCGGCGACGCGGCCGAACAGACCGTGCACGATGCGATCGCCGTGGCCGAGGCCGGCGCCTTCTCCGTCGTGATGGAAATGGTGCCCGCCGAATTGGCCACCCAGATCACCGGCAAGCTGACCATCCCGACCGTCGGGATCGGCGCCGGACCAAACTGCGACGCGCAGGTGCTGGTCTGGCAAGACATGGCCGGCATGAGCAGCGGCAAGTCGGCACGATTCGTCAAGCGATTCGCCGACGTCGGCGACGAATTGCGCCGGGCCGCCATTCAATACGCGGAAGAAGTGGCCGGCGGCGTTTTCCCCGCCGACGAACACTGCTTCTGAGCTACTGCATTTGGCATCGAATCTTGAAGTCGGTCAGCGGCTGCCGAATTGCTTCGAGGTCGGCGTGCGTCTGCGGGTTGGCGTCCATGTACTGCTTGACCTGGTCGCCAATCTCGCTCCGCGGCTGGCCTTTCAGGCTGGTGAAGTACGCGTTGACGTCCGGGTGAGTGAACAGATATACCGACGTCGCCGCGGCAACCCCCGAGGAAACCTGGGCGAGATCGGCTGCCGTGCAGTTCGGCGGCAGCGGCCCCGGTTCCGGGTCCGCTTGAGCCGAGCCCATGGCAGCGAAAAGCATTGCACCGCTGATAGCGCCGGCGGCAATTCCGCCGACAACCGCGCGCGAAGTGGCGAGCGCCAAAAACACCATCGTTAGCTCCTCCGTCAGGTATCGATACCTACCCGCACGCAAACCATAAGCGGTTTCGGCGATTCCATGGACGAAATCCATTCATGTGGCAAAGAAGCGAAACCCCGCCGCATGGCCGCCAGGGCCGATATGCTTGCGAAATGAATCGGCGCCGCTGGATCGGGACACTGCTGGCAGTGTTGGCGATGATGCCAATTCCCGGAATTGTTGTCGCGACGGGATCTGCCGGGCAGGCCCACGCCACGGTCTGTGTCGGCGCCGGACGACGCGTGTCGGTCAGCGGTTGCGCCAACGTCGGCGACGCGATCCAGCGCTACGTACCGCCGCCGACGGATTACGCGCCGATGCCGGAGGACACTCCGCCGCCTCCCCCGCCCCCGTAGTCGATCGCGCGGCGGGACGTATCCGTCCGCCCAGGCCAGTGGTCGCGGACACGCCGCAGCAACGATCGCTGCCGGCGGTGCAAGTGTGGTGTGGCACCCTATGGGTAACCAGCTACGAGCGTCGATGACCGTGTAATGCCGCGTCGGCGCGACCCCCTATGGAGCCGAAAAAATGCCAGAAACCTCGCGTCATCTGGAGGTCGAGCGCAAGTTCGACGTCCTCGATTCGACGGTCACACCGTCGTTCGAAGGCATCGCGACGGTGGCCCGGGTGGAGACGTTGCCGACGCAATCGCTGGACGCGATGTACTTCGATACGCCGACGCAGGACCTCGCCCGCAACAAGATCACACTGCGTCGCCGCACCGGCGGCCACGACGCCGGCTGGCACCTGAAGTTGCCGGCCGGGCCCGACGCCCGCACCGAGATCCGCATGCCGCTGGGCTCCGCGGACGACGAGACCGTGCCCAGCGAATTGCTGGACGTGGTGCTGGCGATCGTCCGTGACCGGCCGCTGCGACCCGTTGCCCGAATCACGACTCAGCGCGAAAGCCAGGTGCTGTACGGCACCGAGGGCGCGCCGTTCGCGGAGTTCAGCAACGACCATGTCCGCGCCTGGTCGGCCAATGCGAGCGATAGCCCCGACTCGGAGCCCGTCGTCCAGGAGTGGCGGGAATGGGAGCTCGAGCTCGACGAATCCCGTGGGGCCGCCGACACCGAACTGCTGAGCCGGCTGAGTAACCGGCTGCTGGATGCTGGCGGCGAACCCGCGAATCATGCGTCCAAGCTGGCGCGGGTGCTCGGTACAACGTTGCCGACCAACGGGTCTGAGCCGCCGGACGATCCGGTGCAGCGGGCGATCGCCGAGCAAATCGACGAGCTGGTGGTGTGGGACCGCGCGGTGCGCGCCGACGTCTTCGACTCCGTGCACCAGATGCGGGTCACCACCCGCAAAATCCGCAGTCTGCTCAAGGACGCCCAAGCGGGATTGTCCGAGGACACCCACGCCTGGGTCCTCGACGAGCTGCGCGAGCTCGCCGGGGTCCTGGGCGTGGCGCGCGACGCCGAGGTGCTTGCGCAGCGCTACGAGCAGGAGCTGGACCGGCTGGCACCGGAGCTGGTGCGGGGGCCGGTGCGCGAACGCCTGGTCGAGGGCGCCAAGCGCCGCTACCAGTCGGGGCTGCGGCGGTCGCTGATCGCGATGCGGTCGCAGCGCTACTTCCGGCTGCTCGACGCGCTCGATTCGATAGTGGCCGAAACGCCGACGACCGCGACCGGTGAGCAGCCGGCGCCGGTCACCATCGACGCCGCGTACAAGAAGGTACGCAAGGCCGCCAAGGCGGCCGCCGAAGCAGACCAGGCCGCGCAGGCGCACGAGGAGCAGCTCGCCGCGGGCACCGACGAGGATCCCGACGACGACGAAGAGCACGATCGCGACGAGGCGCTGCACGTAATTCGTAAGCGCGCCAAGCGACTTCGCTACACCGCCGCGGCGACCGGGGCGGACGACGTCTCCAAGCAGGCCAAGGCCATCCAGTCGCTGCTCGGCGACCACCAGGACAGCGTGGTCAGCCGCGATCACCTGGTCCAGCAGGCCGACGCCGCGCACGCCGCGGGCGAGGACACCTTCACGTACGGCCTTCTCTACCAGCAGGAGTCGGATCTGGCCGAGAGCTGCCGCCAGCAGCTCGACGAGGCGCTGCGCAAGCTCGACAAGTCGGTGAAGAAAGCGCGCTGACTAAGGGCGGGCGAGTCTGTAACTGGCGACGCTGCCTCTGGGGCGATGTGTTGCCAGTTTCAGTCTCGCGCTAATACCCGGCGGGGCGGGCGAGTTGGCCTGTAAGCCGGATTCTGTTCCCCACCGCCGCGGCGTAACCAACGGCGGCACGGCGGCGACCATCCATCTGGACACACCGTTGCCGGGTGCCTCAAGCGGCCTACCCGCAGGCTCGGGCGAGCTACCCTCAATCGCCTGCGCGGCCGCACCTTTCGGTGCGGCCTTCTTGACCTTGCTTCGGGTGGGGTTTGCCTAGCCACCCCGGTCACCCGGGATGCTGGTGCGCTCTTACCGCACCGTTTCACCCTTACCACCGCGAGGGTGGCGGTTTGTTTTCTGTGGCACTTTCCCGCGAGTCGCCTCGGATTGCTGTTAGCAATCACCCTGCTCTGTGAAGTCCGGACTTTCCTCGACTCGTCAGCACGAGCCGCGGCCGCCCAGCCAACTCGTCCGCACGAACACGGTACTCGCTGGTTAATCTCCTGGCCAGCGGCACGACGGCGGTGCGGGCGATCGATCACCCGGGCCGGGCTATTGCTCAATTTTCCAATCATTGCCTAAATAAGAAGTTGGTGCCACGCTGACCGCATGACAGAAGCGCAAGGATTCGTCTACCAGTCGGTCACCGGCCTCGCGGAGCCGCAACCCATGTACAAGCTGTTGCGCGAATCGAACCCGGTATTCCGGTCGGAGCAGGCGGTGGTGCTCAGCCGCCTCGCCGATATCGAGATGGCGCTCAAGCACACTGAGCTGTTTTCGTCGAACATGGACGCGGTCAACCTCGGCAACATTCGACCGCTGATTCCATTGCAAGTCGATCCTCCCGAGCACGCGAAGTACCGCCGTGTCCTCGACCCGCTGTTCACTCCGCGGGAGATGGCCCGACGTGAGCCACAGGTCACCGAGCTGGTGAACGAGATGATCGACCGCTTCGCCGGGCGGGGCGAATGCGACTTCCACGCTGAGTTCGCGGTGCCGCTGCCCTGCACCGTCTTCCTGCAATTGCTCGGCTTGCCGCTGGAAGATCTCGACAAATTCCTGGAATGGAAGGACGGCGTGATCCGCCCGGAGGGCGACTCCGGGTTCAACCGCCGCCACGAGAGTTCAGCGCCCGTGGCACAACAGATCTACGACTATTTCGAGCGTGCCATCGACGACCACATCGCCAGCCCGCGCGACGACGTACTGTCCGCGATGATCGCGGCGAACCTGAGCGCGGAGGGCCGGCCGCTGTCGCGCGAGGAGTTACTGGACATCTGCTTCCTGTTCCTGATCGCCGGGCTGGACACGGTCACCGACTCGCTGGACTGTTTCTTCGTGTATCTGGCGCGTCATCCCGAGCACCGTCATCAGCTGGTCGAGCAGCCCGATGTTCTGCCGCACGCCGTCGAAGAGTTGTTGCGTTGGGAGACACCGGTTCCCGGTGTAGCCCGCGTCGCCATGCAAGACGTCGAGGTGGGTGGATGCCCGATCAGCAAGGGTGAGCGAGTCAGCCCGTTGCTCGGCGCCGCCAATACCGACCCCGCCGAGTTCGCCGACCCCGAGTTGGTGGACTTCAACCGCAACCCGAACCGGCACCGCGCGTTCGGCGGCGGGCCGCACCGCTGCCTCGGATCTCACCTGGCCCGGATGGAGCTGCGGGTGGCGTTGCGCGAATTCCACCGGCGCATACCGGATTACGAGATCAAACCCGGCACTCAGCTGACCTACACGGCCGCACTGAGATCGGTGGAGTCGCTGCCGCTGGTCTTCGACGTGTCATGAGTCGGGTGTCCGTCGACCCCGACCTGTGCACCGGGCACGGACGTTGTTACAGCCTGGCACCCGAGGTCTTCGACGCCGACGACGTCGGCCACTGTGTGGTGCTCGTCGAGGACGTCTCGGGTGAACTGGAGGAGCAGGCCGGCATGGGTGAGAAAAACTGTCCCGAGCGAGCAATCACGTTGTCGCGCTGACCAGCTCACCCGGCTGCCCCACCGAACGTGCTCTCATTTCGAATAAATAGCCCAAATCTCGCCCTCAGTGCACGTTCGGCGACAAGCAGCGGCCTATTGGCGGGCAATCGCGTGGTAGGCCAGGTCGACGATCGCCGAGCAATATTCCTCTTCAATGAGAGCGTCGGAGTACAGCGCGCGAATGTTGATGGGCGCCAAGAGAACCTGGGTGGCAGCCACCGTGGTGATTCCGTCGCGCAGTTCACCGCGCTGCCTGGCCCGGTCGATGATCCGGCGCACCACCGCGAAACGGGCCCGCCAGAACATCATTCGGGTTTCTTCGTCGTGGCGCCCACGCGGTGCCATCACCAAAGCCCGCAGAAACGCCCGGCCCACTTCGGTGTTGACGCGCTTGGCGACGCTGATGGCCAACGCGTCCAGGTCCCCGCGCAACGAACCCGTGTCCGGCACGTCACCCCAGGTCTCGAGATCAGCGAGAGCCGCGTCGACGATCAGCCGTTGCCGATCGACCCAGTGGTGGTAAATCATTTCCGCGTCGATGCGATGACGCTCGGCCAGTGCCTCGATGCTGAATCGCTCGACGCCCCAGCGGGCCAACTCGTCGAGCACCGCCGGCATCACCCGCGCCCGGACATCCGCCGGAACGGCGTCCGGCAATCCGTCGGGTGGTTGATCCGGCGACATCTACTACTCCTAGCGGCTAGAGGTAGCCGGTCTGATTCACGAGTCGCACCGAAGATGCCCCGTCCGAATAGAACTCGGCGATGCTCAAGGATGCCAGGTCAAGGTGCAATCTGTACAGGATCTCGGGTCCGGCATCCAGCGCCAGGCGCAGCAACATCTTGATCGGCGTGACGTGCGAGACGACCAGCACCGTGGCGCCGGGATGAGTGGCCAGGATTCGCTCGCGCGCCTGATACACCCGGTCGGCCGCGGCATCGAAGCTCTCGCCGCCCGGCGGCTCCGTGCTGGTGTCGCGCAGCCAGCGGGTGTGTAAGTCGGGATCGCGTTCGGCGGCCTCGGCGAACGTCAGCCCCTCCCAGCCGCCGAAGTCGGTCTCGATCAGGTCGTCGTCCACGGTCACGTCCAGGCCCAGCGCCCTGGCCGCCGCGGACGCGGTGTCGTAGGCGCGTTGCAGTGGCGAGGAGATCACCGCGGCGATGCCACCGCGCTCTGCCAGATACCGCGCGGCCGCTTGGGCCTGCCGGCGACCCAGGTCGGTCAGTTCCGGATTGCCGCGCCCGGAATAGCGCCGCTGCACCGACAGCGCGGTCTGCCCGTGCCGCAGCAACAGCAGTCGGGTCGGGATGCCGCGCGCTCCGGTCCAGCCGGGTGGCGACGATGGTTGTGCCGCAGCTGATTTCGCGTCCGAAGCCACCGTGGATTCGGCTGGCGCCGGCTCGGAGATCGCCGACTCGGCCTGCTGCGAACACACTTCGGCCGCGGCGTCCATCGCTTCGTTGGCCAGCCGATCGGCATGCTTGTTGCGTTCGCGCGGTATCCACGTGTAGCTGACCCGTTCGAGACGGACCGCCAGCTTTCGAGCCTCGGCGTGCAACTCGATCAGGTCGGGGTGCTTGACCTTCCATCGCCCCGACATCTGCTCCACCACCAGCTTGGAATCCATGTAGACGTCGGCCTCGCTGGCGCCGAGCCGCACGGCGTCTTCCAAACCGGCTATCAGCCCGCGGTATTCGGCGACGTTGTTGGTCGCTCGGCCGATCGCCTGCTTGCTTTCGGCTAGCACGGTGTCGCGGTGCTCGGCGTGCACCACCGCGCCGTAGCCAGCCGGCCCGGGATTGCCGCGGGACCCGCCGTCGGCTTCGATGACGACCTTCACTGGCCGGGCCCCTTGACCCGCAACAGGATCGCGCCGCACTCCGGGCAGCGCACCACGTCGTCGTCGGCCGCCGCGGAGATCCGGGCCAGCTCGCCCCGGTCGATCTCGATCCGGCATGCGCCGCACCGATGCCCGAGCAGCGGCCCGGCGCCCGGTCCTCCCCCGGCCCGCTGCCGCTCGTAGAGGGCGGACAAATCGGGATCCAGCGCCGCGGCCAGCCGGTCCCGTTGCGACGCGTGCGCCTGGCGGGTCTCGTCGATTTCGGCCAGCGCGGCGTCGAGGCCCTGCTGTGCTCCGGCCAGCTCGGCCTGCAATGCCTCCATCGCGTCCTGCTCGGCGATCACCTGGGCCTGCAACTCCTCGCGTCGTTCCATGACTTCCAGCAGCGAATCTTCCAGGCTGCTCTGACGACGCATCAGGGTTTCCAGTTCGTGCTGCAGGTCCGCCAGCTGTTTGGCGTCGGTAGCCCCCGACTCCAGCAACGACCGGTCGCGGTCTTCGCGCTGGCGCACCGCCGCGATCTCCGATTCGTAGCGTGACACCTGAGTGTCCAAGTCCTCCAACGCGATTCGTACCGCGCCCAGCCGGTCATTGGCGGCGTCGTGTTCGGCGCGCATCCGCTCGATGGCCTCGCGCTGCGGCAGACGAGTGGCCCGATGCGCGATCCGGGTCAGCTCCGCATCCAGCTCGGACAACTCCAGCAGCGAACGCTGCTGTGCCACTTCGGCTTTCATTATTGATCTCCACATGTTTCGTCGCCGATATTCCAGGGGTCGGTGCGAGTGGTGGACACGTGTACCGGCAGGTCCGCACCGAAACGGGACCGCAGCACCTCGGCGGCCTGCGTGCACCAAGGGAATTCGCTGGCCCAGTGCGCGACGTCGATCAGCGCCACGTCCGACCGCCGGCAATGCTCGTCGGCCGGATGGTGGCGCAGGTCGGCGGTCACATAGGCCTGCACGTCGGCGCGGGCAGCAAGGCTCAGCAGCGAATCTCCGGCGCCGCCGCACACCGCGACCCGCGACACGACCCGGTCCGGGGCACCGGCGGCCCGCACGCCCCAGGACGTCCGCGGCAATGCGGCACCGACGCGGGAGACGAAGGCGCGCAACGATTCGGGTTGGGCCAGCGTGCCGATGCGGCCCAGCCCGGCCTCGCCCGGTGCAGGCTCCAGGGCGAAGATGTCGAACGCGGGCTCCTCGTAGGGGTGGGCGGCGCGCATCGCGGCCAGCACGGCCGCGCGGGCCCGCGCCGGTGCGACGACCTCGAACCGGTCTTCGTCCACCTTCTCGACGGTCCCGATGCTGCCCACCGCGGGTGTGGCGCCGTCGTGGGGCAGGAACTGCCCGATACCGCTGACGCTCCAGCTGCAGTGCGAGTAGTCGCCGATGTGCCCGGCGCCGGCCTCGAACACGGCCGCCTGCACCGCTGCTGCGTTCGCGCGCGGCACGTAGATCACCCACTTGTCGAGATCGGCCGGCTCCGAAAGGGGTTCGAGCACGGCCTCGACGGTGAGACCAAGAGCGTGCGCCAGCGCGTCGGAGACACCCGGCGACGCCGAGTCGGCGTTGGTATGCGCGGTGAACAGCGAACGCCCGCTTCGGATCAGGCGGTGCACCAGCGCGCCCTTGGGCGTGTTGGCCGCAACCGTGTCGACCCCGTGCAACAGCAGCGGGTGATGAGCCAGCAGCAGGCCCCCCTCGGGGACTTCGTCGACGACCGCCGGCGTGGCATCGACGGCGATCGTCACCGAATCCAGCTCATCGCCGGGGTCCCCGCACACCAAACCAACCGAATCCCACGATTGGGCAAGCCGCGGCGGGTAGGCCTCGTCCAGTACCTCGATGACGTCGGACAGCCGTGCGCTCACCGTTGCCTCCCACCATTCGAGACCGGCGTGGCCTCCGAGATCGCCTGGACCAGCAGCGGCCACTCCCGGCGCACCGCGACCCGCAGATAGCTCTCGTCGAGGCCGACGAACGTGTCGCCGCGGCGCACCGCAATACCCTTGTCGTGCAATGCTTTTCGCATACGAACAGCATCGGGGATGCGGAACAGTACAAACGGGGCGCGGCCGTCGACCACCTCGGCCCCCACCGCCGTCAGAGCGGCCGCCAGCTCGGTGCGCAACAGCATCAGCCGCGCGGCGTCGGCTTGCGCGTCGGCAACCGCGTCGGCCGCACAGCAGGCGTCGATGGCCGTCAGTTGCAGCGTGCCCACCGGCCAGTGCGCGCGCCGGGAGGTCAACCGCGCCAACACCTCTGGGGCACCCAGCGCATATCCCACCCGCAATCCGGCCAGCGCCCAGGTCTTGGTCAGACTGCGCAGCACCAGGACGTCGGCCAGCGAGTCGGCGGCCAGCGACTCCGGTTCGCCGGGAATCGAATCCGCGAACGCCTCGTCGACCACCAGGATCCGCCCGGGCCGGCGCAGCGCCAGCAGCTGCTCGCGGCGGTGCAGCACGCCGGTCGGGTTGGTCGGATTGCCCACCACGACGAGATCGGCGTCCTCGGGCACGCCGTGAGCGTGAAAGGCTCCGTCAAGGCCGAACGGCGGCTCGAGGACGACGTGGTGCACCGGCACACCGGCCGCGCTCAGGGCGACGGCCGGCTCGGTGAACGAGGGCGCGATCAGCGCCGCCCGGGCCGGCCGCAGGTTGGGCAGTAGCGCGAACCCTTCGGCGGCCCCGGCCAGCGGCAGCACCTCGTCGCGGGCCCGGCCGTGCCGCCGCGCGACCGCGTCCTGCGCCCGGTGCAGGTCCTCGATGCCGGGGTAGCGCGCCAGGTCGGGCAGCCGCGCTGCCAGCCGCTCGATCAACCAGTGCGGTGGCTGCGCATGACGAACGTTGACGGCGAAATCGAGCATGCCCGGCGCGGCGGCCTCATCACCGTGATAGCGCGCCATCGCCAGCGGGCTCGGGTCCGGACTCGCCATCCGTGAAACACTAGTGCGCCGTCCTGGGAGCCCGGCAGCAACACCGTCACACCGGGACGCCGGCCATCTAGGACAATGGTGACGTGACACGCGCAGTTTCGGCCGATGGCCAGGCCCCGCAGCTGGTGATCTTCGATCTCGACGGCACCCTGACCGATTCCGCGGCGGGCATCGTCGCCAGCTTCACCCATGCACTCGAGCACGTCGGCGCCCCGGTGCCCGAGGGTGACCTGGTGGCCCAGATCGTCGGGCCGCCGATGGACGAAACGTTCCAGCTGATGCTCGGCGAGGACGCCGACGCGGCGTTCACGGCGTTTAGGGCCGAGTACGGCGCCCGGGGCTGGTCGAACAACACCCTGTTCGAGGGGATCGAGCCACTGCTGGCCGATCTGCGCGCCGCCGGGGTGCGGCTGGCCGTGGCCACCTCGAAGCTGGAGCCGACGGCACGCCGGGTCCTGGCCCACTTCGCGCTCGATCACCATTTCGAGGTCATCGCCGGCGCGTGCCCGGACGGTACCCGCCGCAGCAAGGAAGAGGTGCTCGCCCATGCGCTGGCCCAGCTGCAGCCGCTGCCCGAACGCGTGCTGATGGTCGGCGATCGCAGCCACGACGTCGACGGGGCGGCCGCCCACGGCATCGACACGGTCGTCGTCGGCTGGGGCTACGGCAAGTCCGACTTCGCCGACGGATACGCCGTGACCGGAGTTACCCACGCGGCGACGATCGCCGACCTGCGGAGGGCGCTGGGTGTCTGAGGCTTTGCACGTCACTTTCGTGTGCAGCGGCAACATCTGCCGCTCGCCGATGGCCGAGAAGATGTTCGCCGATCAGCTGCGGCAGCGCGGTCTGGCCGATGCGGTGCGGGTGACCAGCGCGGGCACCGGCAACTGGCACGTCGGCAGTGGCGCCGACGAGCGGGCGGCCAAGGTGCTGCGGGCCCACGGCTACTCCACCGCTCACCGCGCCGCGCAGGTCGACGATGACCACCTGGGCGCCGACCTGGTGGTGGCCTTGGGCCGCAACCATCTTCGGATGCTGCAGCAACTCGGTGTCGAGAACGACCGGATCAGGATGCTGCGCTCGTTCGACCCGCGATCGGGCGCCCACGCCCTCGACGTCGAGGATCCCTACTACGGCGACCATGCCGACTTCGAAGAGGTGCTGGCCGTCATCGAGGCCGCGCTGCCCGGGCTGCACGACTGGGTCGACGAACAGCTGGCGAAAAACGGGCACGGTTGATGCGGCGTTTTCTCGCACGGTGGGCATTCCTGCTCCGGCCCGGCTGGATAGCGCTGATCCTGGTGGTCATCGCCTTCACCTACCTGTGCTTCATGGTGCTCGCGCCGTGGCAGCTGGGAAAGAACGCCCGCACGTCACGCGAAAACCACCAGATCGAGAATTCGCTGAACACCGCACCGGTGCCCTTGAAAACGCTTTTGCCGCAGCAGGATTCGTCGGCGACGGCTGCACAGTGGCGACGCGTGACCGCGACCGGGCACTACCTGCCCGACGTCGAGGTGCTGGCCCGATTGCGGGCGATCGAGGGAAATCAGGCGTTCGAGGTGCTGGTCCCGTTCGTCGTCGACGACGGGCCGACCGTGCTCGTCGACCGCGGGTACGTGCGTCCCGAGCCAGGCTCGCATGTCCCGCCGATCCCCCGCCCGCCGCCGGACAGGGTGACCATCACGGCGCGGCTGCGCGACTCCGAGCCGGCGGTTACCGACAAAGAGCCGTTCTCCAGAGATGGTGTGCAGCAAGTGTATTCGATCAACACCGACCAGGTATCGGTGCTGACCAAGGTGCCGCTGGCCGGATCGTATCTGCAACTGGTCGAAGGCCAGCCGGGCGGTCTCGGCTTGATCGGCGTACCGCACCTCGACGCCGGACCGTTCCTGTCCTACGGCATCCAGTGGATTTCGTTCGGCATCCTGGCCCCGATCGGGCTGGCCTATTTCGCCTACTCCGAAATCCGGATCCGGCGTCAGGAAAAGCAAGCGAAAGCGCCCGAAACCCCGATGACCGTCGAGGAGAAACTCGCCGACCGCTACGGCCGCCGCCGGTAACAGCCGTCGAGTGTGCGGTGCGGGCGCCCTAGCCGCACACTGGACGCCGCACCCGCGCGCTCGATAGCGCGCCCAGCAACGCCGCGGCACCCAGCTGCACCGCTCGCGACAGTGCGACCGCGCGGCGCAGATCGGCCGCGATCGGCTGACGCCCGTCGCCCAGGGTGGGGCGGATCTGCAACTCGTGGTGATACTGCGTGGGGCCGCCCAGCCGCACACCCAGCGCGCCCGCGAAAGCCGCCTCAACGACACCGGCGTTGGGACTGGGATGACGAACCGCGTCGCGGTGCCAGGCCGCGGCCGCGCCCAGCGGCGACCCGCCGACCAGCGGTGCGCACGCCACCACCAGCACCGCGGTCACCCGGGCCGCGACGTAGTTGGCCGCGTCGTCCAATCGTGCTGCGGCCCAACCGAATCGGATGTAGCGGGGCGAGCGGTGGCCGATCATCGCGTCCAGGGTGTTGATGGCGCGGTACATCAGCACACCGGGCACCCCGGCCGCGCCCGCCCACAGCAGCGGCGCCACCTGCGCATCGGAGGTGTTCTCGGCGACGGACTCCAGCGCCGCGCGGGTCAGCCCCGAGCCGTCCAGCCGGGACGGGTCGCGCCCACACAACGACGGCAGCAGGCGCCGCGCGGCCTCGATGTCGTTGCGATCGAGCAGCTGCGCCATGTCCAGCCCGGTGCGCGCCAACGACGTTCCGCCCAGCGCGACCCACGTCGCGGTGGCCGTGGCGGCGATCGACCACAGCGGGTTGCGGTTTGCGGCGGCCCGCGCCACGGCCGTGCCGATCAGCCCCACCGCGCCGACCGCGAGGCCCACGTGCACTGCACCGGCGATCTTGGCGTCGCGATAGGTGAACCGCTCCAGCCTGGCGGCCGCGTCGCCGAATGCCGCGACGGGATGGCCCCTTTTCGGATCACTCAGCGCGAGGTCGGCCAGGTAGCCGACCAGCACGCCGGCGATCCGGGTCCGCATCGCAACCACTTCGGCAGCGTCTCACATGTACCTTGCGGGCGCGCCGCTAGGCGATCGACACGACGATCAGGACTACGGCCACGACGGCGGTGCCGGCCAGCACCCAGCACAGCAGTGACGACGTATCGAGGTCCATGAGTCCACAGATGCCCACTTCCGGCCGGAACTAACGTCTGGTCTACTCGGGTGCATGAAGCCCGCGACCCGGGTCGCCGACCTGCTCAACGCGGCAGCGCTGCTGCTGCCCGCCGCGAACGTGATCATGCAGTTGTCGTTGCCGGGTGTCGGCTACGGCGTGCTGGAAAGCCCGGTCGACAGCGGCAACGTCTACAAACACCCGTTCAAGCGGGCCCGCACCACCGGCACCTATCTGGCGGTGGCGACCATCGGGACCGAGTCCGACCGGGCGCTGATCCGCGTCGCCGTCGACGTCGCGCACCGCCAGGTCCGGTCCACGGCGGTCAGCCCGGTGTCCTACAACGCGTTCGACCCCAAGCTGCAGTTGTGGGTGGCCGCCTGCCTGTATCGCTACTTCGTCGATCAGCACGAGTTCCTCCATGGCCCACTGGACGAGGCCAGCGCCGAGGCGGTCTATCAGGACGCCAAGCGGTTGGGCACGACGTTGCAGGTGCCCGAGCGGATGTGGCCGCCGGACCTCGTCGCGTTCGACGAATACTGGAAGCGTTCGCTCGACGAGCTGCGCATCGACCCGCCGGTGCGCGAGCACCTGCGCGGCGTGGCCGCCATGGCGTTTCTGCCGTGGCCGTTGCGAATGCTGGCCGGTCCGCTCAATCTGTTCGCGACGACGGGGTTCTTGGCCCCGGAGTTCCGGGCGATGATGCAGCTGGACTGGTCGCAGCGTCAGCAGCGCCGTTTCGAGTGGCTGTTGTCGGCGCTGCGGCTGGCCGATCTGTTCATCCCGCACCGCGCGTGGCTCTTCGGCTATCAGCTTTACCTGTGGGACATGCGATTTCGGGCGCGCCACGGCTGGCGAATCGTCTAGCTGATGCGCTCGGCTCGTACAGTCGAGTCATGACCTTCCCCGCCCTCAACCACGTCGCGGTCACGGTGCGTGACATCGGCGTCAGCGGCCCCTGGTATCGCAATCTGCTCGGGACCGATCCCATGCTCGACGAACACACCGACGCCGGATTCCGCCATCAGGTGTGCTGCTGCACAACCGCACGGTGTTCGGCATCCATCAACACGACCACGAGGCGCCCGACGAGGAGTTCAGCGAACATCGCGTCGGCCTGGACCATGTCGGGTTCGGCTGCGCCAACCGCGCCGAACTCGAAGACTGGGTCACCCGGCTCGACGAGCTCGGGATCGCCCACGGCGGCATTGTCGACGCGCCCTACGGCTCGGGCCTGAGCTTCCGCGACCCCGACGGCATCGCGCTGGAGTTCTTCGCCCTGCCGGGCTGACGCAGCGGGCCCCGCACCCGCCGAGTGTGAAGCCCACGACGCGCACCCGGCGTGTTGCGTCGTGAAATGCACACTCGAGCACCGAGGACGGCTGAGCGCCTAGCGGACCGTGGCGAAGAACGCGCGCACGTCGTCGACGAACAACTCGGGCTGTTCGAACGCGGCGAAGTGACCGCCGCGCGGCATGTCGGTCCAGTGGGTGATGTTGTAGTTCGGCTCGCACCAGCTGCGCTGCATCTTCAGCAATTCACCCGGGAAAGCGGCGACCCCGGTGGGCAACTCGACGCGACCGCCCGTGCCGAAGTTGCGGAAGCTCTCCCAGTACATCCGCGCCGACGACGTAGCCGCGTTGTTGACCCAGTAGACCATCACGTTGTCGAGTAACTCGTCTCGGCTGATGACATTCTCTGGATGCCCGTCGCAATCGGCCCAGGCCCAGAACTTTTCAACGATCCAGGCCAACTGACCGACCGGTGAATCGGCCAGACCGTAGCCCAGCGTCTGCGGCCGGGTGGACTGCTGCTTGGAATAGCCGGTGCCCCACTCGCGGTGCTCAGCCATCGCGGCCAGCGCGGCCTTCTCCTGCTCGGTCGGGTTGTCCAGGTTGCCCGGACGGCCGATCGGCATGTTCAGGTGAATTGCCTTGCAGTGCCCCCGGTTTCGGCCGATCGCGGTGGTGACCGCCGCCCCCCAGTCGCCGCCCTGGGCGCCGTAGTTCTGATATCCCAGCCGGACCATCAACTGCTCCCATGCCTGGGCGGTCTTCTCCACCCCCCACCCGGTGCGGGTGGGCTTACCGGAAAAGCCGTATCCGGGCAGCGACGGGCACACCACGTGGAAAGCATCCTCGGCACGGCCGGATGCCGGATTGGTCAGCGGCTCAATCACCTTGTGGAACTCCACAATTGAGCCCGGCCAACCATGCGTGATCACCAGCGGGAAGGCCTCGGAGTGCGGGGATCGCTGGTGAATGAAATGAATGTCCAGCCCGTCGATATCGGTGACGAACTGGTCGAAGCGGTTCAGCGCGGTCTCGCGCGCACGCCAGTCGTATTCGGTGGCCCAGTAGTCGGCCAGCTCGCGGGTGTAGGCCAGCGGAATGCCCTGACTCCAGTCGTCCACACATTCGGCTTCCGGCCATCGAGTGCGCGCCAGGCGCGACCGCAGATCATCGAGTACGTCGTCGGGAACGTCGATTCGAAACGGCTTCACGCATTCATAGTGCCGCCGGCGATGAACCCGGCGACAGCCGCCCCGTGGGCCGTCACGTCTCGCGCGAAGCCCTTACCGTTCTCTTAGGATTTGTGTAGCGTGTCCGCCATGAGCGACGTGATCGCTACCGGCCCGCGGCGCCACCTGCGCTCCAGCGCCGACGCTGCGGCGGCGTACCGCACGGTGCAGGGCCGCGTCGATGCGTTGCTGCGGGGCCGCACCGACCTGTGCGAGCGCGTCGTGCCGGCCTGCCCCGGGTGGTCCGTTCGCCAGACGGTGTGCCACCTGGCCGGTACCGCCCAGGACGTGGTCGCCGCCAACCTCGCCAATGTGGGCACCGACGAATGGACCCGAGCCCAGCTCGACCGGCTGGCCGACCGTCCCCTCGACGAGGTGCTCGACCTGTGGGCGACGGCCACCGAAACGGTCGTCGAATTCTTGACCGATAGCCCGAAACTCGTTGGTGCCCAAGCAGTTTTCGATGCCCTCACCCATGAACACGACATCCGGGGCGCGCTCGGCGAACCCGGTTCTCGGACAGCGGATCCGGCGTTCGCCGTGGCCATCGGATTCTTGACAACGATGATCGACCGGACCATCCGGCGCAATGCGTATCCTTGCCTGCGGTTGACGACCCCGACCACGGGAACCACGCAACTCGGCGACCCCGCCTCGGCGCCCGGCCAAATCGCGGTCGAACTCAGCGATTTCGAGGCGCTGCGCGTCTTCAGCGGCCGGCGCAGCCGCCGTCAGCTGGCGAATCTGCCCTGGGTTGGCGACCCCGCGGGGCTGCAGCCGATCTTCCACACGGTCGCGGTGCGGCCGCCCGCCGACGATCTCTGCGAATAGAGCGGGCTGCCGGTCGGGGTTGGCACTGCCCGGTCTCAGGGTGCGACCCTGATCAACCCCGGCTCCTTCGGTGGCGAAGTCGGCGGAGGCGGTGGCGCGGGCGGCGAGGGTGGCGGCAACTGTTGCGGAGCAGGAGGCGGCGGTTCCTGTGGCGGAGGCGGCGCCACTTGTTGCGGAGGAGGCGGCGGCTCCTGCGGCGTGGGCGGCAACTGCTGCGGAGGCGGTGGCTCCTGTGGCGGAGGCGCAGGCAACTGTTGCGGAGGCGGCGGCTCCTGTGGCGGAGGCGCAGGCAAACGTTGAGGTAACGGCTGCTGTGGTCGAGGGGGTGCCGCGATCGGCGGCGGTGGTGCCTGGAGGTGCGCCAAAGGCGGTGGTTCGGGAATCGTCGGCGGGTCTGGATCGGCGATCCCTGCGGGGCGAACAATTCCGATCAGCGAGACGGGCGCGCTGCCATGAACCTGAAAGCCCGCCGGGCGAATGCCGTCGGCGGCCCGCCGGGTCGGTTCATTCCATCCCGCTTTGGGACGGGTGATGAGGACCGCGAGTTTGCTCTTGTCGTATGGGCAGTAGGCCCCGACTGCTGCAATGACGAAGCGCCCCTCGGTGCGTGTGAGGGGGCCGCGGGCGATCTGGCTCTGGGACGGATCATCGCTTACGGCATTGTCAACCAGAGTGTCCACAACGCGGTTCGCCGGCGTGCCGTTATCCAGTGCCTGACAAACCTTGTGAGCCGACTCGACGAGGCTTGGCACGCCCGCCAGGGCGGGAATGCCTTCATCATCGAGAAGCGCCAGAAATTGGTCGTCGTTTGGGTCAGCCGCTGCTGCACCGCCGCGCACGATTGCAAAGCCGCCGAGCAACGCGATGGCGGCAATCGGAATTCCGACATACCTGGTGATGCCAGTGAATCTGGAGGTGCCGGTCAACATGAGAGGGCTTCCATTCTGCAAGAGCCCGTCCCGACGGACTTCGGATAATCACCTAGGCCGCAGGTGTGATTGTCTGCGGGTGTCGCCGTTGACGGGCGCCGGATCCGTCTCTCAGGAGACATCGGCAGTAGGCCTCGTCCGGCGAAGGCGCCGGTGCTCGGTGCTCTGAGCGATGTGCCGCCGGGCAAACGGAGATGACGGGCGAAGTGAACTTCGTCCATCTCAATGCATCCCAGCAGCCGCAGGACGATGCGCCTGGCAATCGCACTGCCGCTGGCCAACGACATAGCAAGATCGTACCGCCGGCGCTCGGCGTTGGCTGACTGTGAGTACGAGCTGCGAATGATGTTTTGCGGATTGTGAAACATCAACTGAACGAGCGTCTTTCGAGCGGCGGTTCGACTGGTTAGAGTGCTATGACACCGGCACTGCGCGACGATCCCGCCGACTGAGACCCATCACCACGCGTCGTCGAGACCGTCGCGATCGTCGCCCGTCACGCGCTCGGCGTCAGTCACCTGACGATCCGCTTCCTGAATCAGCTTGCGGACCTCGTTCATCAGCTCGCGCATGTCGGCGCGCAAGGCATCGACAGCGGCGTACAGATCGGCCTTGGTAGCCGGTTGATTCGCCGCCGAAAGCGGCCCGACGCCAGGTGCCGGGTGGGCCGCACTGGCGCTCTGAGAACCGGGTACCTCGCTCACGCTCCCAGACAATGCCATACCCAGGCAAGCAGCGACAACGGAACGCCGCGTTATCCGAACGGCTACCGTGCATTCACCCGTCGTCGCGGCCTAGCCGCCCCGCCCGGCACCGGCGGCGTCCTCGAGAAGATCGGCTGCCCTCGCAACGCTTTCGGCGGGTTCGGTCATGGTGGCCGCTAGCTCGCGGGCCCGCGCAACGCAGTCCGGCGCGAGAACAGAGCGCAGCCCCGCGACCAGCAAATCCGAGGTGGTGGACCAGAATTCGCGGCCGAAGCCGACGCCCAACCGGGTGACCGCCGCCGCCCACACCGGTTGATCGTCGCTGGCTTGCCACAGGATCAATGCCGGAACGCCGGCGCGCATGGCGGTGGCCGTGGTTCCGGCGCCGCCATGGTGGACGACCGCTCGACAGGCCGGGAAAATCGCCGCGTGATTCACCGCGTCCGCGAACTTCACATGGCCGGCAGGTGCAATGCCGGGCGGGCCGCCACCGATCAACGCCCGCTCCCCCAACTGCGCGCAGGCGGCGGAGATCATTGCGGCCGTCTCGGCGGGATCGGGCAGCGTGATGGCGCCGCCGAAGCCGAAGTAGATCGGCGGTGTTCCCGCGGCGATCCACGACAACACCTCGTCGTCGGCGCCCGTCGGCAACTCCAGCGTCAGTGCCCCGACGAAGGGCCGCCGCTTACCCCGTTGCGCCCACTCGGCGGACAGCCCGGGAAAGCAGAACTCCTCGTATGCTTGGATTTCCAAGGGTTCTCGAGCGGGCGCGGCGATATCCGGCAAGCCCAGATCGCGACGCTGAGCGTCGTGCGCCCGCTGCGTCAGCTCTCCCATCAGCCCGCCAGGGATCGCGGGGTCGCCCGGGAAGAAATGCAATGCCGCATGCGGGATTCCGTAGTACTCCGCGACGTTGGCCGCCACTCGTTGCTCGCCCTTGCCCGTCACCAGCAGGTCGGCCCCGTTCGCCAGCGCCGTGAAGCCCGTGCTCCAGTCCGCCATGATCTGCGTGACACGCCTTACGACGTCCTCGACCCCGCCCAGCGGCGGCGGGGTGGTGCCGAACGTGACCGCGTCGAGCCCCGTCGACTCGATGAAGCCGAGCATCCAGGGCGGCACCGCCAGGCACACCTCGTGAGCCCGGCTCCGCAGCTCGCGAGCGAGCGCGGCGAACGGCTCGACATCGCCGCGAGTGCCGTAGCCGGCCAGCACGAATTTCACGCACCCTCTCCCTCCACACCCTGCGAACCCAGTTTTGCAGGGTGCGTCCGCTAGGGCTCAAATGCCGGAAGAACAGATCCGGAATCGCGAATCTCCCAGATGCTGATTTTGCTCACGCCATCGAAGTTGATCTTGTTCAACGTTGCTCGCGAATACGTGAGGTCGATAGCCACCTGAGTCGAGGTGTTGCCGTACGGGTCGGTCATGGGGAAGGTGCCCTGAACATTCACCGCGGAGGCATCGGGGTAGGTCGCTCGTGCGTACCTGAGAATGTCGATGGTGTCGCGGCGCGCACCGTCTTTGATCATCGTCTCGGTGTAATTGTCACGAATCGCGAATCGGGCCTCGACGACGTCGCCATTGGGGCCGGGAGAAACGGTGTAGTTGACTCCGTCCGGCTTCTTGGGGCCGGTCGGGGTCGGTGGCATCGCCTCGGTCAGTGTCGACGGTCCAGTCGCGGCCGGACCGCTCGACGACGTCGACTGATTGTCGTTCCGATCGTTGAAGCTCCAACTTTTGCCGACGATGATCAGGACGACGAGCGCGGCCAGGGCCGCCAGCGCCAGGGCCGCCTTTCCGGACGCGTCTTTCTTCGGCTCTGTGGCAAGCGTTTTCGGGGGCTCGGTGGAAAAGGCCCACTCGCTGGTCCAGTTGCGGCCATCGAAGTAGCGCTGCAGCCCGTGGCCCACCCCGGCGGGATCCGGGTACCACCCCGGCGTGGATTTGGGCGGGGGCGGCGCATGTTCAGACGGCATCCTGGCACCTTCGTCGCGAGGGTGCCCTTCCGACTGTCCGCCGCAATGGCCGCTCAAAACCGTGCCGGCCACGTAAGCACCTGGAATTGCTAGCAGCGGTAAGCGCACGCATATTCCCACAGTGCCACCACCGGACGCCGCGGCGCAGAAGATCGATCCTGGTGGGCGCGGACGGTATCGAACCGCCGACCGCTGGTGTGTAAAACCAGAGCTCTACCACTGAGCTACGCGCCCTTGGAACCAAACGGGACCCGCAGCAGGTTACCTGGCGCGGGCCTGCCACCCAAAACGTTCACGGCGTGACTGCAGTAGTCCTTCGGCGCACCCGGCCTGGCGGGAACCGCCGGAATCCCACCACAGCTCAACATCGACGCCCTTGCAGCCGCCGGGAAAACCTTCAGCCGCGCAACGCTTTTAGCGCCTCGGTCCACAGGCTTTGATCGCGCGCTTCGCCGGGCTCTTTCATCTCGGCGAACCGGATGATCCCGGACCGGTCGACGGCGAACGTGCCGCGGTTCGGATAGCCGGCCTGGTCGTTGAACACGCCGTAAGCCGCAGCGACCTCGCCGTGCGGCCAGAAATCCGACAACACGGGAAACGTGAAGCCACTCTCGCGCGACCAGATCTTGTGCGTCGGCGGTGGTCCCACCGAGATGGCCAGCACCACGCTGTCGTCGTTCTCGAATTCAGGCAGGCGATCACGCAGCAAGTCCAGCTCACCCTGACAGATCCCGGTGAACGCCAACGGGAAGAACACCAGTAGCACGTTCTTGTCGCCGCGATAGCTGCTCAGGGTGACGCGCTGCTGGTTCTGGTCGCGCAGCGTGAAATCGGGGGCCGTCGTCCCGACCGGCAGCATCAGCGCTTGTGCGCCCGCGACTTCGGCTGCACCAGCCGGCTGGCACTCCAGTCCCCCAGGTTGACCGACGACGTCGGCATCAGGCCGGCGGTCGGAGCCGCTTCGGCGATCTCGGCGGGCAGCACGTGGCCGGGCTTGCCGGTCTTGGGCGTCAGCACCCAGATCACGCCGTCCTCGGCCAGCGGGCTGATGGCGTCCATCAGGGTGTCCACCAGGTCGCCGTCGCCGTCTCGCCACCACAGCAGCACCACGTCGACCACCTCGTCGGTGTCCTCGTCGAGCAGCTCGGAACCGCAGGCCTCCTCGACCGCCGCGCGGATGTCGTCATCGGTGTCCTCGTCCCAACCGAACTCCTGGACAACCTGGTCTCGTTGGACGCCCAGCTTGCGAGCGTAGTTCGAGGCGTCATCCGCCGCGACCACCGTGGGACCTCCTAACAACACAACCTGCGCGCCATGCGATTGGGGATTATCGTCGCACAGCCAGAAGCTGGTTCACACTCCGCCTCAAAACGACGCCAGGCACAATTTCAGCGCCTTGGTCTTGGTGTCGTTGAGTTGATCGACTCGACGGTTGAATTCACCGGTCCCCGCGTGGGTGCCGATCGCGTTGGCGACGCCGCGCGCGGCGTCGATATACGCGTTGAACGCGTCCTTCAGCTGGGCCGACAGCGCATCGTTGAAATTGTTGCTCACCGTCGAAGCGCTGTTGTTGAGGGCGTCGATGGCCGGACCCTCGAACGGGCCGGTGCCGCGGCCCCCGTTGAACGCCCCGACGTAGGCGTTCACCTTGTCGATGGCTTCCTTGCTGGTGGTGGCCAACGAGTCGCACGAGCTGCGCACCGCCTTGGTGGTCAGCGATTGCTGCCGCTGGGACTCCCGGACGCTTGACGTCGCGATCGAGGCCGACACCGACGACGAGACCGACTGCCGGTAGGCGGGGGCGACCTTCGTGTCGGGTGTGGCCGTGCCGTTGGTGACGGTGGTACACCCCACGATGCCCATCAGCGCGGTGGCGATGCAGCCCAGCGCCAGCACGCCACGCTTGGGGAACTGTCCCCCGTGCGTGCGAGGGACGACTTTCCATCCGGTGAGCACGGTTTCTGACGTTACCGGGTAGCGATTGCCGCCGCCGTCAACGCACCGCGGTTTCGTGTCGCCGGGTGATGTTCGCCGGCGATCCGATTGCGGCTACCCGCCCGAGGCGCCGGTACGGCACGATAGGAAGACGAACACCCGTGCAGGAAACCGCCGACAACAGGAGCGGAAGTTGACGACCGAGTTCGCGCGCCACGACCTGGCCAAAACCCCAAGCAACGGAAGCGAACCCGATCGCGTCCGGGTGATCCGAGACGGGGTCGCGTCGTATCTACCCGACATCGATCCCGAGGAAACGTCGGAGTGGCTGGAGTCCTTCGACGAGCTGCTGGAGCGCTCGGGTCCCGCGCGGGCCCGCTACCTGATGCTGCGGTTGCTGGAACGAGCGGGCGAACAGCGGGTATCGCTGCCGGCGCTGACGTCCACCGACTACGTCAACACCATCCCGACCGAGCTCGAGCCGTGGTTCCCCGGCGACGAGGACGTCGAACGCCGCTTCCGGGCCTGGATCCGCTGGAACGCCGCCATCATGGTGCACCGCGCCCAGCGTCCGGGAATCGGCGTGGGCGGCCACATTTCGACGTACGCCTCCTCAGCGGCCCTGTACGAGGTCGGGTTCAACCACTTCTTCCGCGGCAAGCAGCATCCCGGCGGCGGCGACCAGGTGTTCATCCAGGGCCACGCGTCCCCAGGTATCTACGCCCGCGCGTTCCTGGAAGGCCGGCTGAGCGCCGACCGACTCGACGGTTTTCGGCAGGAACACAGCCATCCGGGCGGCGGGCTGCCGTCCTATCCCCACCCGCGGCTGATGCCCGACTTCTGGGAGTTCCCGACGGTGTCGATGGGCCTGGGCCCGATGAACGCCATCTACCAGGCCCGCTTCAACCACTACCTGCACGACCGCGGCATTAAGGACACCTCGGATCAGCATGTGTGGGCGTTCCTCGGCGACGGCGAGATGGACGAACCGGAAAGCCGCGGCCTGATCCAGGTGGCCGCCAACGAGGCGCTGGACAACCTGACGTTCGTCATCAACTGCAACCTGCAGCGCCTCGACGGCCCGGTGCGCGGCAACGGCAAGATCATTCAAGAGCTGGAGTCGTTCTTCCGCGGCGCCGGCTGGAACGTGATCAAGGTGGTCTGGGGCCGCGAGTGGGACGCCCTGCTGCACGCCGACCGCGACGGCGCGCTGGTGAACCTGATGAACACCACGCCCGACGGCGACTACCAGACTTATAAGGCCAACGACGGCGCCTACGTCCGCGACCACTTCTTCGGCCGCGATCCGCGCACCAAGGCGCTCGTCGAATCGATGACCGATTCGGAGATCTGGAATCTCAAGCGCGGCGGCCACGATTACCGCAAGGTCTATGCGGCCTACCGCGCCGCGGTCGACCACAAGGGACAGCCGACGGTGATTCTCGCCAAGACCATCAAGGGCTACTCGCTGGGCGCGCACTTCCAGGGCCGTAACGCCACGCATCAGATGAAAAAGCTTGCGATAGAAGACCTTAAGTATTTCCGCGACGCCATCCGGATTCCGATCAGCGACGCGCAACTGGAGGAAGACCCCTACCTTCCGCCCTACTACCACCCCGGACCCGACGCCCCCGAGATCCGCTACATGCTGGACCGGCGTCGCCAGCTGGGCGGCTTCCTGCCCGAGCGCCCGACGAAAGCCAAGGCGCTCAAGCTTCCGAGCCGCGACATCTACGCCCCGCTGAAGAAGGGCTCGGGTCACCAGGAGGTCGCCACCACGATGGCACTGGTGCGCACCTTCAAAGAAGTGATGCGGGACAAGGAAGTTGGCCCGCGCATCGTGCCGATCATTCCCGACGAGGCCCGCACCTTCGGCATGGACTCGTGGTTCCCGTCGCTGAAGATCTACAACCGCCTCGGCCAGCTCTACACGGCCGTGGACGCCGAATTGATGTTGGCGTACAAGGAAAGTGAAGTCGGCCAGATCCTGCACGAGGGCATCAACGAGGCCGGCTCGACGGCGTCGTTCACCGCGGCCGGCACGTCGTACGCGACGCACAACGAGCCGATGATCCCGCTGTACATCTTCTACTCCATGTTCGGGTTCCAGCGCACCGGCGACGGCCTCTGGGCCGCGGCCGACCAGATGGCACGCGGATTTGTGTTGGGGGCCACCGCCGGTCGCACCACGCTGACCGGTGAGGGCTTGCAGCACGCCGATGGTCACTCGCTGCTGTTGGCCGCCACGAACCCGGCGGTCGTCTCGTACGACCCGGCCTTCGCCTACGAGATCGCCTACATCGTCGAGAGCGGGCTGGCGCGGATGTTCGGCCCCAACCCGGAGAACATCTACTTCTACATCACCATCTACAACGAGCCCTACGTACAGCCGGCCGAGCCGCACAACCTCGATCCCGAGGGCGTGCTGCGCGGGATCTACCGCTACCGGGCGGCCGGCGAGCGGCGCACCAACACCGCGCAGATCCTGGCCTCCGGGGTGGCGATGCCGTCGGCGGTGAAGGCCGCCGAGATGCTGGCTGCCGAGTGGGACGTCGCCGCCGACGTGTGGTCGGTGACCAGTTGGGGTGAGCTCAATCGCGACGGGCTGGCGATCCAGCAGGCGCAGCTGCGTCATCCCGATCAGCCGGCCGGCGTCCCGTACATCACCAAAGCCCTCGAAGGCGCCGCGGGGCCGGTGATCGCCGTCTCGGACTGGATGCGCGGGGTGCCCGAGCAGATCCGGCCGTGGGTGCCCGGCACCTACGTGACGCTGGGCACCGACGGGTTCGGCTTCTCCGACACCCGCCCGGCGGCGCGGCGCTACTTCAACACTGACGCCGAGTCGCAGGTGGTGGCGGTGCTCGAGGCGCTGGCCCGCGACGGCGAAATCGACCCGTCGGTGCCGCTCGCCGCGGCGCGCCAGTACAAGATCGACGACGTCCAGGCCGCGCCGAAGCAGACCTCCGACCCCGGCGTCGCCTGAGCCGGTACCTCCCCGCCCCGCCGAGTGCCCGGCCAGCCGGGCGCTGGCCGCCGAGTGCCCGGCCAGCCGGGCACCCGCGCCCCTATTCGCCGAGCGTCACGCCAGCGTGGCTCTCGACGCGGAACGTCACTCTGGCGTGACGCTGGACGACGCGGCCGTCGCCCGCCCCACGTCGCCGCGTCCCATCCCCGCCGGGCGTTCGCGCACGCCCCGCCGCGCCTTTGGCGGAAAGTTCCATAAATTCGGCGTAGGTTTTAGGGGTGAATGACAACCCATTCGCCGGCCCGTTCGCCAAGCATCCGAGGTCCCCGCTCGAGACCCTGGACACCGTCCCGGACTCCGTGCTGCGGCGGCTCAAGCAGTACTCCGGGCGGCTGGCCACCGAGGCGGTCACGGCCATGGGCGAGCGGTTGCCGTTCTTCGCCGAGCTGGAAGCGTCCCAGCGGGCCAGTGTGGCGCTGGTGGTGCAGACCGCCGTCGTGAACTTCGTCGAGTGGATGCAAGACCCACACAGCAACGTCAGCTACACCGCGCAGGCCTTCGAACTGGTACCCCAGGAGCTCACCCGCCGAATCGCGTTGCGCCACAGCGTGGACATGGTGCGGGTGACCATGGAGTTCTTCGAGGAAGTCGTGCCGCTACTGGCCCGCTCCGAGGAGCAACTGACCGCACTCACGGTCGGCATTCTGAAGTACAGCCGCGACCTGGCATTCAGCTTCGCCTCGGCCTATGCGGACGCGGCCGAGGCGCGGGGCAGCTGGGACAGCCGGATGGAGGCCAGCGTCGTCGACGCAGTGGTGCGCGGCGATACCGGCCCCGAGCTACTATCCCGCGCGGCCGCGCTGAACTGGGACACCACCGCGCCGGCCACGGTCGTGGTCGGCACCCCCGCGCCCAGCCGTGACAACAGCGACGGCGAGGTCGCCAGTGAGCGGGCCAGCCAAATCGTCCGCGACACCGCCGCGAAGCACGGCCGAGCGGCCCTCACCGACGTGCACGGCACCTGGCTGGTGGCCATCGTGTCGGGCCAGCTGTCCCCGACGGACAAGTTTCTGGGCGATCTGTTGAGCGCATTCGCCGAGGGCCCGGTGGTCATCGGTCCCACCGCACCGATGCTGACCGCGGCCTATCACAGCGCCAGCGAGGCGATCTCCGGGATGAACGCCGCTCCCGGCTGGGCCGGTGCGCCGCGGCCCGTGCACGCCCGCGAGCTGCTGCCGGAACGTGCCCTGATGGGAGACGCCTCGGCCATCGTCGCGCTGCACACCGACGTGATGGGACCCCTGGCCGACGCCGGGCCCACTCTTATCGAAACTCTTGACGCTTACTTAGATTGCGGTGGCGCGATTGAGGCCTGCGCACGCAAGTTGTTCGTTCATCCAAACACCGTGCGCTACCGGCTCAAGCGCATCACCGACTTCACCGGGCGCGATCCCACTCAGCCGCGCGATGCGTACGTGTTGCGAGTGGCCGCGACCGTGGGCCAACTCAACTACCCCACCAACCCCTCCAGTGTTGGTCACAGCGGGGTAACGGCGGTTCCGCTGCCGGTCAGAGGCAGTTCTGCGGCGCCATCCGTACGATAGTGACCCAGGCAACAGATCGCGGCACGGTATCGAATACGTAGCTTGTCGAGCGGTTTTGTGGAGTATCTACAAAAACCTAAGACGAGGTTCATAATCTGTTACACCCGCCAAAACCGTTTCCACAGTGTTCTCTTAGACACGTGATTGCATTACTCGCGCCCGGACAGGGCTCGCAGACAGAGGGAATGCTCTCGCCATGGCTGGAATTGCCGGGGGCGACCGAGCAGATGACTCTGTGGTCGAAGGCCAGCGGCTTGGACCTGGTTCGACTGGGCACCACCGCCTCGAATGAAGAGATCACCGACACGTCGGTCACTCAGCCACTGGTCGTCGCGGCCACCCTGCTCGCACACCAGGAGCTGACGAAGCGCGGCGTGCTTGCCGGTAAAGACTTCATCGTGGCCGGTCACTCGGTCGGCGAGATCGCGGCCTACGCGATCGCCGGTGTAATGGCCGCCGACGACGCCGTCGCCCTGGCCGCCACCCGTGGCGCCGAAATGGCCAAGGCGTGCGCCGCCGAGCCGACCGGCATGTCCGCGGTGCTGGGCGGCGACGAGACGGAGGTCCTGGCCCGCCTCGAGCAGCTGGACCTGTTCCCCGCGAACCGCAACGCCGCCGGCCAGATTGTCGCCGCCGGTCCGCTGACCGCGCTGGAAAAGCTGGCCGAGGACCCGCCGGCCAAGGCCCGGGTGCGCGCTCTCGGCGTCGCCGGAGCGTTCCACACCAAGTACATGGCGTCCGCCATGGAGGGCTATGCCGCCGCGGCGGCCGCCATCGCGACCGCCGAGCCCACTGCCACGCTGCTGTCCAACCGCGACGGAAAGCCGGTCGCTTCGGCGGCGGTGGCGATGGAAACGCTGGTCGCTCAATTGATCCAGCCGGTGCGGTGGGACCTGTGCACCGCAACGCTGGCTGAGCACGATGTCAAAGCGATTGTGGAGTTCCCGCCCGCGGGCACACTCGCCGGCATCGCCAAGCGTGAACTTCGGGGGGTAACGGTCCGTGCCGTCAAGTCGCCCGCAGACCTGGACGCACTGGCTGACATCTGACAACAGCCGCGGCCAGGACAACCGCATAAAATCACATCAAACCGATTGCAACACAACACATTACGAAGGGAAGTAAAGGCTGTGGCCGTTTCGCAGGAAGAAATCATCGCCGGTATCGCCGAGATCATCGAAGAGGTCACCGGTATTGAGCCCTCTGAGGTCACCCCGGAGAAGTCTTTCGTCGACGACCTGGACATCGACTCGCTGTCGATGGTTGAGATCGCCGTGCAGACCGAGGACAAGTACGGCGTGAAGATCCCGGACGAGGACCTGGCCGGTCTGCGTACCGTCGGTGACGTCGTCTCCTACATCCAGAAGCTGGAAGAAGAGAACCCCGAGGCCGCCGAGGCGCTGCGCGCCAAGATCGTGTCGGAGAACCCCGAGGCTGCTGCCAACGTCCAGTCGAGGCTGGAAGCGGACAGCAAGTGACCAAGCCTTCCACTGCTAACGGCGGTTACCCCAATGTTGTGGTAACCGCTGTCGCGGCGACGACGTCGATCGCGCCGGACATCGAGAGCACGTGGAAGGGCTTGCTGGCAGGCGAAAGCGGCATCCGCGTCCTCGAAGACGAATTCGTCGACAAATGGGATCTGCCCGTCAAAATCGGCGGGCACCTCAAGGAGCCGATCGACAACCACATGGGACGGCTGGACCTGCGCCGTATGTCGTATGTCCAGCGCCTGGCCAAATATCTCAGCGGTCAGCTGTGGGAGTCGGCCGGCAACCCGGAGCTCGATCCGGACCGGTTCAGCGTCGTCGTTGGCACCGGTCTGGGCGGCGCCGAGCGGATCGTCGAGAGCTATGACCTGATGAACGAGGGCGGCCCCCGCAAGGTGTCGCCGCTCGCCGTTCAGATGATCATGCCCAACGGCGCCGCTGCCGTAGTTGGTCTGGAGCTCGGCGCGCGGGCCGGGGTGATCACCCCGGTGTCGGCGTGTTCCTCGGGCTCCGAGGCAATCGCGCACGCCTGGCGCCAGATCGTCATGGGTGACGCGGAGGTCGCCGTCTGCGGCGGTGTCGAGGGACCGATCGAGGCGCTGCCCATCGCGGCGTTCTCGATGATGCGGGCCATGTCGACTCGCAACGACGAGCCCGAGCGTGCGTCGCGGCCGTTCGACAAGGACCGCGACGGCTTCGTGTTCGGCGAGGCCGGGGCCCTGATGCTCATCGAGACCGAAGAGCACGCCAAGGCCCGCGGCGCCAAGCCGCTGGCCCGGCTGATGGGTGCCGGTATCACCTCGGACGCCTTCCACATGGTGGCGCCCGCGGCGGACGGCGTGCGTGCCGGTCGCGCGATGACCCGGTCGCTGGAACTGGCGGGCGTGTCCCCCAAGGACATCGACCACGTGAACGCGCACGGCACGGCGACGCCGATCGGCGACACCGCTGAGGCCAATGCCATCCGGGTTGCCGGATGCGAGCGGGCCGCCGTGTACGCGCCGAAATCGGCGCTAGGGCACTCTATCGGCGCAGTCGGGGCGCTCGAGTCGGTGCTGACAGTGCTGACCCTGCGGGATGGCGTCATCCCGCCAACCCTCAACTACGAAACCCCCGATCCCGAGATTGCTTTGGATGTCGTCGCGGGCGAACCTCGCACCGGCGATTTCCGTTACGCGATCAACAACTCATTCGGGTTCGGCGGCCACAACGTGGCCCTCGCCTTCGGGCGTTACTGAGCACGACGTCCGGTGACGATGCGGGCCGCAACGGCCCGAGGAGGAACCGGACAAGCACGAGAGGAACGTTCGCCACTCCCATGACAGAGCTGGTTACGGGGAAAGCATTCCCCAACGTGGTCGTCACCGGCATCGCCGCGACGACTGCCTTGGCACCCGACGCGGAAGAAACCTGGAAGTTATTGCTAGACGGCCAGAGTGGAATCCGCACCCTCACCGACCCGTTCGTTGAGGAGTACAACCTGCCGGTTCGCATCGGCGGGCATCTCGTGGAGGAGTTCGACAGTCAGCTCACTCGTATCGAGCTGCGTCGCACCGGTTATCTGCAGAGAATGTCGACCATCCTGGGCCGCCGGGTGTGGGAGAACGCCGGTTCGCCGGAAGTCGACACCAACCGGTTGGCGGTGTCGATCGGCACCGGCCTCGGCTCGTCCGAGGAATTGGTGTTCAGCTACGACGACATGCGCCAGCGTGGCATGAAAGCGGTTTCCCCGTTGGGCGTGCAGAAGTACATGCCCAACGGTGCGGCCGCAGCGGTCGGGCTGGAACGGCAAGCCAAAGCCGGTGTGATGACGCCGGTTTCGGCGTGCGCATCCGGTAATGAGGGCATCGCCCGGGCCTGGCAGCAGATCGTGCTCGGTGAGGCCGACATCGCGATCTGCGGTGGCGTCGAGACCCAGATCGAGGCGGTGCCGATCGCGGCGTTCGCCGCGATGCGCGTCGTGATGTCGACCACCAACGACAACCCCGCCGGCGCGTGCCGTCCGTTCGACAAGGACCGCAACGGCTTCGTGTTCGGCGAGGCCGGCGCGCTGATGGTCATCGAGACCGAGGAGCACGCCAAGGCTCGCGGCGCCAACATCCTGGCCCGCATCATGGGGGCCAGCGTGACCTCGGACGGGTTCCACATGGTGGCACCGGATCCCAACGGGGAACGTGCCGCGCACGCGATGCAGCGGGCGATCCAGCTCGCGGGCATCACCCCTGCCGAAATCGACCACATCAACGCCCACGCCACCGGCACCCAGGTCGGCGACCTCGCCGAAAGCAAGGCCATCAACCGGGCCTTGGGCGGCAACCACCCCGCGATCTATGCGCCCAAGGCGGCACTGGGTCACTCGGTGGGTGCGGTCGGTGCGTTGGAATCGATCTTGACGGTCCTCGCGTTGCGGGAGCAGGTAATCCCGCCGACACTGAATTTGGAAAACCTCGATCCAGAAATCGATTTGGACGTGGTGGCGGGTAAGCCGCGGCCGGGCAATTACCGGTATGCGATCAACAACTCGTTCGGATTCGGCGGTCACAACGTGGCGATCACCTTTGGACGGTATTAGAACCCAGCGGTATTGGACCCCGAGCTCACCGGAAACAGGAGATCTGCGATGACACTCATGGCCCCCGAGGCGGTTGGCGAGTCGCTCGACCCCCGAGACCCGTTGCTGCGTCTGAGCAACTTCTTCGACGACGGCAGCGTCGAGCTGCTGCACGAGCGTGACCGCTCGGGTGTGCTCTCCGCGTCGGGCACCGTCAACGGCGTACGCACCATCGCGTTCTGCACCGACGGAACCGTGATGGGCGGCGCGATGGGCATCGAGGGATGCCAGCACATCGTCAACGCCTACGACACCGCCATCGAGGAGCAGAGCCCGATCGTCGGCATCTGGCACTCCGGTGGTGCCCGGCTGGCCGAGGGTGTCAAGGCGCTGCACGCGGTGGGCCTGGTGTTCGAGGCCATGATCCGGGCGTCGGGCTATATCCCGCAGATCTCGGTGGTCGTCGGCTTCGCCGCCGGTGGTGCCGCTTACGGGCCGGCGCTGACCGATGTCATAGTGATGGCGCCGGAAAGTCGGGTGTTCGTCACCGGCCCCGACGTGGTGCGCAGTGTCACCGGCGAGAACGTGGACATGTGCTCGCTCGGAGGTCCCGAGACCCACCACAAGAAGTCCGGTGTGTGCCACATCGTCGCCGATGACGAGCTCGACGCCTACGCGCGCGGCCGTCGGCTGGTCGGATTGTTCTGCCAGCAAGGACATTTCGACCGCACCAAGGCCGAGGCCGGTGACACCGACATTCATGCACTGCTGCCCGAATCCGCGCGACGCGCCTACGACGTGCACCCGATCGTCACCGCGATCCTGGACAGCGAGACGCCGTTCGACGAGTTCCAGGCCCACTGGGCACCGTCGATGGTGGTCGGCCTGGGCCGGTTGTCGGGACGGACGGTCGGCGTGCTGGCCAACAACCCGCTGCGGCTGGGCGGCTGCCTGAATTCCGAAAGTGCCGAGAAGGCAGCGCGTTTCGTGCGCCTGTGCGACGCTTTCGGGATTCCGCTGATCGTGGTCGTCGACGTGCCCGGCTACTTGCCGGGCGTGGACCAGGAGTGGGGCGGCGTGGTGCGCCGCGGCGCGAAGCTGCTGCACGCGTTCGGTGAGGCCACCGTTCCCCGCGTCACGCTGGTCACCCGAAAGACCTACGGCGGGGCCTACATCGCGATGAACTCCCGCTCACTGAATGCCACCAAGGTGTTCGCGTGGCCGGACGCCGAGGTCGCGGTGATGGGCGCCAAGGCCGCGGTCGGGATTCTGCACAAGCGCAAGCTGGCCGCCGCGCCGGACCACGAGCGCGAAGCGCTGCACGACGAGCTGGCCGCCGAGCACGAGCGGATCGCCGGCGGCGTCGACAGCGCCATCGAGATCGGCGTGGTCGACGAGAAGATCGACCCGGCGCACACCCGCAGCAGGCTCTGCGAGGCGCTGGCCGAAGCGCCCGCGCGCCGCGGTCGCCATAAGAACATCCCGCTGTAATTTCTCAGCGCTCGCGATTCACTCGCGACACAGCATCGCCGAAAGCGCCTGGCGTAGTTCGGCTTCCGGGTCGGCGGGCAGCTTCTCGGCACGCCAGCCGACGAAGTCGTCCGGCCGAACGAGCAGCGCGCCGTCCGACGAGAGTCCGGTCGCCGCGGCCCACTCGTCGCCGTCGATGCGATGGGCGGCGATCGACGCCGAATCCGCGGCGGCACACCATCGCTGGTCGCCGCTGAGCACGGTGAACTCACCGCCGATCAGATCGAGCGTCGAGACCCCGTCGCGCACCCACACGTGTGGCACCCGGGTACCCGGCTCGCCGCGCAACTGCTCCACCAACTGGCCGTCAGACGAATCGTCGGTGACGATCGCGGCCGAGCGGTAGCGGTAGCCCACCAGCAACGCGAACATCGAACACTCTTCGCCCGGCGGCAGTAGCGGCCGGTCATCCTCGAGCCGGAGCAAGGAAATGGTTGGGCCGGAAAGCGATTGACGGGCGGCGAACAGCCCCACCGGATACCGTTCGGTCTGGTAGGTGTCCAGCAGCGCCGGCCGGGCCGTCCCATGCAGCACCGCGGCCAGCTTCCAGGCCAGATTGTGTGCGCTCTGAATCGCGGTGTTGGCTCCCCCGGCTTTGAACGGCGGCATAGTGTGCGCCGCATCCCCGACGAGAAATACTCTCCCACAAGAGAATTGGTTAGCAACTTGCTCGTACGGCTGCCACGCCGCGATCTCGATGATGTCAATGTCCATCTGCTCGCCGATCGCTTGGGTGAGCATCTCGCGGCACCGCTGCGGCGTGAACTGGTCTGCGGTTTCGCCCTTGTCGGGGAAATAGGTGGTGATGAACATCCCGAGGTCGTCGTCGGCGGCAATGAAGATGCCTTGTACGTCAGCATTTTTGACCTGCACGCCACCTCCCTCGCCGATGTGTGCGACGAACTTGCGCCAGGGTGCCCGAAAATACATGAAAACCACGAAGATCGGCAGCGCGCCGTAGCCCGAGGTCTCGATGCCCAGCGCAGTGCGGACGGGACTGTGCACTCCGTCTGCGCCGACCAGATAGTCGGCCCGGACCGTTTGCGTCTCCTGGAAGTCCCGGTCGCGAATGACGGCGGTGACGCCGGTCTCGTCCGATTCAAACGACAGCAGCTCGGTGCCGTACCGAACCTCGCTGCCGCGGTGGCGCGTTGCCGCCAGCAGCATGGGCTCGGATCTGCTCTGCGGGCAGTACTGCACGGTCGGCTCGGGACTCAACGCGTCGAGGCCGGCGAACATCGCCTCGAAGTCGATCGCAGGCTCTTCCGTCGTGCTGTTGAGGGTCGGTTTGGTCACCACGACCGGCTCGTGCTCGCCGATCGCGTGCACCTCGTCGCTCAGGCCGAGGCCGCGAAGGATCTCCAGACTGCGGAAGCTGAGGTTGCGGGCTTTGGGATAGATGAACACCTCGCCGCGCTTTTCGACCAGCAGCGACCGGACGCCGTGCTGTGCGAGCAGCGCGGACGTGGCCAGCCCGCCCGCGCCGGCGCCGACAATCAGTACCGGAACCCGTAATATGACAGTCACTATAAAATGATAGCTCATGTCATATTTGAATACCTACTAACTCCCGGCGACCCCCGCGAGGAACTCCGCCGCCTCATCCACCACCCGCTCACGATCACGGAGTACCAGTCCGACCCGGGTTCGGCGATCGAGAATGTCGTCGACGTCCAGCGCGCCCTCGTGAGTGACGGCGTATTCGAACTCCGCGCGGGTCACGTCGATGCCCTCGACGACGGGCTCGGTCGGGCGCGCGCAGGAGGCGGACGCGACGACGGTCGGCGCCTCGGCGCCGTAGCGGGCGATCAGCGAGGCCGGCAGCCCGGCCGTTGCACCGGCTACTGGCCCGGGATTGGATGGTGCCCCGATCAGCGGCAGCTGGTGGGTCCGGCAGCTGGCGGCCGACAGTCGCCGCAGGCTGACGGCGCGGTCCAGGACGTCCTGGGCCATGAAGCGGTATTCGGTCAGCTTGCCGCCGATCACGCTGATCACCCCGGCGGGCGACTCGACGACGGCGTGCTCGCGCGACACGTCGGCGGTGCGACCCTCACCCGTGTCGATCAGCGGTCGCAGGCCGGCGTACGCCCCGATCACGTCGGTGGCCTGCAGCGCGGTGCCCAAAGCGGTGTTGACCGTGTCCAGCAGGAATTCGACCTCGCCAGCAGACGGCTCGGGCACATCCGGAATCGGGCCCGGCGCGGCCTCGTCGGTGAGCCCGAGGTAGACGCGGCCCAGTTGCTCGGGCATCGCGAACACGAAGCGGTTGAGCTCGCCGGGAATCGGAATCGTCAGCGCCGCAGTCGGATTCCCGAAAGCGCTGGCGTCGAAGACCAAATGTGTGCCACGGCTGGGCCGCAGGCGCAGTGAGCCGTCGATGTCGGCCGCCCACACCCCGGCAGCGTTGATCACCGCCTGGGCGGACACGTCGAACGACTGGCCGGTGCGCTGGTCGGTCAGCCGCGCCGACGTGCCCGTGGCCTGCGATGCCGCGACGTAGGTGAGGATTCGGGCGCCGTGCTGAGCCGCGGTGCGGGCGACCGCGGTGACCAGGCGCGCGTCGTCGATCAACTGCCCGTCGTAGGCCAACAGTCCACCGTCCAGGCCGTCGCGACGCACCGTGGGCGCCATCTCCACCACCCGCCGGGCGGACACCCGGCGCGAACGAGGCAGCGTCGACGACGGCGTTCCCGCCAGCGCACGCAACGCGTCGCCGGCCAGGAATCCCGCGCGTACCAGCGCACGCTTGGAGTGACTCATCGACGGCAGCAGCGGAACCAATTGCGGCATCGCGTGCACGAGATGAGGGGCGTTGTGCGTCATCAGGATTCCGCGTTCGATGGCGCTGCGGCGAGCGATGCCCACATTGCCCGTCGCCAGGTAGCGCAGACCACCATGGACCAGCTTCGAGCTCCACCGGCTGGTGCCGAATGCCAGATCGTGTTTCTCCACCAGCGCCACGCGCAGCCCGCGTGACGCGGCGTCCAGCGCGATTCCGGCCCCGGTGATCCCGCCGCCGATCACGAGCACGTCCAACAACGCACCGTCGGCCAGTGCGTTCAAATCGGCGGCACGACGGGCGGCAGTCAAACGCGCGCCATTCAACTCGGTCATGAGGACAGGTATCCGTTCAGCGAATGAGTGAGTTCTACGGTCAGCGCCTCGGCGTCGAGAATCGGCCGCACGATTCGCTCGGACTGAATCGTCGACTGCGCGATCAGCAACACCATCGTCGCCATCTGCAGCGGATCGCCCGGGCGCACGCTGCCGTGACGCTGGGCGACCCGCAACCGGTCGGCGAGCGCGCCGATCAGCATCTGCTGGCTTTCGCCGAGCCGTTCGGTGATGTAGATCGGCGCCAGGTGCGAGTGCATCACCGACATGATCAGCTCGTCGCGGCGCAGCAGATTGGCCACCGAAACAATTTGGCGCACAAGCGATTCACGGTCTTCCCCCAGCAGCGGCGCCTCGTGCATCACACCGGTGATCCGTTGGGTCAGCAGCGCGGCGACGATCGCGGGCGTGTCCGGCCAGCGTCGGTACACGGTCGGCCGGCTCACCCCCGCGCGCCGGGCGATCTCGGCGAGGGTCACCCGGTCGACCCCGAAATCGACCACACAGCTGGCGGCCGCCGCGAGGATCCGGTCGGCCACATCCACACCTGCGTTACTGATTGACAGCATGTGTAATACTGTAACGCATGACGCATGATCTTGGGACCGAGCACCTTCTCCCGCCGATGAAATGGAACGCGTGGGGCGATCCCGCTAGCGCCAAACCGCTCTCGGACGGCATTCGGTCACTGCTGAAACAGGCTGTCGGCCTGGACGATTCGACCGGCAAAGAACTCACGCCCGACCAGGTGCAGCTGCGTCCGTCCGCATTGGCGCAGGCCGACAAGGACGCGCTCGCCGGGATCGTCGGCGCCGAATATTGCCGCACCGACGACCGCGATCGGCTGCTGCACGCCGGCGGCAAGTCCACCCTCGATCTGCTGAAGCGCAAAGCCGCGGCTCAAGACGCGCCCGACGCCATCCTGCTGCCGGCGGACGACGACGCCGTCCGGAAAATCCTGCGCTACTGCTCCGAGCACGGCATCGCCGTAGTCCCCTTCGGCGGCGGCACCAGCGTGGTCGGTGGCCTCGACCCGATCCGCGGCGACTTCACCGCCGTGATCTCACTCGACCTGCGCCGTTTCAACGAGCTCATCTCACTCGACGAGGAGTCCGGGCAGGCCGTCCTCGGCGCGGGCCTCACCGGTCCCGACGCCGAGCGCCTGCTCGGCGAACGCGGCTTCTCGCTCGGACACTTCCCGCAGAGCTTCCAATTCGCCACCATCGGCGGCTTTGCCGCGACCCGGTCCTCGGGTCAGGGCTCGGCCGGCTACGGCCGCTTCAACGACATGGTGCGCGGGCTGCGGGTGATCACCCCGGCCGGAACGCTGGACCTGGGCCGCGGACCGGAGTCGGCGGCCGGGCCCGACCTGCGCCAGCTGCTGATCGGGTCGGAGGGCACCTTGGGCGTGATCACCCAGGTGCGGCTGCGGGTGCATCCGGTACCGGAGGCCGTCGCCTACGAGGCCTGGTCTTTTCCCGACTTCGCGACGGGAGCGGCCGCGCTACGGGCGGTCACCCAAAACGCGACGGGGCCCACCGTGATTCGGCTTTCCGACGAGGCCGAGACCGGAGTCAACCTGGCCACCACCGACTCGATCGGTGAGAACCAGATCACCGGCGGCTGCCTGGGCATCACGGTCTTCGAGGGCACCAAGGAGCACGTCGAGAGCCGGCACGCCGAAACCCGCCAATTGCTCGCGGAAAAGGGCGGCACGTCGCTGGGCGAGGGTCCCGCGCAGGCGTGGGAGCGCGGCCGGTTCGGCGCGCCCTACCTGCGCGACTCGCTACTGGCCGCGGGCGCACTGTGCGAGACGCTGGAGACCGCCACCGACTGGTCTAACATCCCAGTCCTCAAGGCCGCCGTCACCGAGGCACTGACCACCGCGTTGGCCGAAACCGGGACACCGGCGCTGGTGATGTGCCACATTTCGCACGTGTATCCCACCGGCGCATCGCTGTACTTCACCGTCGTCGCCGGCCAGCGAGGCAATCCGATCGAGCAGTGGCAGGCCGCCAAAAAGGCCGCATCTGATGCGATCATCGCCGCCGGTGGCACCATCACCCATCACCACGCGGTCGGTGCCGATCACCGGCCCTGGATGCGCGACGAGGTGGGCGAGCTCGGCGTGCGGGTCCTGCGCGCGGTCAAGGCCACACTGGATCCGGCGGGAATCCTCAATCCCGGCAAGCTGATTCCGTGAATCGCCGCGAGATCGGCAAGGTGACCGCGTTGACCAATCCCCTCTCGGGGCATGGCACCGCCGTGCACGTCGCCGAGGTCGCGATCGCGCGACTGCACGCCCACGGTATCGAGGTCAACGAGATCATCGGCGACGACGCCCAAGACGCCCGCCACCTGGCCGCCGCGGCGATCGAACGCGGCACCGACGCGCTGGTGGCCACCGGTGGCGACGGCGTCATCTCCAACGCGCTGCAAGTGTTGGCGGGCACCGACATTCCGCTGGGCATCATCCCGGCGGGCACCGGCAACGACCATGCCCGCGAATTCGGCATTCCCACAAAGGATCCCGAGGCCGCCGCGGACATCGTCGCCGACGGCTGGACCCAGACGATCGACCTGGGCCGCATCCGGGACGGCAACGGCCAAGACAAGTGGTTCGGCACGGTCGCGGCCGCCGGGTTCGATTCCCTGGTCACCGATCGCGCCAACCGGATGAGTTGGCCGCACGGGCGGCTGCGCTACTACGTCGCGATGCTCGCCGAGCTGACCCAACTGCGGATGTTGCCGTTCCGTTTGGTGCTCGACGGCACCAGGGAGATCGACACCGACATCACGCTGGCGGCGTTCGGCAACACCCGAAGCTACGGCGGTGGTCTGCTGATCTGCCCGGACGCGGATTACACCGACGGCTTGCTCGACATCACGATGGCACACAGCGCATCCCGGACGAAATTCGTCCGGCTCTTCCCCACCGTGCTGAAGGGAACCCACGTGCAGCTCGACGAGGTCACCACGGAGCGCGCCAAGACGATCCATGTCGAATGCCCCGGCATCAACGTCTACGCCGACGGTGACTACGCGTGCCCACTGCCCGCGGAACTGTCCGCAGTGCCCGGCGCTCTGCGGATCCTGCGCCCCAAGATGTAACAACTCGTGCGACAAACGCGACATCAGGGCATACCTGCGCCGTGGGAGCGCTGCCCTGGGAGGAACGATGTCGGGACATCGCACAACGGCGGTCGTCGCCCTGGCTCTGTCAGTGGGCGACGCGCTGGCAACGGCCCCCACGACATTCGCGGCTGATCCGCTGTGGAACGGGCAGTACATCCTGACGCTGTCCGCCAACGCGAAGGCCGGCACCAGCATCGCGGCCCGCCAACCCGAATACGCGCACCGGGCCAGCGTCTCGATCACCTCGAAATGCGCGGCCGGCGTCTGCACCGCCACGGTGAACGACCCGCCGCCGCCCAAGAACGAGTTCATGCCGCAGACGGTCGAATTCACCTGGAATGGATCGCAGTGGGTACGCGAGATGACCTGGAAATGGGACTGCCTGCTGCCCGACGGCACCGTCGAATACGACCCGGCGAAATCGATTACGGCCTACACCCCGGGGCCGAACGGAGTGCTCACCGGCGTCTTCCACACCGACATCACCAGCGGAGCGTGTCGGGGCAATGTCGATATGCCGGTGACCGCGGCGCCGGCGAACCCGCCGACCGTCCCGCCCACCGTGTGATGGTCGTGACCCGCGGCGCCCGGCTGCGCCGCGCTTGCGATCACGACGGAGGTTAGCCGACGCCCCGGCTGAGCCAGGTGACTTCGCCGGCCTCGCCGCCGTCGCGGTAAGCCTCGAGCGCGTCGTCCCACGCGGTGCCCAGCACTGAGTCCAGCTCGGCGGCCAGCGTGTCGGCACCCTGCGCCATCATCGACCGCAGCCGCATCTCGCCGACCATGATGTCGCCGTTGGCGCTCATCGCCCCGCTCCACAAGCCCAGTTGCGGCGTGTGGCAGAAGCGGTGGCCGTCGACGCCGGGGCTCGGGTCCTCGGTGACCTCGAACCGCAGCACCGACCAGGACCGCAGCGCGTTGGCCAACCGGGCACCGGTACCCACCGGACCGACCCAGTTGGTCACAGCACGCAGCTGTCCCGGCATCGCCGGCTGCGGTGTCCAGACCAGGTTGGCCTTGGACTGCAGGGTCGACGACAACGCCCACTCAACATGCGGGCATACCGCCGCGGGCGAGGCATGGATGTACACCACACCTGCCGTCACGTCGGCGAATTGATTCGACGCACGCATTTACCTGCTCCTTCGGTTCCACGAGGGACGTCTTCCCCAACGACCTGGCGGATCCGATAAGCAGATGTTTTGTTTCGTGCGTGTCTATTGTGCCCTGTGATACCCGTGTTGCGCTAGTGCTCGATGCCTATTTGATGTATTGGACGAGCACCGCTTCGGCGAGGGCCGGCCACAAGTCGAGCGCCCAGTCGCCGAAATCGCGGTTCGTGCACGCCACCAGGGCCAGGTCCGCGTCGGGATCCGCCCAGATAAAACCGCCTGCCTGGCCGAAATGGCCGTAGGTTCGCGCCGAGTTGCGCGCCCCCGTCCAGTGCGGCGATTTGCCGTCGCGGATCTCGAAACCCAGGCCCCAATCGTTGGGCCGCTGCACGCCGTAGCCCGGCAACACCCCGTCCAGGCCCGGGAACTGCACGGTCGTCGCCTCGGCGTGCATCTCGGCCGACACGGTCGACGGGCGCAACAGGTCGCCGGCGAACGCCGCCAGGTCCGCGACCGTCGAGGTCGCCCCGTAGCCGGCCTCCGCCGCGCCGCCGTCCAGCCGGGTGGCGCCCATGTTCAACGGCTCGCAGACCGCCTCGCTGAGGTAGCGGCTGAACTCGATGCCCGACTCGCGCTCCACGGTTTCGGCCAGCACGGCGAAGCCGTAGTTCGAGTACATGCGCCGGGTGCCGGGCTTGGCCAGCACCCGACCGTCCAGCATCGCCAGGCCCGACGCGTGCGCCAGCAGATGCCGGACCGTCGCGCCGGGCGGGCCGGCCGGGGTGTCCAGCTCGACGACGCCCTCTTCGACCGCGACCTGCGCGGCGCGGGCCACCAGCGGCTTGGTGACCGACGCCAGCGTGAACACCCGCTCCGTGTCGCCGTGCGTGGCCAGCACCCCGCCGGGTCCGATCACCGCGGCGGCGGCAGCCGACACCGGCCAGTCGTCGAGCGCATCGAGAGCAGCCATCAGATCGGGCGGGTCACTTCGTCGCGATGTAGTAGTTGTTGATCGGGTCGGAGTCGACCTCGAGCACCCGGACGTCGTCGAACCCGGCGTCCACGAGCATCGAGGTGGCCAGCTGCGTGCCCCAGGCCGTCCCGAGTCCGGCGCCGCCCAGCGCCAGCGACACCGTCATGCAGTGCATCAGCGAGACGGTATAGAGGTAGGTGCTCATGGGGACGTCGATGTTGTCCTCGAGTCGGCTGGAAGCCTTGATGTCGGCCATCAGAAACACACCGCCGGGTCGCAGGGCGCGCTGGATGTTCTCCAGCACCCGGGCCGGCTGCGCCTGATCGTGGATCGCGTCGAACACGGTGATGACGTCGTAGGCCTCCGTCTTGTCCAGGTCGGTCAGGTTGTGGGCCTCGAAGCGCGCATTGGTCAGGCCGAGGCTGGCCGCCTCGGTGGTACCCGTGGCAATGGCCTGCTCGGAGAAATCGATTCCGGTGAACCGGCTCGCCGGAAAGGCCTTGGCCATCACATTGATCGCGTGACCGCTGCCGCACCCGAAATCGGCGACGTCGGCGCCGGAGCGCAGCCGGTCCGGCAGGCCGTCGACCAACGGCAGCACGACGTCGACCAGCGCGAGGTCGAACACCGCCGCGCTCTGCTCGGCCATCAGCGCGTGGAACCGTGGAAATTCGCTATACGGCAGGCCGCCGCCCGCGCGGAAGCAGCCGATGATTTTCTGCTCGACTTCGCCGAGCTGCGGAAGAAACATGGCCACCACAGCCAGGTTGTCGGGCCCGGCGGCGCGGGTCAGCACCGCCGCGCGATGGGCCGGCAGCGAGTAGGTTGCGTTGCCCGGGTCGTAGTTGACGACATGTCCGGTCGTCATGCCGCCCAACCACTCCCGCACGTAACGCTCGTTGAGGCCCGCGGCGTCCGCGATCTGCGCGCTGGTGGCCGGACCGAGTCCGGCCATCGTGTCCAGCAGATTGGTTTGATGTCCGATACTCAGCAGGATCGCAAGGCTCGCGCCGTCGATTGCCGAGACGATGCGTCCCGCGAAATCTTCGACAGTCTCTTGACTTTGGCGCTGTGCGCCGTCCGAACTCTTGTCGAGTGTCGTCACGCTCTGCAGACGCTACACCCGGTTGTCGGTCCCTGGAACGGCGCTTGTTGATGGGTGGACACCGGCCTGCCGAGTGTATGGCCCTCACAGTAGGTTGTAGCCCATGAGTCAGACAGTGCGCGGAGTGATTTCACGCAAGAAGGGCCAACCCGTCGAATTGGTGGACATCGTCGTCCCGGACCCCGGCCCGGGCGAGGCCCTGGTCGACGTGATCGCCTGCGGGGTCTGCCATACCGACCTGACTTACCGGGAGGGCGGCATCAACGAAGAGTACCCGTTCCTGCTCGGCCACGAGGCCGCGGGCACGGTCGAAGCCGTCGGGCCGGGGGTGACGTCGGTGGCGCCGGGCGACTTCGTGATCCTGAACTGGCGCGCGGTCTGCGGCCAGTGCCGCGCCTGCAAGCGCGGCAAGCCGCACCTGTGCTTCGACACGTTCAACGCCACCCAGAAGATGACGCTGACCGACGGCACCGAGCTGACGCCCGCGCTGGGCATCGGGGCGTTCGCCGACAAGACGCTGGTGGCCGACGGCCAGTGCACCAAGGTCAATCCCGAGGCCGACCCCGCCGTCGCCGGGTTGCTGGGCTGCGGCGTGATGGCCGGAATCGGCGCCGCGATCAACACCGGCGCCGTCAACCGCGACGACACCGTGGCGGTAATCGGCTGTGGCGGTGTGGGCGACGCGGCGGTGGCCGGCGCGGCGCTGGTCGGTGCGAAGAAGATCATCGCGGTCGACACCGACAACACGAAGCTGAACTGGGCCCGCAAGTTCGGCGCCACCCACACCGTCAATGCCCGCGAATTCGATGTCGTCGACACCATCCAGGACCTCACCGACGGCTTCGGCGTCGACGTCGTCATCGACGCGGTCGGCCGGCCCGAGACCTGGAAGCAGGCCTTCTACGCCCGCGACCTGGCCGGAACCGTGGTGTTGGTGGGGGTGCCGACGCCGGACATGAAACTGGAGATGCCGCTGGTCGACTTCTTCTCCCGCGGCGGATCGTTGAAGTCGTCGTGGTACGGCGACTGCCTGCCCGAACGCGACTTCCCCACCCTGATCGACCTCTATCTGCAGGGCCGGCTCCCCCTCGAGAAGTTTGTCTCCGAACGAATTGGGCTAGACGGCATCGAGGAGGCGTTCGAGAAGATGCACGACGGCAAGGTATTGCGTTCGGTGGTGATGCTCTGATGGTTCAAATCGACCGCGTGGTGACCCACGGCACCTTCGAACTCGACGGTGGCAGTTGGGAAGTCGACAACAACATCTGGGTCATCGGTGACAACTCCAATGTCGTGGTGTTCGATGCGGCCCACGACGCGGCGCCGATCGTCGACGCCGTCGCCGGGCGTCACGTGGTGGCGGTGGTGTGCACCCACGGCCACAACGACCACGTCACTGTGGCGCCCGAACTCGGCAAGACACTGGACGCGCCGGTGCTGCTGCACCCCGCCGACGAGGTGCTGTGGCGAATGACCCACCCGGACAGCGACTTTCGCGCCGTGTCCGATGGCGAGAAGTTGAAGATCGACGGCACCGAACTGACCGCGATACACACGCCCGGACACTCCCCCGGATCGGTCTGCTGGTACGTGCACGACCTCGGTGTGGTGTTCAGCGGCGACACCTTGTTCTCCGGTGGCCCCGGCGCGACGGGCCGGTCGTACTCCGACTTCCCGACCATCCTGAAGTCGATCTCCGAGCGCTTGGGGACGTTGCCGGGTGAGACCGTCGTGCACACCGGCCACGGCGACAGCACCGTCATCGGCGACGAGATCGTGCACTACGAGGAGTGGGTGGCCCGGGGTCACTGACCCAGTCACACCCACCACCCACACCCATACCCGGGAGTCGGCGAGGCACGTTGTGCCCGCCTCTGAGCGACAACGCTTGTGTTTATTCGGCGTTTGCCTTGGTACTCGGCCGCGCCTGGCGCATTCCCACCTCCCCCCAGTTTGTCGCTCAGAGGCGGGCAAAAGGCCGCACACCTCAGTGCCCTTCGAGGATCCGCCGCTTCTCGGCCTGGAACTCCTCTTCGGTCAATGCCCCGGAATCCCGCAGCGCCGCAAGCGTTTTGAGGCGCTCCAGGCGAACGCCGTCGTCGGTGGGTTCGTATGCCGTGGTGGGCGACTGCTGGGGTGTCGGCCATGACCCCTCTACGACGGCCGCCGCCGCCTTGCGCCGGGTGCTGCGCAGCCAACGCCCCGCCACAATCGAAGCTGTCAGGCCCACCACGAACATCCCGACGAACAGCCAGATCAGAAATCCGTAGGAGCTCGAGTGGCCGAAGGCGAGTCGCGGTGCGATGAATCCGTTGACCTGGCCGTCCGTGGTGATGTTGTAGGTGCCGTCGGCCGGAATCTGGGCTACCCACACCCGCACGTGCGCGTCATTGTTGACTGAGGTTGTGCTGCCGATGTTTTCCGTCATCGTCGGCTGCGCGACGCCGTCGGGCGGCGAAATCGTGATGCCGAGCGGCGGCACCGGCAACCCACCGTTTGGGCTGCCGATCACGATGGTGTGCAGGCTGACGGTGACTTCACCCTTTGGCAGCTGCAGGCTGCCCGAACCGGGGACCGGAACCTCGCCGTAGGCGTTGTAATCGTCCAGAAAAAATACGTTGAGAACGATGGCGACGACGATGCCGGCCAGTGACATGATCGTGACGACGACGGCTGAGACAAATGAAATCTTGGCGGGCAGTCTGCTCCACATTCCCGGAGTGTGTCACCGCTAGTGACCAGGGGCCAGCGAAAGAGCACACTGATACCCATGTCGAACGATCTCGTCGCCACCGTGCCGGACCTCACCGGGAAGCTGGTCGTCATCACCGGTGCCAACAGCGGTCTGGGCTTCGGGTTGGCCAGGCGGCTGTCGGCGGCCGGCGCCGACGTGATCATGGCCATCCGCAATCGGGCCAAGGGTGAGGCCGCGATCGAAGAGATCCGCCACAGCGTGCCCGACGCAAAGCTGACCATCAAATCCCTCGACCTGTCGTCGCTGGCGTCGGTCGCCGCGCTGGGTGAGCAACTCAACGCCGAAGGCCGTCCGATCGACATTCTGATCAACAACGCCGGGGTGATGACGCCCCCGGAGCGCGACACCACCGCCGACGGCTTCGAATTGCAGTTCGGCAGTAACCATCTCGGGCACTTCGCGCTGACCGGGCACGTGCTGCCGCTGTTGCGCGCCGCGCAGCGTGCCCGCGTGGTCTCGCTGAGCAGCCTCGCGGCCAGCCAAAGCGGCAAGATCCACTTCGACGACCTGCAGTTCGAAAAGTCCTACGCGCCGATGTCGGCCTACGGCCAGTCGAAGATCGCGGTGCTGATGTTCGCGCGCGAGCTGGACAAGCGCAGTCGCGCCGGCGGCTGGGGCATCGTCTCCAACGCCGCACACCCCGGCCTGACCAAGACCAACCTGCAAATCAGCGGACCCTCTTACGGTCGCGAGAAGCCGGCGCTGATGGAGCGCTTGTACAAGACGTCATGGCGCTTCACGCCGTTCCTGTGGCAGGAGATCGACGACGGGATTCTGCCCGCGCTGTACGCGGCGGCCACGCCGCAGGCCGAGGGCGGCGAGTTCTACGGACCCCGCGGTTTCATGGAGCTGGCCGGCGGTGGTGTGAAAGTAGCCAAAACGCCGGCGCGGGCCCGCAACGAGGACGATTGCCGGCGACTGTGGGAGATTTCCGAGGAACTGACGAAAGTCACCTATCCGGCGACCAACTAGCAACTGCCGCACAGCTTTTCGCGGCGGGCTCCGCCTACCTCTGTCAAATGCACCCCGGTGCATATGCCCTCTGGGCATGCACATGACCGCTGGTCACGCAGAAAAGATTGCGGTAACGAGAGTTTCGACACAGCGCGGCGACGGGTAACCGAGACCGGACTGCGACTCAACAAGGGGGTATTCGAATGAGCGTGCAGGACGAAAGAACAGCTGGTGACGAGGACGACCAGCAGGTGAGCGGTAAGTCCGGCGACAGCGACCGACCCGAAGGTGTCAAGGGCGACCAGCATCCGCAAGAGAAGCCGGAGCCCGACGAGGACGACAAGAAGGCAGCCGCCGAGATGATGGTGGCCTACGAGGACCGGCCGACGCTGGTACTGCCGGGATCCGGTGGGGCGGTCTCGGGCACCGCGGTCAACGACTGGCTGGACGAGGACGGCAATCCGAAGACCACCGACGGCCCGGCCAACAAGGATTCGGACGGCGACGGCTCGGACGACAAGGCCCGGCAAGAGCAGGTCGAAAAAGACAAGGCCTTGAACGAAGAACTCAGGAAACTCGCCGCCGAGGAGAACAAGGGCGAAAAGCGGCCCGCGACCGGCGCTAAGTAGTTACACGCCGCCAAATCCGGGAATCGGCAAGCCCAGTCCAGGAATTCGCGGGATGGGCGGAATCGCCGGGATCGGCGGGACCCGGGGTGCGGGCGCCGGTATCGCGGGTATGGGCGGCGGCGCCGGAGCCTCGACGGGAGGTGGCGGCGGAGCCGCCGGGACCGGCGTGTCGACCGCCGCGGGCGGTGGCGGGTCCACGGCCGCAGGGGCCGGAGTATCCGCGGGAGCGGGAGCGTCGGCCGTCGGCGGCGGCGCGGCCGGTTGGGGTGCGGCCTGACCCGTCATCGGCGCCTGGCTCGGCGGGGCAGGTTGCGGAGCAGCACCGTTGGCAGACGGCGCGGTAGCCGGTGTCGTCTTCACACCCGGGTTCGGCGTTGTGGCGGGTTTGTCGTCGGACAGGCCGATCGCCAATGCGATGCCGACCAGCAGTACCGCCACGGCCGTGCCTATGACCACCATGCCCGGCACCCGCGACCAGGGAACCACCGGCGTCTTTTTCTCCCGGCGTGGCCGCCCGGGCTGTTCGAAGTTCAACGCCGGTCGCGCCGACGTATACCCCGACCCGCCAACATGATTCGGGATTTGCTCGGCCGCAGCGGGGGCAGCGGGCATCATCCGCGACTCGTCGCCGGCCTCCGACCACGCCAGCGCGGGCATCAGCCTCGACACCGGCTCCGGGGCATCGGTCAGCGCGGACGGGCGCTCCTCGACCGCGACCGGTGCCGCTGGTGCCGCCGCCACGGCTGCCGCGGTCGCGCGGGATACCGACGGAGTCAGCAATGTCGCGCTGGTCTCCGCCGGCCCACGCGTCGCACGCAACGCCCCACCGATGGCCGGGGCCAGGTGCGGTCGCGGCGTCGTCACGACCGGAACCCTCAAGTGACCGGAGAGCATCGTGGTTACCGCCGGGATGTTGGCGCCGCCGCCGACCGACACCACCGCGATCAGATCACGAATCCCGTTGCGCACCAACGTTTCATCCAGCACCGCAACGAAATTGGTCAGGGAGGTACGAATCGCGTCGTCGAGTTCGTTACGGGTGAGCCGGATTTCGCCGGGTATGCCCGGCAGCCCCTCGGCCAGGGTCGCGACCGTGGTCGACGAAAGTTGTTCCTTGGCAATGCGGCATCCGGTGCGCAGCCGGCTCAGCGGCCCGATCGCCGAGGTGCCGGACGGATCGAAGGAATCGGCGCTGGGCAGGTTGGCCAACACCGTGGTCAACAGCGCCTGATCGATCAGGTCACCGGAGAAGTCGAGGTGCCGCACGGTCGGGGCAATCGGCTGATAGTCACCGGCGGCGTCCATCAACGTGATGCTGCTGCCGCTGCCGCCGAAGTCGCATACCGCGACGGTGCCGCGCGCCGGGATGCCGGGGTTGGCCCGCGCCGCGAACAGCGTCGCGGCGGCATCGGGGATCAACGTCAGCGGCCGCTCGCGGTTTGCCCATTCGGGCACCCGGCTCAGCGCGGAACCCAGCGCGTCGACGGCGTTCGATCCCCAGTGCGCGGGGTGGGTCACCGCGACGTTTTCCGGAAGGCCGGCGCCATTGGTGGCGGCGTACGCCAGGGCACGCAATCCGTCGGCGGCCAAGACCTCGCTGCGGTGCACGGAGCCGTCGGCCGCCACGATGCCGATCGGGTCGCCGACGCGATCGACGAAGTCGGTGATCACCAGGCCCGGCTGGTCCAGCCGCGGATTCTCCGACGGCACCCCGATCTCGGGCAGGCGCTCGCGGAACAGCGTCATGACAGGCTTGCGCGTGATGGCCTGGTCGGCGGTGACCGCGGCGAAGTTGGTGGCACCAATCGAGAGCCCCAGCGCGGGCGTAGCTCCGTCTGACATGGTCCCAATCCCCGTTATCGAGCGGTATGCCCCCGCATCCGCCTACCCCGATTTTGACGGTTATACCTATAGCCAATCTCTGCGTTGGCTATGCGTGAGCTGTATAACGTCTCGGCTCAGTCTAAAGCCCTGGTCACCGTATGTTGCCGGTTCCCGCGATAAGCGGAAGATCCAGCGGCGTGACCCAGCCGGGCCGCAGATCGTTGACCGCCGGCACCGCATTCAATGCCCGCAGTCCGGTCGCCAGGCACCCGGCCGCGGCGGCGTCGCGGCCGGAGCCGTCGGTGAACCGGAACGCGGTCTCCTGGAAGATGCTCGGGGTTCCTTCGATGTCCACGCGGTAGACGTCGTTGTCGTGACCGGTCGGCCAGTCGGGCGCGGCGTCGAGTCCGATGCGGTTGACGTGCTCGAGCTGGATGCGAGTCTCGCCCTGGTAGACGCCGTTGATGGTGAACCGGACGGCGGCGACGTGCCCGGGCTTGATGACGCCCCGCGCGGAGTTCCGTTCGGTCGGAGTCACCCACTTGTCCCAGGTGGTGGTGATTTCGTCGAGCATGATCCCGGCGGCGTGCGCGATCATCGGGACGGTCGCGCCCCAGGCGAAGATCAGCATGTCGCGGTCTTCGAGCATCGGCTTGAATTCGGGCTCGCGGCCGATGCCCATCTCGAACTCGTAGTCACCCTCGTAGTTGGTGTAGTCCAGCAGCTCGGATGCCCGCACCTTGCGGATCTCCGATGTCAGGCCCATCAGCGTCATCGGGAACAGGTCGTTGGCGAATCCGGGGTCGATGCCGGTGGTGAAGCAGGACGACTCACCCAGCTCACAGGCCTCGGTGATGGGCTCGATCCAGTTCGGCGGGTTCAGGTGCATCGTCGGCCACACCCATGGCGTCATGGCCGTCGAGCACACGTCGATGCCGGCGCGCAGGAAGCTGGTGATCAGCTTGATGTTCTCTTTGGCGTGCATCGCCGTCGGGCCGTAGTGCACCAGCGCGTCGGGCTTCAGCGCGATCAGCGCGTCCATGTCGTCGGTGGCCAGAACGCCCACCTTCTCCGACATCCCGCAGATGTCGCCGACGTCGCGGCCGACCTTGTCCGGATTGCTGACGCCGACGCCCACCAACTCAAACAGCGGGTGCTTGACGATCTCGGGGATCACCATCCTGCCCACGAAGCCGGTTCCAAACACCACCACGCGCTTTGAGCTGCTTATCGACATACCCAACCTTCCGGTCACCAGCCCCCCGCTTCACATTAAGTGGGCGACAGGTGTGGCACCTAACATCTGACTGTGCGAACAGGGATGCCGCGATGAGTCGCCCCGACGCCGCTATTAGTAAGGGCCCGGTCTGGCTCACCCGGAATGTGTGGGTGCTGTCGCTGGTGTCACTGCTGCAAGACGCCGCGAGCGAGTTGCTTTACCCGCTGCTGCCGATTTACTTGACGACCGTTTTGGGGGCGCCGCCGTCGGTGGTCGGGGCGGTGGAAGGCGCCGCGGAGGGCGCCGCGTCGATCACCAAGCTGGTGTCGGGCCCGTTGGGCGACCGCTTTTCCCGCCGGCCGCTGATTGCGACCGGATACGGAATGGCGGCGCTCGGCAAGGTCTTCGTCGCCGTCGCCAGCGCGTGGCCCGGCGTGCTGCTCGGACGGGTTGTCGACCGATTGGGCAAGGGACTGCGGGGGGCGCCACGCGATGCACTGCTGATCGACGGAATCGATGCCGCCCAGCGTGGCCGGGTGTTCGGGTTCCACCGCGCGTGGGACACGCTCGGCGCGGTCATCGGGCCGTTGCTCGGGCTGGCCGGATATGAGCTGTTTCATCACCGGATCGGTCCGGTGCTCTATCTGGCGGTGATCCCCGCTGTGCTCAGCGTGCTGGTCATCGCCTGGGTTCGGGAACGACCGCGAGAGGTGCGGCGAGGCACCGGTGTCCGGGTGTTCGCCGAGACCCGGCTGCTGCCTCGCCGGTACTGGGCGGTGGTTTCGTTTCTGGTGGTGTTCAGCCTCGCCAACTTCCCTGACGCGCTACTTCTGTTGCGGCTCAAGGAGATCGGCTTCTCGGTGGCCGATGTCATCTTGGCCTACGTCGGCTACAACCTGGTCTACGCGGTGGCCAGCTTCCCGGCCGGGTGGCTGGCGGACCGTTTCGGTCGTTCGGTCGTCTACGCTGCCGGTCTGGCGTTCTTCGCGATCGGGTATATCGGTCTGGGCATCACCGCCGACGCGGCGCTCGCGTCGGCCCTGATCGTCGCGTACGGGATGTTCACCGCCTGCTATGACGGCGTCGCGAAGGCCTGGATATCGACACTCGTCGGGGAATCCCTGCAATCGAGCGCCCAGGGCGTCTTCCAGGGGCTCAGCGGGTGTGCGGTGCTGGCGGCGGGCCTGTGGGCCGGCTTCTTGTGGGGCGCCGACGGTCGGCTGCCGTTGCTGATCTCGGGTGTGGTCGGGGCGGCGTGCGCTGTTGTTCTGCTGGGCGCCCTGGCGGTTCGCCGCATCGGCCGGGTCTCCTGACAGCGTCTGACGTCAACCGCTTCCCTACCGTCGCCGGTGGTGACACGATGCAATTCATGAGAACGCACCTCGCCGCACCGTCGATGCTGCTGGCTGTCGGTTTCGGGTTCGCGAACGCCTGCGGCGTCGCGCACGCCATTCCGCAGATGCCCCAGGTCCGTTACGAGGTCAATGGCCCGGCGGTCGCGCAGTTCATCTACTACCAAACCGACACCGGGCAGTTGCATCAGGTGAACGCGCCGCTGCCCTGGTCGACGGAGTTCACCGCGTTCGGTGGGCAGGTGTTCGCGATCAGCGCGCAGGGGCCGGGTCCCATCTCCTGCAAGATTTTGATGGACGGCAACGTGGTCAGCGCCGCGACGGCGACGACGGGCGTTCCCGCGAGAACCGTCTGCACGCACTGATCCGGGTCTAGGCTCCGCAGTGTCACCTCTTGATACCCCTTTCAACGTCGAAGGGAAGGCCACGTGAGCCTCGAGACCGGTATCGCGCCGCGACCGAATGGAACACCCCCGCCCGAACTCCCGCTTGCCGATGTCCAGCTCGAGTCGCTCGATTTCTGGGTGCGCAACGACGACCTGCGCGACGCGGCTTTCGCCACCTTGCGCCGGGAAGCCCCGATCTCGTTTTGGTCGCCGATTCAGTACGAGGGATTCGAGACCGGCAATGGGTATTGGGCGCTGACCAAGCTCGACGACGTCCACTTCGCCAGCCGCCATCCCGACATCTTCAGCTCCGCCAGCGGCATCACGATCAACGACCAGACACCGGAATTGGCCGAGTATTTCGGCTCGATGATCGTGATGGACGACCCGCGACACCAGCGGCTGCGCTCGATCGTCAGCCGGGCGTTCACGCCGAAAGTCGTTGCCCGCATTGAGGCTTCGGTGAAGGCGCGGGCCCACCGCTTGGTCACCTCACTGACCGCCAACCATCCCGACGGCCAGGCCGACCTCGTCACCGAGCTGGCGGGGCCACTGCCGCTGCAGGTCATCTGCGACATGATGGGCATCCCGGAAGAGGACCATCAGCGAATCTTCCACTGGACCAACGTGATTCTCGGGTTCGGCGACCCCGATCTGACTTTGGACTTCGAGGAGTTCATGCAGGTGTCGATGGACATCGGCGCCTATGCGACCGCGATGGCCGACGACCGACGGTCCAACCATCACGACGACCTGACCACGGCTCTGGTGGAGGCCGAGGTCGACGGCGATCGGCTGACCTCCCAGGAGATCGCGTCGTTCTTCATCCTGCTGGTGGTGGCGGGCAACGAAACCACCCGCAACGCGATCAGCCACGGCGTGCTGGCGTTGTCGCGCTTCCCCGAACAACGGGAGAAGTGGTGGTCCGACTTCGAGGCCCTGACGCCGACCGCGGTCGAGGAGATCGTGCGGTGGGCCTCCCCGGTGATCTACATGCGCCGCACCCTGACCCGCGACTTCGAGCTGAGCGGCGTCAAGATGGCCGAAGGCGACAAGGTTGCGCTGTATTACAACTCGGCCAATCGCGACGAGTCCCGGTTCGACAATCCGTGGGCATTCGATGTCGCGCGCAACCCCAATCCGCATCTGGGCTTCGGCGGCGGCGGCGCCCATTTCTGCTTGGGCGCCAACCTGGCTCGTCGCGAGATCCGGGTCGTCTTCGACGAACTGCGCCGCGAAATCCCCGACATCACCGTGACCGGCAAGCCGGCGCGGCTGCTGTCTCAATTCATTCACGGCATCAAAACTCTGCCGGTGTCCTGGACCACCCCGGGCTAGGGCCTCCGCAGCCCCGCCGGAAGCCACAGCGCACGCGATATCAGCAGCACCGCCCGGGATTACGCTGACCGGATGACAGCCCCCGCGTTTCCCGCCCCCGAAGTGCTGGCCGCGCGCCAGAAACTCGTGCTCGACCATTTTCACGACGAGGTCCGCCAGGACTGGGATGACGTGCTGGCGACCTTCCCGCACCCCCACTACGAGCTGATCCCGCAGCTGGTCGTCCACGACGGAAACGAGGCGGTGCGTGGCTACTACCACTACACGCGCACCGCGTTCCCCGATCAGGACCACGAGATCATCGCGCTGCGACACAGTGCCGACGCGGTGATCGTCGAGTTCTGGTTGATGGGCACGCATCGCGGTTTCCTCGGCAAGGTTCCGCCCACCGGCAGCCGCTTCCGGGTCCGCATGAACGCCTACTTCGTCTTCGACGACACCGAAACGCTTGTCTGCGAACGCATTTACTTCGACCAGCTGACGATGGTCAAACAGCTCCTCGGCGGGCTGGACATGAAGAAACCGGCGAACTGGCTACTCGCAGCACGCGTGGTGCGCGGCCTGCTGTCGATGTCTTCGGAGAAACCGGACCCGGCGCTGACCAATACCGTGCCGCCGGCGTTCACGCTTCACGACGGCCACCAGACGCCCAGCTGATCGGCGAGGTCGAGGAAGTCCGAGGCATTGATGTCGAACTCGTCCGAATACGCCACGTCGGGATCGCCGTCGGCGCCGAACTCCAAAGGACGCGCGATGAACGCCGTGCGAAAGCCGAGTTCGGCTGCCGCGCGGAGGTCGTATTTGTGGCTGGCCACCATCATGATCTCGGCCGGTTCCAGGCCCAGGTAGGTCGCGGCCATCCGATAGATCGCCGGGTCCGGCTTGAAAACACCGGCCATCTCGGCGGCGAAAATCGCATCCCAGGGCAACCGCGCACGCTTGGAGATATTGATGACGGCGGACACGTCGGCGTTCGACAGCGTCGCCAACGTGAAGTCGCTCTTCAGCCAGGAGAGCCCGGGTGCGACGTCCGGCCAAGGCTCGAGTCGCTGCCAGGCCAGGGTGAGATCCTCACGCTCGGCATCGGTGAAGCCGTCGATGCCGCACTCGTCGAGCAGGGTGTCCAGCGCGGTGCGGTAGACCGAGTGCACCGAAACCCAGCCACTCTGTTGGCTGCGCGCGGCCTCGAGTGCGGCGAAGTAGCCGGCCCGCCAACGCCGGACCAGGTCGGGCCAATCGAGCTGCGGGTAGCGTCCCGCGCTGATCCGTTGCGCCTCGTCGCAGACGGTCGAATGGAAATCTGTCGCGGTGCCCTGCACGTCGAACAACAACGCCTTAACCACAACCTTCATCATGCAACGGCGCAGCGCAAGGCGCGCTGGCCGGCCACGGGGTTAGTTAAAATCACGGGTAAAGAAATGCTTGTTCCCATACTTCCTGCGAGGTCGCCGTGTCCGAGAAGGCCATCACCGAGCGCCACGCCGACAGCACGCAAGAGCCCGACTACCGGTTCACCATGGCCAACGAACGCACCTTCCTGGCCTGGCAGCGCACCGCGCTGGGGCTGCTCGCGGCGGCGGTGGCCCTGGTGCAACTCGTTCCGGAGATGACGGTGCCGGGTGCTCGCCGGCTGCTCGGCCTCGGCCTTGTGGTGCTGGCGATCCTCACCAGCGGGATGGGGTTGCTGCGCTGGCAGCAGGCCGACCATGCGATGCGCCGCGGCGACCCCCTGCCCCGTCATCCCTCGCCGGCCTACCTCGCGGTCGGGCTCAGCCTGGTCGGAGTCGTCGCACTCGGGTTGGTCGTGCTGAAGGTCGTCGCGGGTTGACGGCGGCGCACGGCAATCCGGTCCGCGGGCTACAGGCCGAACGTACGACGCTCGCCTGGTCGCGGACATCGTTCGCGTTCCTGGCCAACGGCGTCCTGCTGGCCATCAAGGAAATCCACGGCGCACGGGGATGGCTGCCGTTGATCCCGGCGGGTGTGGCCCTGCTTGCGGCGATGTGTACCTATCTGATCGCGTTCCGGCGCCAGGCGATCCTGCAGCGCCGACCGCTGCCGGCCGACATCAGCCCTCGTCGCCCCGTGTACATCATTGGAATCGCCACGCTGCTGCTCATCGTGATGGCCACGGCCGCGCAGCTGCTGTAACGGCGCGCCCACCCTTCGCGTTCACCATGACCAAACCTGGTGTTCACCATGACTTTTCGCTGCACCGCTGCGGATGCGGCGCGGCTGAATAGCTCCTTACAATCGGCGTGCCGCTTGGGTCCAATGCGATGTATCGGGAGGCTGCAATGACGACGACGGGTTTGCCCGACACGCCGCGCGGCGTCCGAATTCGCAGGCAAGCAAACCTGGTCGCCGGCTTCGGCCTGGCGCTGCCGGTCGGCGCGGGCGCGCTGGGTGTTAGCCTGCTGACCCGCAGCCGTCGACGCGGGCTGAACTTCTTCCGGTCCACCTGGCCGCAGTTGCTGCTCGCCACCAACGGCATTCGCTACCGCGTGATCGGCACCGAGAACTTGACGGCGCAGCGCCCGGCCGTGTTCCTCTACAACCACCGCAACGGAGTCGACCCCTTCATCGCCGCCGCACTGCTGCGGGACGACTGGATCAAGATCGCGAAGAAGGAACTGGCGAGCGACCCGATCATCGGCACGCTACTCAAGTTCAACGAGGGCGTCTTCCTCGATCGCGACGACCCCGCCGCCGCGGTGGAAACCCTGCACGAAGTCGAGGAACGCGCGAAGGACGGACTGTCCATCCTGATCGCGCCGGAAGGCACCTCGCGCGACACCATGACCGGGGTGGGGCCGTTCAAGAAGGGAGCGTTCCGGATCGCGATGGCCGCGGGCATTCCGATCGTGCCGATCGTGATCCGCAACGCCGAGATCATCGCCGCCAAGAACTCGCTCAAGATCACCCCGGGCACAGTCGATGTCGCCGTGCTGCCGCCGATCCCGGTCGACGAGTGGACGCTGGAGACGTTGCCGGATCGCATTGCCGAGGTGCGCCAGCTCTATCTGGACACGCTCGCCGATTGGCCGACCGAAGTCCCCAAAGCGGCCGTCGCAGGCTGAGTTTCAGCGGCCGTTCAGAAACGCCACGATCCCCTGCGTGACGGCCGCGGCGTACTTCGCCCGTCCGTCCGCGCTTTCCATCAGCGCCGCTTCGTCCGGATTCTTCATGTTGCCCAGTTCGACGAGCACCGCCGGGTACTGAGCCAGGTTCAGGCCGGCCAGGTCAGCGCGCCCGTAGAGGCCATCCGAGCCGACGTAGGTAGACGGGTGAAAACCCGCTTGCACCAAAGCATCTCGCATCGTGTGGGCCAGTTGCACCGCCGGGCCGGCCTGGACATCGTTGAGCGGCGGGGCCGAGTAGTTGACGTGAAAGCCGCTGCCGGACACCGGACCACCGTCGGCGTGAATGCTCACGATCGCATTGGGGTGCATCGCGTTCGCCTGGGCGGCGCGCTGGTCGACGCACGGCCCGACGGAGCTGTCGTTGTCGCGGGACAGCGCGGTAGTCACGCCTTGTTGCCGCAACGAGTCGTTGATCAGGCCGACGACGGCCCAGTTGAACGCATGCTCGGGATAACCGCCGTTCGTCGCGGCGCCCGACGTTTGGCACGCTTTGGTGCCACCCCGGCCGTTCGGCACTTGCTCGTTGATCGAGGCGTCATTGACGGCGTTGTGGCCCGCGTCGAGGAAGACCGATGAGCCGGCGGCTGATGCGCACGGGGCAACAAGCGTTGTCACACCGAACAACGGGGCCGCACCGGCAACTTTCAAGACGTCGCGTCTAGAAACAGATTTCAGCCGGGCGAGCCCCCGATACGCAGCCGGATCGCTCACCGCGCGATGGTAACAATCCGTCTGTATCCTCAAGATCAAGCCGATTGATTTGTAAAGGCACGACATCGGGACCGGCCAGCAGTCCTTCGGTATTGACCGGGGATATCAGGCCGTACAAGACCACCACCGAACTTCTGCGTGTCGCTTTTGTGGTCCTTGGCAACGGTGGTGAACTGGTCTTGGAACTCAAAGGTTTGGGATGGGCACCGATGGGCACTTACTTCGGCATGATCGCCGGTCACATCATTCGATTCATCAAACCCACCGCGATAGCAGCCGTGGGCCTTGGTAGCAGTTTCCTAGTCTCCCCTACTCCGTCGGCTCTGGCCGAGCCATGTCCCGACGCCCAAGTGGTGTTCGCGCGTGGCACGGGCGAACCGGAGGGCATCGGTCCCACCGGGCAGGCCTTCGTCGACGGTCTGCGCGCGCGCGAAGCCGGAAAATCCGTCGACGTCTACGCGGTCAACTACCCCGCCAGCAATGAGTGGCAGACCGGCCTTGACGGAATCAGGGATGCCGGCGCTCATGTCGTGTCGATGGCGAGCAGTTGCCCGAAGACCAAGATGGTGCTCAGCGGATTCTCGCAGGGCGCGGCCGTGATGGGCTTTGTCACCTCGGCGCAGGTGCCCGACGGTGTCGACCCGGCAACCGTGCCCAAGCCCCTGGCACCCGAAATCGCCGACCACGTCGCGGCGGTGGTGCTCTTCGGCACGCCCAACGTGCGGGCGATGAACTTCTTGGGCCAGCCGCCTCTGGTCATCGGGCCGATCTATCAGGCCAAGACGCTCAAGGTCTGTGCGACGGATGACCCGGTGTGCTCGGACGGCATGAACTTCGCCGCCCACGACACCTACGCCGACGGCGGCGCCTACATCGACAAGGGTGTGTCCTTCGCCGCCAGCCGACTCGACGACACCGCCAGCGGACCGGCCATCGTGGTGCACGCGCCGACCGATACCGGATTCGGCAACTGACCGCCTGAACATACTAAAAAGTATGTTACCGTGGCCGCATGTCCGCGGTTGCCAGCCGCCCGTTGCACGGAATCACCGACGAATTCGTCGCGCGGTTAGCGGCGCGTGCCGAGGAGGCCGAGCAACTGCGGCGCCTGCCCGCGGCGACGGTCGGCGAGTTCAGGCAGACGGAGCTGTTCCGGCTGCTGCTCCCGGACCGGTTCGGTGGTATCCAGGCATCGTTTCCCGAAGTGCTGGAACCGATTCGGCTGATGGCACACGGCTGCGCGTCGAGCGCGTGGACGCTGGGGTTCTACGCGCTGCATAACTGGATGCTGTCGCTGTTCGACCCGCGGCTTCAGGAGGAAGTGTTCGCCTCGGGTCCGGTACTGGCGCCGGCGCCGTTGGCCCCGACCGGCCGTGGCACTCCGGTCGACGGCGGCGTGCGACTGACCGGCAAGTGGTCATGGGCAACGGGGGCGATGGACGCCGACTGGGTGATCGTGGGTGCGCTGATCGAGCGCGACGACGGCATCGTTGCGGCGCTCGTGGTGCTGCCCGCCGACCAGGTCGAGGTCGACGACGTATGGCACACCGCGGGCATGCGCGCGACCGGCTCCCACGACTTGATCGTGACCGACGTCTTCGTCCCTGAACACCGCATCGCGAGCGTGGCCGACATCTACGGCGGCACGGCCCCGGGCGCGCAGGTGCACGGGGCGGCTACCTACCGGTGGCCGCTGGTGCCCGCGCTCGCGTTGGTGGCCTCGATGCCGGTGCTCGGTGCCGCCGAACGGGTGACCGAGCTGTTCGCCGAACGGCTAAGCGGCCGCGTGCTGGCGTATAGCGGTGTGGCGCAAAAGGATCAGCCCGCCGCGCAGATCAGGTTGGGCGATGCGACCGTGCGGCTGCGCGCGCTGCGGGCGCTGGTGGCCGAGACTGCCGCGACCATCGACGAGCTGGTGGTCAGCGGTGAACGTGTGCGTCGATCCGTCCGGGCGAATGCCCGGCTGGCCGCGGCGTACACCGTGCACGAGTGCCGGGCGATCATCGCCGATCTGCTGGAGGCCGCCGGCGCGAGCGCTCACTTCTTGTCCAGCCCGCTGCAGCGCGCCAAGCGCGATGTGGACATTGCCGCGGGCCATGTCGTGTTCGACTACGACGTGAGCCGGGAGTTGGCCGGGGCGTTGGCGATTGGCGCCAAGATCTCGCCGATCGCGATGGTGTGATTACTTCGCGTCGGCCAGCATCAGGTCCAGGAAGCGTTCGTGTTGAGCCAGCTTCTGCGCTTGGCCGGGCGAGGCGGTGAGGTGCAGCAGTCCGATGCCCGCCGCGAAGGTCAGCTCGGCGCGCAGTTTGGCGTCCTCGTGGCTGAATCCACATTCACCATAGGCCTTCGTGACGGCGCGAAGCAGCCGGCGATCGGCGTCGCGAATGTTCGCGGCGGCGGTTTGATCGGTGCGGGCCCACTCTCGCATCGCGCGTTCCAGCATCCAGTGTTGCGGCCTCACCAAGGAAATCATCAAGGCGGACAAGCGTTCCCGGGGCGGCAGCGCGTCGATCTCGGCCAGGATTTGCCGATCCTCCTCGCGGAACGCATTCCACGAGTCGACCAGTGCGGCGCGGTAGCCGTCCATGTCCTCGAAGTGCCAGTAGAAGCTGCCGCGGGTGGCGCCGACTTGTTGGCACAGCCGTTCGATCTTGAGGGCGCGCGCCCCCTCCTCGGCGAGCAAGGTGTAGCCGGCCTGCAGCCAGTCGTCGGCTGACAGACGCGTCAACGGGGGCTTGCGCGCGACCACGTTGTGCAACGTTACGGGCAATCAGGACCGCATCGTTAGACTTGTGCAAAATTAGTCACCGATGGGCAGCGTGGGCAGCCGCGCGGAGTCGTCGAGGTCGACGTCGAGCGCATTGAGCATCAACGCCAGGCCCGCGTACCTGCTGATAATCATCAGCACTTCCACGGTGGCCTCCGGCCCCAGGGCCGTCCGCACGCTTTCGAAAAGCGAGGCCTGCACCGCGCGCGTACTGACAAGTTCGGTTGTCAGCCGTAAGACCGCGAGTTCGGTCCCCTCGAAATAGCCTGTTTCCCAATCGGACTCGGTGGTAACCGCGTTGATCTCGTCGGCGCTGACGCCGCCGTCGCGCGCCACGTCCCGGTGCTGGCCGAGTTCGTAGGCGCAGTCCATCAGATAGGCGGTGCGCAGCGTCACCAATTCGCGCAGCCGCCGCGGCACCACCGGACTCGTCAGGCCACCACGCCCGGCCATCATCCAGCCGGTGTACACGTTCTCGGCGTTGGCCATCGTGCGGTAGACGTTGAGATTGCCGCGCTCCAAGGTCAATTCGCGAGCTTGGTCGTTCATGTCTTCGGGCCGCAGGTACGGGATGCGCGTCATTCGATCTCCAAGTCCACCGCGTTGAGCACCAGCGCCAGCCCGTAGTAGCAGCCGACGAGGGTGAGCAATTCGGTCAGCGCCGCGTCGCCGAACACGGCCTGGGCGGCGTCGAAGGACTCGTCGCGCAGGTGGTGGGTGGTGCACAACTCGGTGACGACGTCGAGCGCCGTGCGTTCGTCGGCGCTGAAGCCGGCGTCATCGAGGTCGCCCGTGGCCAGGGCCTCGAGCTGGTGCTCGGTCAGCCCGGCGGCGCGGCCCATTGGCAGATGCTGGGCGAGTTCGTAGGCTGACTCCTGCAGGTTGGCCACGCGCAGCACGATCACTTCGCGCAGGCGCGCGCTGAAGGTCGGGCTGGCATACAGCTCGTCCACCTGTTGTATCCATCCGGGAAATACGTTGGGCGCGTTGGCCAGTAGCCGGAACACGTTGAGGTTGCCGCGACGGGCCGCCCACTCGCGGGTTGACTCGGGCTGCTGGTCGAGGTCGGCTAACGGGAGGCGTGTCATGGCTTCACTGTGCCGCGAGGGTGAACGTCCAGTCCAGCGTGACGAAGGGTTCGTCGACTTTCGTTCCGTCCGGCGCGACGCCCGGTTCGTGGCGCACGAAGTCGGCCTTCAGTGACTCCTGCGCCGAGAACACGGCGTCGCAATCGATGTAGGGGTCGTCTTTGAGAAAGAGCTGCGTGATCAGCGGCTGGTAACCGTCGGCGTGGAACCAGAAGTGCACATGTTGGGGCCGCATCACGGATCGATTGGCGGCGCGCAGGATTTCCCCGCACGGGCCGTCGGTGGGCACTGGGTAGTAGCGCGGCGTAATCGAGCGGTACCAGAATTTGCCGTCGTGATCCGTGGTCAGCAATGCGCGCATGGCGAACTCGCCGTGCAGCGGCTCGGTCATTTGCACGTCGTAGAACCCGGTGCCGTCGCTGTGCCAGGTGTCCACCTGGGCGCCGGCGATCGGCCTGCCCTGCTCGTCGACGACCCGGCCGGCCATGAACATCGGGGTTCCCGCAACACCATTGGCGATGTCGGCGCCATTGGGCGCGGTCGGGCGGTCTTGGACATAGAACGGACCCAGCAGCGCCGAGTCGGTGGCCGATCCGCCGGTCTGTTCGTTGATTTTGTCCAGCAGCATCGACAGACCGAGGATGTCGGAGAGCAGCACCACCTCCTGGCGGGTGGGGCTGGAGATCTTGCCGAGCCGTTCGATGAAGTCCATCGCGGTGAACCACTCGTCCCCGGTCAGCCGCACCTCGCGGGCGAAATCGTGCAGATGCTGGACCAGGCTTCGGAAGAGTTGGCGGAAGCGTTCATCGGTGGCGGTGTCGAACGTTTTCAACACTTCGTCGGTGATGGTGTGTTCGGTCAGGTCCGTTGCCATTGCGGTTGCCTCTCTTGGGGATTGATCACGACGCGGCCCGGGGTGTGGCTGGCGACCGCGTTGTAGGCTGCTGCGCTGTCGTCGAGGGAGTAGCGGGCGGTGATGGGCAGTGGGCGGAACTCGCCGGATTCGAAGTAGGGCAACATCTTTTCGAGTAGTTGCGCACAGTCGACGACGCTGAGCTTGCCGCTGTCGACGCCGAGGATGCGGGTTTCGTTGCGGTACAACGCTCTGAGATCGATGTCGACTGTTGGCGAGCCGACGACGCTGATGACCACCAGCCGGCCACGCCGGGCGAGCGAGGCCAGCGCGGCTGGTGTGGTCACGCCGCCGACCGCGTCGTAGACGATGTCGACGCCCTTGCCGTTGGTGAGTTGTTTGATCTCGGCGGCGGTGTCTTTGTCGAGGGTGACGAATTCGTCGATGGCTTGGGCGGCGGGGGTCTGCGGGTCGGGTTTGCGACGGCCCACGCCGATCACCCGGGCGCCGAGGGCGTGCGCGATCTGCGCGACGGCGCCGCCGACTCCCCCGGATACGCCAAAGATGGCGATCGTTTCATCGGCTTGCAGCTGGGCCGTCTCGACCGCGCCGGCCCACGCGGTGACGAAGTTGACGCCGACGGCGGCGGCCTCGTCGAAGCTGAGTTTTTCTGGCTTGCGCGCCAGCGCTTCGATGGGCACCTTCATCAGCTCGGCGTGTGAGCCGTCGCGGGTGAAGCCGACGTCACCGCCGGTGCCCCACACTTCGGCGCCTTCCCATTCGGACGGGCCGCCGACGACCACCCCGGCGAAGTCGCGTCCGGGCGTGCGCGGCAGCACCGTCCAGTCCATCAGGCCGGCAACGTTTTTCACATCGGACGGGTTGACCGATGCGGCTTCGACGCGGATCACCGCTTACTGCTTTGTTGCTTTCGGGGCGGGCAGCTCGGTGACATGCAGGACGGTGGGGTCACCGAACGTGTCGAAGCGCAAGGCTCGCATGGGCTGTTCCTCCGTCACTCACGTTCGTCGGTATCGGCAATCTGGATGCCTTCCGACTTGAGGAGGTCGATGAGGTCTAGCGCTTCGTCGTCGTTGTCGCCGGCGGCACCGCTTTTGTCGTATAGGAAGCGCTCGCGGTAGGCCCAGTACGCGGCGTCGGCAATGTCGTTGACCGCTTTCCAGTTCAAGGCCGCGCCGATCCCGACTCCAACGACGGGTGCGAGTTGGAAGAGTTTTGACCTGGCCAGTTTCTCGGTGAACTTGACGGCGAACTTCTGAGCCACCTTGGCGAAGGTCTGTTCGTCGAGCTCATGCCACGCGGCGTTGCGGGCTAGGCTTTCCGTCAACAGCGTAAGCTGTTGGTAGGCAGCGGCTTTCGCCGATGTTGTTCCGGCTAGACCCAGCCCGATCACCTGCATCATGAAAATTTCTTCGGCGGGCTGGGACGGGTCATAGCCGTAATACAAAGCGTCTTGCGCCACCACGCTGCTGCACGCGGTCAAGAGCACTGCGGCGTCGACACCCATGGCCGTGACGACTGTCCCCAGTCCTGGCCCGGCCGCGACACCGGCGGTTCCCGCCGCACCGACGGTCGCGACTGCCTCACCAGTGCTGATGGCGAGACCGGCTGCCGCACCTTCGACCGCTGCCGAGATTGAGTAGGCGTGCCGCGTGAAAGCAAACGCCGCCACGTCGTCGATGGTGCTCAGGTCGAGCTTGCGGATGTCGTCGAGGTGGTGGACCGGATGGCCTTGGCGCGCATAGGCACCGATCACCAGGCTGGGCGACGTTGTCATTTGACCGGTTTTGGTCATCGCTTTGCCGGCGTTCGCGGCCGTGGTGCCGAGCAGCGCCGCCCCGGAGTCGGTCACCTTGTCCAGACCCGACACCTTCAGTGCCTTATTGACCAGCCCCGGGCCAATGCCACGCACGCTGTCGGGAATTGCGGGGATCAGGCGACGCGACGGACGAAGGGCGCGCTCTTTATGCGCGGTGACCTTCTTGAGCTGTTCTTGCTCGTAGGCAGATAGCGCCACCGCCTCATCACAGCACAAGTGGGGTCACTGCGCCGCGCGCGCTCTGCGCCGGGCCCCATCGTCGAAGTCGGCACCGAGCGCTGCGTAGGCGCCGCCGTACTTCTGGGTCAGTCGGGCGCGGTCGGACTCGGTCAGCGTTGCCATCCGGTCGGGGTCGGTGTTGTCCGCCAGATCCGCCAGCTTCACTTCCCGGGCGATCGGGTGGTCGTTGATTTGTTGGTAATACTCGGCGGATGGTTGGTCACTGCGTCGGGTGAGCAGCTCGATTGCATCGATGGCTGCCTGCGGGATTCTGCGATCGCTCAGTGCGATCGCGTCGATGTCGGTGTCCTCGATGACGTCGTGCAGCAATGCCGCGACGACGGCATTGGTGTTATCAGGGCCCACGTAGGAGGCGACCCGACGGACGTGCCCGATGTACGGCATGCCGGCCTTGTCCACTTGGCCCGCATGCGCCTCGGCCGCGATTGCATCTGCCATAGCAATGGGGTCCAACGCGCCTGTCCTTTGTCACGCGGCTGATTCGAAGCCGCCAGCTAATTCTTACCTGTCACCATAACGCCGACCAGCGCGCAGGATCGGAAGCGCTCTCCCGTCGAGAGCTGCAGGCGACAAATCGGACGCGCGCCACCTCCGGTGACACGATGTGTTGAGCTCGTATGCACTCGAACGAACGCGTCATTGCAATTCTCTTATAACGACCGTCGGACACTCGTACTCGTGTCGTGGAGCGACAAAACCACCATCATCATCGCTGCTAGCCGTGCAAGAGATGTCTCGGTCTTACGCAACGCACATAGCTTGGCAATGGAGGATGCCCGCCCTCATGGGTGGATGCAAAATCGAATAGCTCATCGAGTCGTTCTGACAGTGCGCCAATCTGCGATGCTGCGCGAGCTCCTGCTGAGTTACTCCCGTGCCAGTCGACGGCGCGCCATCCTCCCTTGGGGGTCCGGCGCCAAGAATTTACCAATGGTTTCAGCCGAGACTGCAATCGGTACTCAAGCGCTAGACCGATCCTGTTCGAATCGGAGGTCACCATAAGTTCTTCGGCCTCCTTCAAGGCAGGCCATGCCACCACGACTACGCGATCCCACGTCTCGGGAGGAAATGTTGTCGCAAGGTGATGGCTTTCACCAACGGGTAGATCGCGGAGCCGGCGCGACGCCTCTGTCGTCTGTCCGACGTAGAGACAGCCCCAATCGAGCCAAATACCGTAAACAACCGGCCCTTTGACTGCCTCAGCAGCATCCGTCGCGCCGGCGAGCATATCCCCCAAGCGGTAAGCAAACTGATAGCGGTGCTCCCGCCAAGCCTTGGATGCTTCGTGCGTATGAGTGAGTGTCGTCAGACTGGACAGCCACTGCACGAACGCGTGCTCTCGCTCGTTCGGTTCCATAGCGCCGAAGGTAGCTGATGGCGCGCCGCGGACTCTGGTCTGAGAAACCGCCGGACAACAAATCGTGCTGCGGTGGGCCTTTATGCTGGTTAGCTGGCATTACAGCCAGTGAGCGGTAGATACGAGCGGCCAAACTTCGCACGCGCCGCGCGAGTCGATCCGACATTGTCTGTGCCTGCTGTTTAACTTAAGGCCAACATCAGGACTGAACCTGGAGCCTTTGATCCGATGAAACTTTCCAGCGTGGCACCGTCGGCCGCTCGCCTCACTTCCTCTCTGCGGGACATCGGCTACGACTTCGTCAGTGCGGTGGCCGACCTCATAGACAACAGCATCGCTGCGGGCGCGACCGATGTCGGGGTCGAGATCGAATTCGCGGGCCAAGCATCGACAATCTACATCGCCGACAATGGTTGCGGGCTAAACGCGCGGGGCATGCTTGAGGCACTTCGATTCGGTAGCCGACGCACTTATGGCTCGGGTGATTTGGGTCGATACGGCCTAGGGCTGAAGACGGCATCGTTATCTCAAGCACGCTGCGTGACTGTGATTTCCAAATCGGCTGACCGAAAACGTCCACTTTGGAGGTCGCTGGACTTGGATCTGATTGCGGAGTTGGACGACTGGGTTCTAGCCGAGAACCCTCGCGATCATGCCATCGCGAGGAGCGAAGAACTGCTTGGCACTGGGACCGGCACAGTCGTGGTGTGGCAAAACCTAGACCGCGTGCTTCCTGCCTCTGGTGCATCTGGCGGCTGGGCGAAACGCCGTTTCGAGGTACTAGTCGAGAAGACCAAGCGGCACTTAGCGATGGTGTTTCACAGGTTCATAACCGGTGAGAACAACGCCCCTCGGATTTCTATCAGCGTGAACGGCGACAAGCTCTTGGCATGGGACCCGTTTGTTCGTCATGAACCGGGGACACAGCAACTGTCGACCCAGCAGTTCGAGCTTGAGAGCGCAACCGGAGTCGGAGCAGTCGAGCTCCGTCGCTACATCCTCCCTGGCAAGAGGACATTCAGTTCTCTCGATGCATTCGACAATGCGGCAGGGCCTCTCAACTGGAACCGGCAACAGGGCCTCTATGTGTATCGCGAGAATCGGCTGGTGCAGTGGGGCAGCTGGGCGGGCACTCGGGGCATCGACGAACACACGAAGCTTGCTCGCGCGAGTCTCGACTTCACCAGCAGCCTCGACGAAGTCTTCAATATCAACGTCGCAAAAATGCGGGTGTCTGTACCGGCCCAGCTAAAGCAGATGTTGGAGCGGCCGGTAAGTGAATTATGCATTCTCGCCGATCGTGTGTACCGCCGCCACAACTCCGACGCAGCTGACGCGCCCGACGAACCGATGGAACGCGACAATAAAGCACCAGCCAGCGGCTCGCTTCCGGAGATCGGATTGGCCCTGAAGTCAGCAGCAATTCAGTCAGGTCACTACGAAACATTCAAGAAGGTAATGGCGTTCATGCAGGATCAACACCCTGACCTTGCCAGGGGCCTAGGTTTCTAGGGGCCGGCAGCTGCGCACCAGCTGCTTAGCGGGCAGACGCCACATAGCGGCTTTTCCACCAGACAAACGTCGGCCGCCAGCGCAATAAGGCCCAAGTGCGCCGGCCGCGAATCGTCGCCGAAGCCGATCATGCTGGCTACTGCAATTCGCCCATCGGTCTGCACGTTTCTCTTGTCGGCGTCGTTGCCTTGGAACCGACTGGCGACGCGCAAGACACCTTTAGTGATCAATACAGGCTCCTCGCTCTCTCTCCCGTCGTGATTAATTGGCAGAGCAAGCTCTAGTAGGTCCGCCACTGCAGACGGTATGGCCGGGAGGACTGCACGGTCGATGGTCGGTTGCCACAATGCATTTGGGGCAGCAGCCAGCTGTACGGCAAGCTGACGCACCACCGAAATCCGCTGGCCGCGACCCACCCCCGACATGAGTTCGTCGAGGAGATCGACGGCCTCGTCATCGGGCAAATCTCCGGGGCGGATATCGTGCCGCGTATCGATGATCGGCCATACCGCATTCATCACTGTCGGCGTAGCACGGTCAAGAAGGAGTTCGGCTAAGAGGAACTTCCAACGGTTCCCAGTCTTGAACCACGGGATCGCGGCGATGGAAGCTTGCCGTTGAAACCAACGCGCCAACTTCGCGGAGGTCGCCCGGGTGGAAAGCCCAGCCTTGATTTCCGAAGCCAGGGAGGTCTGTACCGCATGGCCGATCACCTCTCCGATCAGAGGTGGAACTGCGTTACCGATCTGCTTGAAAGCCGCCGATGGTGGCCCAGCGAAACGAAAGTCGTCTGGAAAAGTTTGAATTCGGGCAGCCTCTCGCACAGTGAGCGTACGCGGCTGCCTGGGGTGGATGTACCAGTAACCGTCTTTCGCGATGTGTGCGGTTATTGTGCGAGAGAGATCGTTCTCATCGAGCTTCTTGTACTTGTCATCAAAGATGTCTTTGCGGTAGCGCTGGTACTCGGGCGCTAGGTCCGTGTACTTCGTCTTGTGGGTCATCGATTCAAATGCGGCGCGGTCATCCTCGCGTACGGGCCTAGTGATGTGGTCGAATAGCTTGCACGCGTCCGCCTCCGAGACGTTTCGCCGCATCCATGTTTGGTATTCAGTCCGGGGCCCAACGTAATTCGCCCATCCGAAGGCACCGCCGGCCGGACGCCAACCACCCTCAACTTCGGGCATATCACCAATGGCGTTCCACAAAGTGACCCGCTTCTCTGATTCTGCTGGCCAAGTGAAACGGACACGATCTTTGAGGGCGACCAATAGCAGTCGTTGCCGCATTTGGGGGACCCCGAAGCGCCAGCTATCTATGACCCGCGCCGACACTGAATAACCGATCTGTTCGAGTTCCTCCGTCATACTGCGCAAGATGAACATTTCGCGATCGAGGGCCATATCAGGAACGTTCTCCATCACGACGGCGCGAGGCCGTGCTAACTGAACGACTTCCAAAAAGGATCGCCACAAGTCACGGCGTTCGTCATGCGGGTCGGCCACACCCGTCAAAACTCGGTGCCGAATCATCGACCGCCCCGCCCTAGAAAATGGCTGGCACGGCGGACCGCCTGTCAAGACCTCTATCCTATTGCGCTTCAACAGCTTCGCGACCCGCTTAATCATTGCTGGATCCGCTAGGTCGTCGTCCAGCGACATACCGGCGAAATGATGCCGATGTGTCTCAACTGCGAAGCCATAGTGGTCAACCCCCAACACCACCCTGAAGCCGGCTTCCTCGAAACCCAGACTCATACCACCGGCTCCACTGAACAGGTCCGCGGCCAACGGCACGCCGTGAGCCCGCAGATTGGCGCACAGCGCGGCCAGGTCCTCGTCGGAGCGCGTGTGGCATGGATGGGGAGCAAGCTCGACGAAAGGCCCTCGGATCTGCTTAACCGCATATGACGATCCAGAAGTCGTCACTTGGCGCGCGGTCATACAGCCAGATTAAGTGAGGGTGACGACACCGTACTGAGGCGCGCCGTCGTGCGCCGAGGCGCAGCGGTCCGCCTGTGTCACAGGTGCGCGGTCAGTCGGATCGCCGGATGTCGTTCCGCGAACGGGCATTCGCAGCCCAAACCGCGACCTCCTTCGGAGTTTGGACCCGCGCCAGCCAAAGTTTGTAAATCGTCTCGGCCGCGTCGGCAGGGTCTTCGTGTTCCCAAATGTGGACTGGTAGCCAGCCCAGACACCGCAGCTTCTCATCCTTCTTTTTATCTCTGGTCACATTTGCCTCAAGCTTCGCAGCCCACCACTCTGCATTATTTTTTGGCGCAGTGCCGTGTGAGGGGCAACGATGCCAGAAGCAGCCATCGACGAACACCGCTATCCGCGCGCGCGTAAACGCGACGTCGGGCCGCCCAGGCAGTGTCCGGACTTGCACACGGAAACGCAAGCCCCGCCTGTGAAGCTCTCTCCGGAGAGCTATCTCAGTACCGGTATCTCTCGTGGGCATTGCACTCATCTGGCGGCGGACGCTCTCGCTGAGCGGTAAAGGCGACGAGCGGGCTGCACGCGGCGCGTCCTCGGTACCCATTAGTCCTTTGTCCTCAAAGCTTCGTCTACAACACCGAAATGCTTGATCTTCACGTGCCTCTCCGAAGGAGTCGACGCAGCGCGGATTCACTGCTCGCAGCGCTGACGTCCATTTCCCCGAGTTCAGTTGTGTCCGTGGGTGTCTGCGGAGGCCACGCCGTATCAGAGGTAGGCGCCGACTCCGCCAACACATAGTAAGTTCCACGTCTGACCCCGCGCCGCGCCAGCAGCCCCTCCTTCATCAGTGCTTGGAGTACCTCCCGTGCCTCACCTGAGGTAATCGGCACGATCTCTCGCAAATTGCTGTTTGTGACGCGACCAACCCTCCGGGCAATCCCGAGCGCTGTTTGGGCAACGTTTTCGAAATCCGGCGTCACGGTGCTGCTAGAAGAAATATTGGCAGCCTCGTCCTCGGACATCGTCATTCGTTCAATTGCGACGACGCCAGGGCTTACCATTGGCACGTCGTGATGCTTGCCGCTCGTTTCAGCTTCCGACAGGCTGCGGTGGCGGCCCCCGGGATCGCCAGATTCGCGCGAGATGGCCGCAGCTGCAGCGTCGAAGCAACCTTCGACGACCTCATGAAGCTCGTTGTCGCGCAGCGCGGCAAAAGAAATGAAGGGCGTCAGGCGGAGCAGTCTCTTCATGGCATCACGCATCAGGTGCATGCGTGATTCGGCTTCGCCGCGGTCGACACGGTCGAGGAACTCCAACGCAATTGTTCGTGCCAGCCTCTGATCGCTTGCGATTGTAGGGCGCTCAGTTATGTTCACGAGCTCGTCTTCGCCCAGAAGAGTGAGGTCAACTTGGGGACCCATTATCGCGGCTCTCCACCAAAGACGTCTGAAGGTATTGCGGTTGACATCACCGATGAACCTGCGCGCATCGGCGTCTTTGCCAAATCTCCAAATAGCTACATCGAGGAGCCAGCAGCAGGTCAGGTAACTCCAGACCTCTTCGTGTGAAGCCTCGTTGAGAGACATCGGAATACGCTCGTGCAGCAGACGGGCCAGTCGTCCCTCGAATACGGACAGGTTAGCAACGCGGCCTGGCATCCCGTACTGACAGGCGAGTTCTACAACTTCTTTGCGGAGATCGAAAAGTCGCTGGTCGTCAATCCGCGACCCCCCTACTGGGGTGAATGTGACTACCGGAGTTTGATCGGGCATCCGGCTGCTGATTTCGGGTAGGTCTTCGCCCAGATGGCTGTTCAGTAGCTCGAATGCTGTCTGCCTGTCGATGCGCGGCAGGACGATCACGCGACTACTCCAAACTTTGCTTGTAACTCAGCGAAAAACCGGGCTGAATCCTGAAGACTGCGCGACCGGAGGGCTGGGAGTTGGATGCCCGGCCAACACATCGAGATGAGTTCGAACAGCATGCGGCCTACAGTGCCGTCCTCGAAAGCTTCTGGTTCGTCCACGAAACGATCATTGCGCAACGCGCCGGCGATAAGCGATCTAGCAACATCAAATGTTACAAACGACCTTAGTAATGCGGCTCTAGGGTCTGAACTACCTGAACGCAGCAGCTCGGGCATAACTTCGTGGCCGCTATTGACGATAAGTCGCATACCGCCCAAGACCGGCGCTTCGAGTTCATCGGGGTCCCAGTCCAACGCCCAGGCCGCATTGTCTGGGTAATGAGGCAATTTCTTGAAATCGGCTGCCGTGATTGGGAACCGCGCAGCCCCACCTTCGAGCGAGATTTGCGTTTCCTCCTCCCACAAGATCGCACCGAAGCGACGCGGAGAGATCGGCGACGGGGCGCCACCAGGGTTTCGCAAAACCAATCGTGTCCGCAGGGTCAACCGCCCCCCAGACAAAGCGCCAGGCACACAAAGTGTTAAGGCAGTTCGCGCCAGTCCGCGCAGAAATCCCAGCTCGACCATCGGTCCGTCGCCCGTAGTACGAGTTCTGTTCGACGACCACGTCGTGGCAATGGCAAATGCTGCGTCATCTGGCAATGCGCACGAGCTGCGCACGCTGTCGAGGTCGACCTCCACGACCCGCACAAGTTGAAGATCCGTAAAAGGGTCCCAATGATCGACTCGATCACCAACTGCTACGCCGTCGGCAACACACCAAGGCTGGGCGACCATTGCCGAGTCTGGTGGCAACAAATATGGGGTGGCACCCGCAGTCTTCACATGGTCTCCACTGCGAGATCCACTCTCATCATTTCGTCTCTAAGCTGAATCTCGACCGCCCACTCCCCATCAACACCATCTGGGCCTACTGTCAATTCCCCGGCTGTATGGCGCGCCCCGGAAGGGTCGACCCAGCAATGAACGGTGGGTTTCACATATCCAACAGGAGGCTCTACTTCCACGAGTGCACCATCGTTGGTCATGACTTCCACCGCAGCGGTCAGTCGGACTCGATTTCCTTTGGTGCGCAATTCAAATGGGTAAGTGATGACCGGAGTGCCGTCCATAGAGATCGCGGGGCTCGGGTCACCCGCAGCCCTAGTCTGAGGCGGTGGGAGCGGCCGCACCCGCGCCTCGCGGTCCCGTGCAGTGTCGTTCCAAGATTTATCGGTGTTTGGTTCAGTGCTCCGCGATGTAGTTGCGTCGACCCAAGCGTCTTCGGTGGCCGTGTCGGTTACCCTTCGCCCCGGCGCACGGCGGCGGGTTGGGGTTCGGGTTTTGCTCTCACGCTTGGAAGCTTGCCTTCTTGCCCCGGGCCCCTCTTGGCCGGGCATAAGCGTCGCAAGAGCATCTGCGAATTCACCAAGCGGAATTGCGTCTGATTCTCGGAGTTGCTGTGCCGCAGCATCGTAGCCAGCTGCGAGCCGACAGTGGCGGTCGACACGTTCCAGCGCGATCTTGACGAACGATCTCCATTGCTTGTCCTGCACAGATCGATAAATCCAGTCGTCGTGCGTCGGAGGCTCGGCGGCTTTGAACATGTCGTCAACATCGAGCGCACACTTGAAAACGCCCGAATAACCCAACCTGCCACTCGCCGGCGTTGCACCCGCGAAGTAGTTCACGACCAGTTCGGGAGTTCGCATAAGCGCCACGTGGTGCACACCGGTCGCGGTTATTCGCGCCCCACGGGGAACCGGTCGGTCAGCCAGATCTGCAGGTGCCACTGGGCCTTTCTGGATAGTCAAGCGGCCTAGGCGTCGCACCGGCCGGAGGCTGCGAATTTCGCTGTCAATCGTCAGATCGTCGCCATCATCTGTGGGCTCCTGGCGATGGCGGTCCATGGCTTCAACAAATCCGCGCAACCGTTGATGTGTTCGCGGGTTGGGAATCCGGATCAAGTTGCCGTTGTCACGAAGTGAGAACTCCATAGTGCGCCTTGCGCCGCCCAGGGTGTCGATCATCCTGGGCCAGAAATTCCAAGCGATTGCCTCGGCGACGAAGTCCATCGTGGCGTCAGTGCCGTCATCCGTCTCGATGCGGATTGAGGGCGCGATGACAAGGACCGTAGTTCCTCTACCATCTGCGCCAGCCCTAGCAGGCAGGCCGAGCAAGTCGGCGACCTCGTCCGCCTCGTCGCCGGTAATCGGCTCTGGCGCACCGCTTATCATGCGGCCCCACCAGTGCCTTCCGGTGTAAGGAACACCATCGACGTCGAACGTGTCACCGAGAGCGCAACCCAGTAGCCTGCGTTCAAACTCGCCAGGCGATAGTTCGCACAGACTATCGATGATCACCGTCCTAGCCGTGCTCGCTATGTAAAAGGCGGCCTTTCCGTACCCAAAAGACCCGCCACCGAAATCCTTGTCGGGCGGCTGTCCAATATTGCGGACGAAATCAACGAAGTCCCGGGGCTCGCCCTGTCGGTCCGCACGGGTCGGTCCAGCGAGACCGTGCGTACCGAAATCAGCAACATATAAGGTGCACATCCCATCTCGAAGTTCCTCGGCAAGAGCGAGACCCGGGGGCGGGTCCACAAGCACATTGTCCCGCAATCGAGCGACCTTTTCACGGTCGAACGTCGCGCGCCCGATCTCGACACGGATGCCCTGCGAATCGGGCCGCTTTGCATCCCAACAGTTTTGAACGGCTTCACGGATCAGCACTTCCAACGGCTCTGTGTCCGGACGCCCGAGTTGATTTAGGATACCGATCGCGGCCAGGCCGCCGGTTGCGTTGTAGGGCTCTGAGTATCTTTGGAACCTAATCACAATGCGGTTCCTAGGGTTAGTGAGGCCAAAAGAGCTTGGTACTCGAGCGGCCCGAGCGAACTAGCAAGTACACTCGTCAGATCCACGACATAGCTGACATCGACGACGCCGCTCGGACGCTTACCCCCAACGAAGGAGTCAGGCACGATACGTGGCGTGCGATGATCCACCGGTAGGGTCACCCGCTCCCGAACCTCGAACGTCACGTTATCGGTTTCAGTTAGGTCTGCGGCTGCAATGCCATTCGCCATCAGGGCAGAAAAAAGCTTCTGAGCTGAAACTCCCGCTCCGAGAAGTTCATCAACGACGGCAGATACCCCTGTGCTCCCCCCGGGGACTTCCTCAAGACGTACTAGATGCAGGTGCAGGCTGCCCCCTTCAGGAGGCAGCATCTGGTCCTCGCCGTGGATCGTTATGCGGTACCCAGCGTGGGAACGCGTCGTCTTGACCTCGATAGCCGTTGGACCGCTTCTAATGTCATGGCGCTGGCCGAAAGGACCGACCCAGTAGCCGATATCAGTGTTGCCTTCGGTTTTGACCGCATCCCGAACAACGAGCAGCTCCCCTAGGGTTGCCGCCAACTTGTCGCGGCTCGGCGGACCGGTTGGGGGAATAAGGAACTCGCGCCAACCGTTGACAACGTGCTCGACCGCCAGCTCGGGTGCTTCGCCGCCTACCGATATTCGCTCAATCACCGCTGCCGCAAAATGATCGAAGACTTCCGAAAGCGCCGCGAATAAGCATGTGATGTCCAAGAACAGGCGACTTTCGCCGTCGACAAGCAGATTTCTAGTTGTGAGCGCGAGGGTCGTAACAGCCGGTGTGTTAACGATTTCCGCGTTCGTCGCGAGTAAGAGGTGCTGGCGCGACTGATCGTCGACGCCCACCAATACACCTTCCAAGGATTTTACAGGTAGGACCGCAAGTCCCGTCGCGCTGGGCGCGCCGTGGGTGGTGAGAGCGCTGAATGCTATTCTGACGTCGTCGATCACGACGACTCTTCTTCAGCCTCAACGGATTCATCGGAGTCGTCTGGGACCTCAACTTCGATATCGGGCATTGATGCGACGTCTGCCGTGACGTATTCGACATTGGCTCTACTGCTACTGCTTTCAGGGAACACAAGCCCTACACCGACGACATGCGTTGCCGCGTTTAAAGGTTCGCGCGTCTTTACGGAACCACGTACAGGACGGCTATCTTTCGACACCGGATATAGCAGGATAAGGCCAGAGCCGTCGCCATGGCCTCCACGATCCGGATTGTTCCGAAACCTTGATAGGTCAGCGGGTTTCGTATCCGCCTTCAGTGTCCCATCAGGAAGCCTGAGATCGATTACTCGATCGTGGCGACTCATGAGGGCCTTGATGTCAGCGTAAGTCGCACCGCCGATCTGCTGTAACCTTGCGCGGTTTATGCAACCCGTGTCTTTTCCATCGATGCCGAGATCGACGGTGCCAAGATAGTCGGATTCAGAACTGCGGCCCATAACCGCGACATTGAATCGCAGTAGTTCGCCTTCCTCACAACGATCTAAGATGTAGCGACTTATCAACGGGCTGTCGAGGTCTCGGCTATTCTCGTGGAAGTGATACGCAGACAAAAAGCTCACTACATTCTGTGAATCGATGCCCTCGAAGACGGTGATTCCAGGCCTCGGATGCCACCGCGGCACCGATGCCGCCGAAGATACGAGGTCGCGTGCTGCTCTGAGATTGTCGGCAAGCCACTCGTCGTCTTTGTGATTAAAGAGAATTGTCTGCAACCGACGTCCGGCGTACGAGGCTTGCGCCGTCTTTGCGTGCTGCATCTTGGCAGCAGACGTAATGGCGAGGGTGGGATGGGTTCGGATGCGTATCCCGAACTGCTCTGGGGTGAGATGCTCGACTTCCAACCTCTCTACGTCATAGCGAATTTCCTGTTCCACCGTCGCCAGATGATGGAACCAGCCCCGCATCTCGTCGGTCATCCAGATACGGGTCAGGTCGGCGTACCCATTGCGGTATCCGAACCAACGCCCCATTTGCAACAAGGTGTCGTAGGCAGAGGCGCTTCGAACGAAGAATGAGACGGCCAAGCCCTCCAGAGTCAATCCTCTCGAAAGTGTGTTACCCCCGACAGCGATGAGGACCCGCGGATTCGAGTCATCGAACGCGAGCCTCTCGGCGCTGCGGGAGTTATCAGTTATGACTTTGGCGTCATCCGCAGCCGCGGGTAGCGCTTCTACCAGCTCTGACCACCCCACGGCCTCAAGCCGAAAATCGGAAGCAGAAACCTTCGCGCATTCATCGGCCCATTGACGCTCGAGCGACTCCAAAAGCACAGTATCTCCACGGGATAACCGCGCCCGTAGTGACACAAGATAGTCTGAAATCGCCTGCGCGGTCCGTTCATGAACATCGATGTGTTGGGAGGTGTGGACCAAGGCTGTGGCATGGCGATTTCCCTTGCCGCGAAGGCGCCTAGCTGCGGTGCTCATCAGAAAGTACCGCAACGCCTCGTCAAGGCTGTCTGTAATGCGTGGTTCGAATTGGTGTCGCTTCGCGGCGCCTTTGGGTCGGAGATCGTCGAGCTCTTCTTCGGGCACGGAGCGGATGAAATCGTTTCCGTCGTCGCCGACATCCGTGTCGTCGAAGTCGAGCGTTTCTCGACCGAATATCGCCTCGGGCCCGATGTACGGAAGGGGACGAGGAAGGTCGACGATGAAGTCGCGCGGGTAGAGATCCTCGTAGTCAGTCGGATCGACCAAGACGTTCGCAAAGGGTGTGGCCGTGTATCCGACATAAGCCGATTTTGGAACCTTATTGACGATCTCGCGGATCAGCGCGTTGATCCGAGTCGGCTGCCGATCGGGCTTCGAAGTGTTGACTGTGGCCTGGTCAGCCTCATCATCGATGATCAAGACAGGGCATGCCGCCAGGACCTCCGGCCGAGCACCGAACAGCCAATTCTTGAGGGCGCGAAGCCGTGGGCCATTCTTCTTGACGACCGCGAGCACGCATTGCCGCTGAATAGACAGGAGCGCATCGACGTTTGCCGTTGGCCGAAAGTCTTCGTCGTCGGTTAAGCGGTGCCATAAGTTGCTATGAGGCTGCCAGAGCTGCTCATTGAGGCGATCTTGAGTCTGTTGACGTAAGGCGTCGTGAATTCCTGAAAGGATGATGAAAAGGCGGTAACCGGCGTCGGCAGCTTTTGCGATCACCGCAGTGAAGTTGGTGGTCTTGCCGCTCTGTACGTATCCGAGAACCAGTCCGCGACAATGATACTCGCCCTGGCCGGCGGGGTTGGGGAGATTTGCAACGACCTTTGTCGACGAGTTATTCAAATCGTTCAACATCGCGTCATCCCAGCCTTCAGCGCGCAGTATCTCGACGAGCGCCGACCAATTCCGGTCCTCCTCGCGCGGGCCTGGGTACCAAGTCTCGATATTGCCTGCAACAACTGACGTGGGGACCTGCGCATTTTTTACCAGGACACTGAGCTCGCGAATTCTCCGTGCAGCCTCGTTGATGCGCGCAATGTCACCGATCTGCGACAGCTCGGCAACCGCATCATCGAGCGTCAACGAAGGGCTATCGCGAATGATTCGTGCGAGCATCTTTACAAAAGGGTCCTCGGCGGCAAGCGAGTCCAAATCGGTTGCTTGCATCATCTCTGTCACCGCTCGCCCTCCACGACGCCTGAGCGCGCCAACATCGCGAGGCCCGGGAACACCTCAGCGAGAATCGTCAACAGGTCGGCGGCTCTATCCTGATCGATCTGAAGCACTTGGCTGGTCGTGCCGTCGGAGGCATACGTCTCGAGCTGAAGGAGCCCAGCCGTACCGGCTGATCGGTCATACGTCCAGCCACATTCCACCTTCGTTTTGAAGCTGATCGTTCGATCATTACGAAATCTAAAGCTGGTGATGAGCGCCACTCAAGCTCTCCATACCCACAGATCGTCGAACATGCCAGCTGGTGACTGCCTGCCGTGCCCGTTCATGGCTGACGCCCCAGCTCATGAGCAAGATACCGTTGGACTTCAACCAACGCGCCGCATTTCTAGAAGGAAGTTGCGGCGAGTTGCTGAACCGATCGACGGCGAGGGCCCGCGGCAGGCGCTACCACATCGGGATGGCTGATGTTTTCTCGGAACTTGAATCGGCGGATTCCGCGCCACAGCATTCCTTGATTCATCCATCGACAACTTTTGGTGCAGCATTCCGACTTTCGTCGTCGCATCGAGTCCCCGACTTGAACATGAAGCTGATTCAGGAACGACTCTTCGAGTCCTATCGAGCACTACCTAGTCAGCCCGCGGACCCGCTACCACACGACCGCCCTACGGCTTCGGCGGGAGCGCCGCCAGCCATCCGTCTGTGACCAGCTCGATGATCTGCCCGTCGGGGTCGCGGATGATGCCCATCATGTCGGACACCGCCTCCTCGACCACCGACCCCCCGAACTCCGGAACCTTCGCCAGGACTGCACCCAGATCCGAGACTGACAGCGAAATGTGTGTCAGCCCAACCTCATCCATGACGCGCGTCGGGCCGGCATGCACATCGCGCTTCGAATAATCGATGAGCTCAAGCACAAAACCGTCCTTCACCAGATACGTCGCCTTCACCCCGAGCGGCTCGGGAAGCTGCACCACCTGCGCCGTCATGTTGTCCGGCGGTTCGAGCTCCCACCAGTACTGGAATCCGAGCACTTCCTCGTAGAACCGTCGCGACCGCGCGGTATCCCGAACACACAGACCGACATGGTTGAAAACCGTTCGCTGCTCCGTCATCGCTCCTACTTCAGTTGCGGACCCAGAAGCTTAATAATGCAAAGATAGCTAGAATGCAGTCAACGCCCACCCCGCCCGACGTCAGCCCCGACGCCGTGGTCGACTTCGACCATCACTCCGATGAATTCAACGCGGAACAAGAAGCAGTCAACGCCGAGCTGAGACAACGCTGCCCCGTCGCCTGGAACACCAACTACGACGGCTTTTGGTATCTCAGCAGCTACGCCGCGGTCAGCCAGTCGGCCCGCGACGGCGACACCTTCGCCCACAAATACGAACCCAACGCCCCCGACGGCGTCGACTACCAAGGCGAGATGGGCATCCCCCGCCCCGACAACCAGCCGGCCCTGGGCATCGGCGAAATAGACGGCCCCTACCACCTCGCGCTGCGGCACGCGCTGGCGCCGTTCCTCTCCCCCGGCGCTGTCGACAGGCTCAGGCCATTCATGGAAGACACGGCGCATCACTTCCTCGACCAACAGGCCACCAAAGGACAGATGGACCTGGTGCTCGACTACGCCAGCCCCGTCCCGGCGATTCTCACCATGAAGCTGATGGGCCTGCCCTACGACAACTGGGCGCTGTACGCCACCCTGTTCCACAACGTCATGGCCGTCCCGCAGGACAGCGCCGAGTACGCCGACGCCATCGCCAAAGTCCCCGCCATGATGCACGAGGTGCTCGAGTACGCGGCCACCCGACGCGCCAAACCGACCGACGACCTGACCAGCTTCCTCATCCAATTCGAATTCGACGGCAAGCGCCTCGACGACGAGCAGCTGCTCAACATCCTGTGGAATCTCATCGCCGGCGGCGTCGACACCACCACCTCCCAAACCGCGCTCACGCTAAGGCATTTGGGCACTCACCCCGACCTGCGCCAGCAGCTCATCGACAGACCCGAGCTGTACCGCACCGCCACTGACGAATTCCTGCGCTATTTCTCGGTCAACCGGACGCTCAGCCGCACCGTCTCCAAAGACGTTGAGCTACAAGGCCAATGCCTACGCAAGAACGACCGCGTCATCATCAGCTGGCTGTCGGCCAACCACGACGAGAACGAATTCGCAAAGCCTGACGAAATCGTTCTCGACCGCTCCCCCAACCGCCACGTCGCGTTCGGCCTCGGACCGCACCGCTGCATCGGCTCGCACCTAGCCCGCGTCATGTCCGAGGTCATGGTCCGCGCGGTGCTCGACCGCATCCCCGACTACCAGGTCGACGAAGACGGCGTCCAGCAATACCTGGGCAACCCCGCCATGACCGGGCTGGGCACCCTGCCGATCACCTTCACCCCGGGACCAAGCCGGCAAACCCCGCGCCCGTGGTGAACGGTTAAACCCTTGCCTCACAACGGGATAAGCACGGCCTCCATGGGACCGGGCCCCAGCGCATGACGACCCGGCGGTAGCCGCACCGCCTGACCGGGACCCAAAGCCTGCCCGTTGTGCTCGACGGTGGCCGTACCCGCCACCACAACCAGCACTCCCCCGCCGGCGAGCGTGACCTCCAGCGGCCCTCCCTCAGCCGGGGCGGTCAGCCGATAGGCCGGCCACGGGTGCCCCGGGTTTTCCACCCGAATCCCGGGCCCGCCGGGCAGGACGTCCGATATGGGCCGATCACGGTGCAGTTCGACGCCCAGCATGCGGATCGGCGCGGCGTTGCCGGGGTTACCGACGACGCGATGGATCAGGGGGTGCGTGCGGTGCGGCTGCGCGATGAGCGTGCCGGTGGGCATGGATATCCAGCCGCCGCCCACCTTGCGGGCGAGCAGCCACCCCAGCTGGCGCAGCAGCGGCGTGGACCGCCCCGGGCGGGTGCCCGGCTTCTGATGTCCCGGCTCCTCGGAGCGGAACCGACCACCCGCGGTGACGACGTAGAGGGTGTCCCAGGTGTGGCGGTGAAACATGGTGGCGGCCCCGGGCGCGATGGTGGCCTCGTAAATCCGCACGTCCGCGTCGCCGAACTGCTCGACGTGATGCGGCTCGATGGTGACATCTACCCAATCAACCCCGAAATCACTGCCTTTGTCGACGATAGTCATTGTCTGTCAACCTTTTCCGAACCCAACGACCCGACCTGCGTGAGCCAGGCGACGGTGTCGGCAAGTTGGTCTTTCAGCGGCGTGTGGTTCAGCCCGAGTTCCTCGCGGGCCAACCGGTCGTCTACCCGCAAATCCCCCACCGCACGCCGATACTTGGCGACAGTCAATTCCGGCTCGCGACCGCTGAGCGCGGAGGTGGCCGTCGATGCCGCACACAGCAAGGCGACGACCAGTCGCGGGGTCACCCGCGTTGTCGGCGGTTTGCCCAGCAGCTCTTCGATGGTGTTGACGACGTCTTTGAAGGATGCGCGGACCCCGCCGAGGACGATGCGCCGCGCGGTGCCGCCGGCGGTCACCGCGGCCAGTTGTGCGTCCACCACATCGCGGACCCACGCCCAGGTCGCCGACCCGGGTGGCACCAGCCGCAGGTTGCCGCTGGCAATCGGAAGAATCAGTTGCCGCGACCAGTTGGACGCGTCGTAGGCACCAAGGATGTTGACGGGATTGAGAATCAGCGCATCGAGGCCGCGGCGTGCGCACGCATCCAGAATCAGTTCTTCGGCCGCCCGCTTGCTTTTGCCGTAGTTGTCCCCGCGCTGCAAGACATTCGACGGGGTGCGCTCGTCGATCACCACACCGGGCTGATACCCGAACGAGGAGATCGACGACGTGTAGATCAGCCGCCGCGCGCCCCGAGCGAGCACAGCGTCGACGAGCACCGCGGTGCCTCCGACGTTGTCGTGAAACTGGGCCCTCCTATTCCGGGACCACGTCGTTGTGTTGGCGGCCAGATGGAAGACCGCGTCGGTCTCGGGCAACAGTGTGTCGGTGACGGTGGACGCATCGGTGACGTCACCGAATCGCACGTCGACTTCGGGCGGCAGCACCTCGACCCGGTCGGTTGGCCGGCACAGTGCCGTGACGTGCCAGCCGTCCGCGACGAGGCGCTCGGTCAGATGACGGCCGACGAAACCGGCCGCTCCGGTGACATAGGCGGTGCGGGGCATGACGTCCTTGCTGGTATCGCTGATGGCCGCGGGTCCACCAGGCATCCGACCACGTTCCGAACGGCCACACCAGGGGCGGAAGTCCCCACCCCGCGCGGCCTGCTTGACCAGCGGACATCCGAGGTCCACTGTCGATACATGAACGAGCCCGTCACGACGCTGGCCGACCTCAAGAACGACCTGGCGGGCCGGCACAAATGGACGCCGAGCAGCGGCACACAAGTCGATCCCGCGATCGTCGACGCCGACATGGCGGCCCTCGATCGCGACGGCTACGTCATTTGGGAGAACCTGCTCAGCGCCGACGAGTGCCAGCAGATCCGCGACACCGTCACCCCCTGGCTGGGCCATACCGGACGCAACGCCTTCGAAGGCCGAAAAACCCAGCGCATCTACAGCGTGCTGAGCAGGACCCGCCAGTGCGACCGAATTGTCGAACATCCGCGCGTGCTGGCGGTACTCGATCGGCTGTTGATGCCCAACTACCTGCTTTCGGCGTTGCAGGCCATCAACATTCAGCCCGGCGAGACCGCGCAGCTGCCCCACCACGACGACGGGTTCTACCCGATCCCCCGACCGCGAGACCCGTTGGCCGCCGCGACAATCTGGGCGATCGACGACTTCACCGCCGACAACGGCGCCACCGTCGTCTTCCCCGGCAGCCACCGCTGGCCCAACCGCCCACCCGGTCCCGACGACAAGTCGATTCCCATCGTCATGCCGGCCGGCTCCTGCGTCTTCTTCGTCGGAACGCTCTGGCACGGTGGCGGCGCCAACACCACCGACCAGTCACGGCTTGCCGTCACCGCCCAGTACTGCCAACCATGGCTGCGGACCATGGAGGCCTTCGCACTGTCGGTGCCGCAGGACGTCGCGCGACGACTCTCGGCCGACATCCAACGCATGATCGGCTACAGCATCCACCCGCCGTTTGTCGGCGCGGTCGACGGCCTGCACCCGATCAGGCTGTTACAGCAGCCGTAACCCGTTGCGCCCGAACCGATTACGACGCCGTGGCGTATTCCAGCACCCGCTCCGACGAATCGACGTGACCGTTGCTGATGATCTTCAGTCGATCGGGTCGGACCTGGTAGACGACGCCGTCGACCGGATTGGTGACGTCGAATCCATCGTCGACGCGTTCGGCGTTGGACAGTTCGATGTTGGCTCGGTCGCTGATCCGTTCACCACGGTAATAGTAAGTACCACTGAGGTTTTGGCAGACCACTGCCAGCGACTTGCGGGTGCGCACCACGGCGGCGGGCGGATTCCCCGGATCACATCGCGCGGTCTCGCCGACGAACCCCAACCCGTCGGCGCCCCGCACGGGCCGTGACAGCGTCGGCGCCTTGGGCGTCGGGGTCGTCGACGGCGCGGCCGACGGCACAGGTGGCGCCGCCGTCACAGACTTGGGTGGCGAGCCGTTGTGGCTGCCACCGAACACCGATATCACCGCCAGGATCAATCCGGCGATCAACACCACCACTGCCGCCGCGGCGAGAATCAGCGGTGCATGGATGCGACCCGCGGGCGCAGACCATGACGCCCCGGTAGGTTCCGCCGAAGGCGGCGCATACGGGCTGAAACCGGTGTCATCCGCATTCGGATAGATCGCCGGGAACGGCCGGGTGCGGGGCAGCGGCGGCCCCGCAGCAACCGGCTCATGAGAAGGCGACACCACTTCTCTGGCCGCCCGGGCGAACTCCCCCGCGGATCCATACCGTTCGCTGGGCTGCTTTGCCATCGCGCCCGCGATGACGTCGTCGAGGCCACGGCCGATGCCCCGGCGCATGATGCTGGGTCGCGGCGCCGGCAAGAACAGGTGTGCGTCCCGCATCTCCCGGTCAGCCCCGTCATACGGCGGTTGACCGGTGAGGCACTCGTAGAGCACGCAGGCCAGCGAGTAGATATCCGCAGCAGGTCCAATCCGGCCGCCGCTGAACCGTTCTGGCGCCAGGTAAGCCAATGAGCCGGAAAGCGACGTGCCGAAGTCGAGCAGGTACGCGAAGTCGTCTCGCGTGAGCAGCACATTCTCCGGCGTCACATCGCCGTGCACCAGCCCCGCGGCGTGCGCCGCATCCAGTGCACGTGCCACCTGCCCGGCGATCGACGCCGCACGCGACGGTTCCAGCGCACCCTGCTCGTGCAGCAGATCGCGCAGGCTGCGGCCCTCGATCAACTCCATATCGACGAAGAGCACTCCGTCGATTTCGCCGACGTTATGCACCGGGATGACATGCGGCTCCGGTATTCGTGCCGCCGTTTGGGTTTCTCGCCAAAAGCGTTGCTGGAAGCCAGGACTCCGCGCGATCTTTGCACGCACCAGCTTGAGGGCAACCATCCGATCGTTAGCCGTGTCGTACGCCCCGAATACCTCGCCGGTGTCGTCCGCGCCGAGGAGCGATCGCAGCTCGTAAGGCCCGAACCGCGTACCCAGACGCGAACGGTAGAACAATGCGTATTCCTTCCGCCGACCCCGAAGATAGTCAGCCTCGCGGGTTCCCGCTATCGGCCTCGACATAACGTGCGGCGGCTCACGACGCCGACGGCTATAGAGTTGATCGGCACGCACAGTCAGAAGTGAGGCCTTCATGAGCGACATCGCGACCCGCCTGAAGGAAATCGTCGGCGGCCACAACCTTCTCGCAGGCGACGCCATCCCCGACGACTACTGGCACGACGAGGAGTTGAATCATCCGCCGCAGCGGCCCGCATACGTCGCCAAACCCGCCACCGCCGAAGAGGTGGCACAGCTGCTGAAAGCGGCCACCGAGCACCAGGTTGCGGTGACCGCCCGCGGATCCGGCACCGGCCTGTCGGGCGCGGCACTGCCACGCGAGGACGGGCTGGTCATCTCGTTTGAGCGGATGAATAAGGTCCTCGAAGTCGACACCACCAACCAGGTCGCCGTCGTCCAACCCGGCGTGACGCTCACCGAGCTGGACGAGGCCACCGCCGAAGCGGGCCTGCGCTACATGGTCCAGCCCGGCGAGCTGTCCTCCAGCGTCGGCGGCAACGTCGGCACCAACGCCGGCGGAATGCGCGCGGTCAAATACGGGATCGCCCGCCATAACGTGCTCGGGCTGCAAGCCGTGCTGCCGACCGGCGAGATCATCCGCACCGGCGGCAGGATCGCCAAGGTCTCCACCGGCTATGACCTGACCCAACTCATCGTCGGTTCCGAAGGCACTCTGGCCTTGGCCACCGAGGTGATCGTCAAGCTGCACCCGCGCCTGGAGCACAGCGCCACGGTGCTCGCGCCGTTCGCCGATTTCGATCAGGTCATGGAAGCGGTGCCGCAGGTCATCGCCAGCGGCTTGGGCCCCTACATCCTCGAATACATCGACAACCTGACGATGGCCGCTCTTGTCCATACCCAGAACCTCGAACTCGGTGTCCCGGACCAGATCCGTGACAGCTGTCAGGCGTATCTCGTTGTGGGACTTGAGAACCGGACCGCGGACCGATTGGACGAGGATATCGAGCGGGCCGGTGAGCTGCTTGCCGAGCTCGGAGCCGTGGATGCCTATGTGCTGGAAGGTGGTTCGGCGCGCAAGCTGATCGAGGCGCGGGAGAACGCGTTCTGGACGCTGAAGGCGATCGGCGCCGACGACCTGATCGACACCGTCGTACCGCGCGGGGCCATGCCGAAGTTCCTCGAGGCCGTGCGCGGCCTGGCGACGGCGGCCGGCGGCGGCGCGGCGGGCTGCGGCCACGCCGGTGACGGCAATGTGCACCTGGCGATCTTCTGTAAGGACCCCGACACCCGCAAGCGCCTGCTCACCGACATCTTCGCTCTCGCAATGGAATTGGGCGGCGCGATCTCGGGTGAACACGGGCTCGGCCGCGCCAAGGCTCCGTACTGGCGCGAGCTCGAAGACCCCGTCAAGGTCGACCTGCTGCACCGGATCAAGCAGTCTTTCGACCCGGCCGGCATCCTCAACCCCGATGTCATCTTTGCCGCAGAACGCCAGTGACATCGCATCACCGATTGCGAATTCATTCCCGAATCGCTATCACCGGCGTACTTCTGGTATAGCGCGACAGCCCACCCCGTAACGACCCGAAGACTTTTCGGCGAAATTGTTAAGAGCACCACTATAGAGAGCACGGACGCCCGCACCGTGCCTTATTCTGCTTCGGACAACCGCATACGACAGGGCAGGAGAAATGTTCTCACTGACGCGACGCCGAACCGCGCTGGCGTTGGCGACTGTCGGTCTGCTCGTGTTCGGCTTGCTGTTGTTCACCAGAACCGGTCCCTCAGATCGGGCGGCCACCGGTCCGATCGGACTCTGGATTATCGGCATGTTCTCCAATGACTGCGCCGTCGGCGCCGCGCGGATCGGTCGCGGTCGCCAACGTCTTGCGTGGACCGTGATGAGCATCGGGCTGGCCGGCTGGACGGCCGGCCAGGCGGTGTGGTGCTACGTGACACTGGGCGGCATTCCCCCGATGGCGGGCGTCTCGGCGGCTAACTTGGGCTTCGTCATTTTGCCGCTGTGCGCCTTGGCCACCGCCGCCACCATTCCCAGCCGCGACGACTCCCGGTTCGGGATCGGCCTCCTGCTCGACGGCATCCTCGTCGCGGCGTCGTTGTTGATCGTGTTGGCCATCCTGGTGCTGGGCCATTTCGGCCAACCCGAACAAATTGTCACCATGCCCTTGATGTTGTTGGCCGCCGCGTCCGCGGTGTACGCCGGGCTTTTCGTGATGTCGACCATCACCGTGTGGAAAGCCGAGCCGGGCCGCAAACTCTCGCCGACATTTATGACCGTGGGCTGGGCGGCCATTGCGACGGCCGGAATCGTCCACGTCTGGGAAGATCATCCCGAACGAGTGCCCCACGACATCGTCATTTTCGGCTGGGCGATCGGAATATATTTCATCGCCCTTGCTGGAATTGCGTCTCGCCCCGGGCCCGAGCTCGATCTCGGCTTTTCTCAGCCGCTGCCGAAAATTTCGCTGTGGCTGCCGTACGGGCCCGTACTGTTGGCCATCGCCGTCGGGGCTGTGCACTTTTGGCCCACGACCCGTGCCGAGGCATTTATTTTCTCGGTCTGCGTGGTGCTATTCATAACCACGGTCGCCCGCCACCTGCTATTGCTCGACCGCAAGCAACATCTGGCCGCCGAACTGTCAGAAGCGGCCTTGCGGGACCCGTTAACGGGGTTGGCCAATCAGCGACTATTCGACGATCGGCTCGCGCACGCGGCTCGGCTGCAAATTCACCACGGCGTCCCGGCCAGCGTAATTGCGCTGAACATCAGTGATTTCAAGATGGTGAATGACACGCTCGGTTATGCCGTCGGCGACGAGTTACTGCGCAGTGTCGGTGAGCGGCTCCAAATCAATGTGCGCCCCGCCGACACGGTCGCGCGGATGAACGGAGACGACTTCGCCATCCTGGTCCAAGACCGCCCCGAGGTCGCCGCACAGGTCGCAAGAAAACTCGTCTATGCCTTCGCCGAGCCTCTCGAACTCGAGAATCATCGGCTGCACATACACCTCAACATCGGCTTGGCCTCGGCCGGAACCGAACCTGGCTCGGTCCTGATGCCGGCCGAGCTTCTCGACCAGGCCAACGCGGCCCGCCGCTGGGCTCAGCAGGCCAGCTCGACCGATGTGCAGACTTTCACCCCCGCCATGTTTGATCGGCGCGGCAAACACCCGACACACGACGACAGCATGGCCCGCCTGCAACTGCTGGGTGAGCTGCGACGAGCCATCGACGATCGCCTGCTGACGCTGCTGTACCAGCCGAAATTCGACATGGCGACCGGATCCGTCTGTGGCGCCGAAGCATTGGTGCGATGGGAACACCCAGAACTCGGCACGCTCGAGCCCGGCGAATTCTTGCCGTTGGTCCGCGATCACGGGCTCATGGACGCTGTGACCGACCTGGTGCTGTCGCGGGCGGTCGCCGACGCGTCGGATTGGTACGCGGCCGGCGCGGCTATCCCCGTCGCGATCAACCTGTGGGCGCCCTCGCTGGACGAAGACGCCCTGCCCGACCGCATCATGTCGTTGCTCGATGCGCGCGGCATGTCCCCCAGTTCGCTCACGGTCGAGATCACCGAGGACCTGTTGGTGGCGGACCTGGCGAAGGCCCGCGCGGTGCTCGATCGCTTGCGCGAGTCCGGTATTCGGGTGGCGATCGACGACTTCGGTAGCGGTTACGCCTCACTGACCTACTTGCGCGAATTGCCCATCGACGACGTCAAACTCGACCGCCTCTTCATCGCGCCGATTCTGCACGACGAACGCGCCGCCACCATCGTCCGGTCGGTGATCGAGTTGACGACCAAGTTCGGCATCGCCTCGATCGCCGAAGGTGTCGGAGACGCGGAAACAGCCCTGCGGCTTAGGGAATACGGTTGCGACGCCGTGCAGGGCAACTTCTTCTGTCCCCCGGTGCCTGCCTCTGAGATTCCGCAAGTCTCGCAGAATGCCACGCTCGCGACCCAGTGATCACGCCAAGGCATAGGGTTGCGCCGTGCACATTGACGTGATGACGGTTCCGCAACCGTTGACTCAGATCGGCGGCGTGGCCCAGCGCACCCAGGCCGCGGGCTTCTCCGGCATGCTGTTCACCGAAACCGGCCGCACCGCCTACCTCAACGCCGCGGTGGCCTCGCAGGCCGCTCCCGGACTCCAGCTGTCCACCGGTGTCGCGGTGGCCTTTCCGCGCAGCCCCTTCGTCACCGCCGCCGCGGCATGGGAGCTACAGGAGGCGACCGGCGGCAACTTCCGGCTCGGCCTGGGCACCCAGGTGCGCACGCATGTCGTGCGCCGCTACGGTGTTGCGTTCGAACACCCCGGCCCGCGGCTGCGCGACTACGTGCTGGCAGTCAAGGCGTGCTTCTCGGCCTTCCGCACCGGCAAGCTCGATCACCACGGCGAGTTCTACGACCTCGACTTCATCACGCCGCAGTGGAGCGCGGGCCCGATCGACGCGCCCGATCCGAAAGTCGATGTCGCGGCAGTCAATCCGTGGATGTTGCGGATGGCCGGCGAAGTGGCCGACGGCGTGCACGTCCATCCGCTCGGCGAGCTCGGTTACCTCAAGCGTCATGTGCTGCCCAACATCGCCACCGGCGCGAAGCAGGCCGGGCGCTCACCGTCGGACGTCGCGATCATCGTCCCGGTCATGACGATCGTCGGCGACAGCGACGAAGACCGCGACTCTCAACGCGAGACGGTGCGCACCAGCATGGCCTTCTACGGCAGTACCCCCAACTACGCATTCATCTGGGACGAGGCCGGATTCGAGGGCACCACAGCCCGCATCCGCGAGAAGCAGAAGGCCGGCGATTTCGCAGGCATGGCGGCCCAGATCAGCGACGAACACATCGCGGCTTTTGCCACCGAGTCGACGTGGGACGGCCTGGCCGACGCGCTGACCCAGAAGTACGGCGGAATCGCCACGCGCGTGGCCCTTTACAACGCCCTGGGCGATGACGAGCGTTTCGAGCGGTATGGGGAGGTCGCCCGCCAGCTGCGTGAGTGACGCCAAGCCGCGAATTGTCGCTCAGAGGCGGGCAAAACGTCGTGCTCCCCGCCGGCGACAAAGTCACATGCCAAAACGCGTGCGGCGCACGGCCGCAACCGCCTCCGGCGGTCCGCCGACTTGCACCTGTGCGGTGGCTTGACGCCCAAAAATGTAAAGCAGGAGCTCGCCCGGCTCTCCGGTGAGCAGAGCCGCGGGATCTCCCGCTACAGCCGTCACCCACTCGCTGGTTCCGGCCCGGCGGATTTCGAGCCCAAAGCCCTGAAGACGTCTACTCAGAAATCGACCACCTCGGCGGACATTTCGCCACAGTGCGGCATCCATCGCGGGCGTGAGGCTCCGAGTGCCTCGCCCATTCGCTCGGCGCAGGTCCTCATGATGAACGAAGAACTCATTGAGATTCGCCATCGCGCGAACCCATCCGATGCGGAAGAGCCCGACTGGCGGTCCGGACCGGATTCGCGTGACGAGCCACGAGAAGTCCTCGCGACGCGCCAATCCCGCTCGCCGCCGCTCGGCGAACCGGCCGAAGGGCCCGGGCAACACGAGGCAGGGCCCGGCAACGAGATCACGCTCCCGCAACACCAGATGGGCGGCGAGATCGCGGGCAGTCCAGCCGTCAAGAAGCGTCGGCACCGACGGGCCGAGCTCGTCGAACAGATCGCAAAGCTCCAGGCGCTCTTGGGTGTCCAGCCAAACATCGGCCATCGCGGTATTTCAGCCCGAGGATCCACCGGTGAGCCGCTCGACGTCGAGGACTTCACCGCGATTGATGCTGACCCAATCGCGACCGTCGAGGTACGGACGCAGACTCTTCCCGATCAGCTCGGCGTCTGCCGCCGTCTTGGGCCGCTGCAACTCGTACACATGCGGCAGCTCGGCCATCCCGGTCACCACGTCCCACAGTCTCAGCGCCGCCGACCCGGTCGGCGGATCCACCAACACCGGGCCGAACAGGCACTGTTCGTCGATGAACAGCGTCGGGACACCGTAGCCGCCCGCATCCACCACTGTCTGATGCTCGGCGCGAACCTCGTCGTGGGTCGTCGGGTCGGCAAGTGCCGCATCGAGATTCGCTTCGTCGACGCCGATGTCGCGCAACAACTTTCGCGCCACCGCGGGCTCGTGCGGCTTGCCGCCCAGGGTGTGCAGTTCGTGGCCGATCGCGGCGTACCACCGGTCGAGCAACATCATGTCGGTGCGACGCAGCAGCGCACCGATCCGCATCAGCGACCAGCCGTAGGACCAGTCGCGCTCCCACGGATGCTTCTTACCGTCGGCCCGGTTGATCTCTTCCAGACTGAAGAACCGCCAATTGATGGTGGTGCCCAGTTGGTCACGCACATCGCGGATCCACAACGACGTCTGAAACGCGAAGGGGCACATCGGGTCGAAGTGGAAGTCCACCACGGTGTTCATCGCTTGACCCTACGACTTGGGACGCACTCCCGCGGCGCGATAGACGAACACCGGGTCAACCGGGAACCGCAGCGAACGGGTCGGCAGCCGCTCCAACACCTCGTCGGGCACGTGTCGCTTGTAATGCAGTTTCATCGAACCGCTGAAAGCGGGGTCGACACCGCGCAGATCGATGTCGATCAGCAGACCCTTACGGGTGATCGTCGCGGCGGCCGGACCCTTATTGGTATCCCAAGGGCAGTCGATGGACCGCAGATCGGCGTCTCCACGCGTCGGGAAAGTGGCGACCAGCCGTGCGGCGCTGAATGCGAACGCACCCGAATAGCGCGCGACACCCGAGGCCGAGAAGACACCGGGGACATGCCCACTGAAATGCCGCACGACGCCGACCCGGCCGGCCAGAAAGATAAGCCCCTCGGCTTCGAGCTCGGCGTGCAGCTCGGCGGGCACATTGGTCAACTGCGCCCATTTGCGAAGTAAGCCAAGCACAGCCAGACGTTAGCTGAGGCAGTGGCCGTCCGCAGTGTTTTACTGCACAGTCACGATCGCGGTGTACTGGCACACCGGCGCGGTGTTCTTGCCCACGAAGCTCGAGTAATAGGTGGAAATCGTCGTCGTCCCCGGCTTGAGCGCCGTGAACATCCACATCTCGGTGCCGGGCGCGCCCATCGCATCGGTGCTCGGCTGTACGTACTGGTGGCTGGTTTGCTCGATGATCGAACCGTCGGCGATCTTCGTGTCGACCTGCCACCGGAACGGGGTGCTGTAGTTTGCGCCCAGCTGCAGTTTCAGCGTGTTCCCCACCGCCAACGTGACGTTCTGGGTGATGCTGTTCTGCTTGAGCACCTGTTCCATCGGAACCACAAGGGACTTGGACGTCGGCGGGTTTCTGCTCTCGAAGTGGCAACCCACCAGCATCGACGAGACGAGAATCGCGACGGTCATCAGTAACCTGATCTTCACGACAGTCATCGCCTCCATTATGGCGGGGCGCAGAATGTTCCCGTTCGGCGTCCTGGGGGCAGGACTGTGATGATCACCATTTTGGCAGCGCGATTTTCCCTCGCGGCAATCTTTGCCGTCGCCGATCACAGGTCGGCGTTTTTAGGCACGCGTTTGCTGTGGGTCGGGTAGCTTCTGTGCATGTTCGGCATCATTCGACCCTGCCGTCATCGACTCGGCAGTGAGCTCGCAGCAGCCTGGACCGCCCAACTGTGCGGACTGTGTCTGGCACTCCGCGACGACTATGGCCAGTCCGCGCGGATCGCCACCAATTACGACGGCCTGGTGGTCTCCCTTCTGGTCGAAGCCCAGTCCCCCGAGCAGCCCACCCGCCGCAAGGCGGGGCCCTGCCCGGGGCGTGGCATGCGGCGCGCCGAGGTGGCCACCGGCGACTGCGCACGACTGGCCGCCGTCGTGTCCCTGGCCCTGGCCGCGGCCCGGGTCCGCGATCACGTCGACGACCACGACGGCATGGTCGGGGCCGTCGGTGTGCGACCGGCCGCGCGCCGCATCGCCGAGCGCTGGGTGCGCCAGGGCACCGACACCGGTCACACCCTGGGATTCGACACCGGCGTGCTCGTCGCCGCGATGGACCGCCAGGGCAGGCTCGAGGCGACGGCCGGGCCGGGCAGCTCGTTGCTGCTGGTGACCGAGCCCACCGAAACCGCGGTCGCCGAGGCGTTCGCCCACACCGCACTGCTGGCCGGCCGGCCGGGCAACCAGGCGCCGCTGCGCGAGATCGGTCAGCTGTTCGGACGGGTCGCGCACCTGCTCGACGCGGTCGAGGACTACCACGACGACCTCGCCCGCGGTAAGTGGAACCCGTTGGCCGCCACTGAAACTCCGATGGAGCAGGCCCGTGTGCTGTGTGACGACGCGGCGCTCGGCATCGAATTGGCCCTGGCCGAAGTCGAGTTCACCGACGGCCGCCTGGCCCAGCGGTTGCTGACCCGCGAGGTACGACGGGCGATCTCGCGCACCTTCAGCCGGTCCGGCCATCCCACCTGCGGGACCCCGCACGGCCAGCAGGAGGGCATCAACTTCGGGAATCAGCCCGTCGGTGCCGGCTATCCGACCGGCGAAAACCCCGAGGGCGAGACCCCAGACCCCGGCAACAAGCGCAAGGGCGGGCGCGGTGACGGCACCTGCATTTGCTGCTGCGATGGCTGCGAGTGTTGCTGCGATTGTGGAGACTGCTGCGACTGCTCGTAAGGCGGCTCGTCGAACCCGTTGCGCCATTACATGTTTGTGACGTGTCTCGGCCCAGATAACTAGACGCGGTCCCGTACGGCAGGATGGGCACGTGTTTGGGCTCGAAGTCATCGTTGCGCTCGTGTCGGCCGTCATCGTCGGAACGGTGTTCGGCCGGCGCTATCGCGTAGGTCCCCCGGTGCTGCTCATTTTTCTGGGCACGTTGTTGGGCCTGATCCCCGCGTTCGCCCACATTCACATCAACGGCGAGATCGTGCTGCTGCTGTTCTTGCCGGCGATCCTGTACTGGGAAGGCCTGGACACCAGCCTGCGTGAGGTTCGCGCCAACCTGCGCATCATCATCTTCCTGTCCGTCATCCTGGTGATCGTCACCGCCGTCGCCGTGTCCTGGACGGCCCGCCTACTCGGCATGGAATCCCACACGGCGGCGGTGCTGGGCGCCGTGCTCTCCCCCACCGACGCCGCCGCCGTGGCGGGCCTGGCGAAGAAGTTGCCCCGCCGCACGCTCACCGTGCTGCGCGCCGAGAGCCTCATCAACGACGGAACGGCGCTGGTGCTGTTCTTCGTGACCGTGCACGTCGCAGTCGGCGGGGCCGAAATCGGCCCGACCGACCTGGTCCTGCGCTTCATCGGCTCCTACCTCGGCGGTATCGCCGCGGGGCTGCTGGTCGGCGGGCTGGTCACCCTGGCCCGCAAACGAATCGACGCGCCGCAAGAAGAAGGAGCGATGAGCCTGCTGACGCCCTTCGCGGCGTTCTTGTTGGCCCAGGCTTTCGACTGCAGCGGGGTGGTCGCGGTACTGGTGTCGGCGCTGGTGCTCGCGTACTCCGGGCCGGTGGTGATCCGGGCCCGGTCCCGGCTGCTGTCCTACGGCTTCTGGGACATGGCGACGTTCTTGATCAACGGCTCGCTGTGGGTGTTCGTCGGAGTGCAGATCCCGGGCGCGGTGCGCGGCATCAACGGCGTCGACGGCGGACTGCGCCACGCCCTGTTCATCGCGTTCGCCGTCACCGGCGTCGTGATCGTGTCGCGGATCTTCTGGGGCGAATTCACCACGTTGCTGCTGCGCCTGATCGACCGCCGTGAGGTGCAGCGTGAGCGTCGTGTCCCGTGGCGTCAGCGCTTCGTGACCGCGTGGGCCGGATTCCGCGGCGCCGTCTCGCTCGCTGCGGCGCTCGCCGTCCCGGCGACCACGCTGAACGGGGCACCGTTCCCCGACCGCAACCTGCTGATCTTCGTCGTGGTCGTCGTCATCCTGACCACCGTGCTGGTTCAGGGCATCACGCTGCCGGCGGTCGTTCGGTGGGCGCGCATGCCCGAAGACGTCGCCTACGCCGCCGAGCTCCAGCTGGCCCGCAGTGCGGGCGCCAAGGCCGCGCTCGACGCGCTGCCGGTGGTGGCGGGCGAACTCGGCGTCAGCCCGAAAATGCTGAGCCGCCTGCAAAAGGAATACGACGAGCACGCGGCGCTCGTGACGGAGTGTGACGACGGCACGTCGACCGGCGACCTGGCCCGGCGCGACGACATGGTTCGGCGGGTGCGCCTCGGGGTGCTCGAGCACAAGCGGCGGGCCATCGTCGGGCTACGCAATCAACGGGTAATCGACGACCTGGTGTTGCGCGAGCTGCAGGCCGAGATGGACCTCGAAGAGGTGCAACTGCTCGACACCGCCGACAGCTGACTGGGAGTCGGTGTGCCGCCGTACAGTCGGCGACATGTTGCAGACGGTCGCGATCCGCGGGTACCGGTCACTGCGCGAGGTCATCCTGCCGCTGGGGCGGTTGTCGCTCATCACCGGCGCCAACGGCGTGGGGAAGTCGTCGGTCTACCGCGCGCTGCGGCTGTTGGCGGACTGCGGCCGGGGTGAGGTCATCGGCTCGCTGGCCCGCGAGGGCGGGTTGCAATCGGTGCTGTGGGCCGGCCCCGAGCAACTGAAGGGCGCGCGGCGCTCCCAGAAGACCCAAGGCACGGTTCGCACCCGGCCTATCTCGCTCGAAATGGGCTTCGCCGCAGACGATTTCGGCTATCTAGTCGACCTCGGCATCCCGCAGTCGGCCGGGCCGTCGGTCTTCGTCCGCGATCCCGAGATCAAACGGGAAATAATATTCGCCGGACCGGTGCTGCGGCCCAGTGCGACGCTGGTGAGCCGATCACGGGCGTTCGCCGAAGCCGTCAACGCCGACAACGGTTTTGACGAACTGAGCCGATCGTTGCCCCTGTACCGCAGCGTGCTTGCCGAGTACGCCAACCCGCACGCGCTTCCCGAACTCGCGGCGGTGCGGGAGCGACTGCGCGGATGGCGGTTCTACGACGGGTTTCGTGTCGACGGCGGAGCGCCCGCGCGGCATCCGCAGGTGGGCACTCGCACCCCGGTGCTGAGCGACGACGGCAGCGACCTGGCCGCGGCGATTCAAACCATCCTCGAATCGGGATCCGACGAGTTAAGCCGGGTCATCGCAGACGCTTTCGACGGCGCCACGATCTCGGTAGCGATCCACGACGGGTTATTCGACGTTCAGCTGCGCCAGCGTGGCATGCTGCGTCCGTTGCGTGCGGCCGAATTATCCGATGGCACACTGCGATTCCTGCTGTGGGCCGCCGCGCTGTTGAGCCCGGAAGTGCCGTCGCTGATGGTGCTCAACGAGCCGGAGACCTCGCTGCATCCTGACCTGGTGCGACCGCTTGCCGCACTGATCCGCGCCGCCGCCGAGCAGACTCAGGTTGTGGTCGTGACGCACTCGCGGTCGTTGCTGACGTTTCTCGACACGGTGCCGGTCGCGGAGAGCGATCGCGGCGGGGCCGTGGAAATCGAGCTTTACAAGGACTGGGGCGAAACCCGCATCACCGGCCAGGACCTGCTCAGCACACCGCGCTGGGACTGGGGAAAACGCTGAGTGCCAGCGTCGCACCGAGTGTGCGTCCTGGGTGACCTGGCCCGGCTTGGGGTATCGCCACCGTGGCCGCACACTCAAATCCCCGAAGGCACACTGAAGGACGGCGAATAACCAGCCGAATTCATGGACTGTTAAGGCACACGTCAGGTCCGCATCGTTGAACGCACACAACCGCCGCGTGTCCTCTGCATATGCGCGTAGTACAGGTCGCTAATTTCTATGGCCCACGGTCCGGCGGTCTTCGTACCGCGGTGGACCGATTGGGCGCGGAATACAGCGCCAACGGGCATGAAGTTTTTCTGATCGTTCCCGGGCCGCGCGCCGAACGTACCCTACTGCCGACGGGTGTGGTGCGAATCACTATGCCCGCCTGGCTGATTCCCTTCACCGGTGGTTATCGCGCGGTGATGCCAGGTCCGGTCAAGGCGCTGCTGGAAGCGCTGCAACCCGACGCGCTGGAAGTTTCCGACCGCCTGACCCTGAGGTCACTGGGCCGCTGGGGCCGCGAACACGGCGCCACGACCGTGATGATCTCGCATGAGCGGCTGGATCGCCTTGCCGGACAAGTACTTCCGAAGCGACCGGCGCGCAGCCTCGCCGACTTTGCCAATGGCCGCACCGCCGCCGACTACGACACCGTCGTCTGCACTACCGGATTCGCGCGCGAGGAATTCGACCGCATCGGCGCCAAGAACGTCGTCACCGTGCCACTGGGTGTCGACCTGAAGACCTTCCACCCGAGTCGGCACTCCGCGCTGGTCCGCCGGCAGTGGGCCACGCCCAACCAGCTTCTGCTGGTCCACTGCGGCCGGCTGTCGGTGGAGAAGCGGGCCGATCGCAGCATCGACGCGCTGGCCGCGCTGTGCGATTTCGGCGTCGATGCCCGACTGGTCGTGATGGGCGAGGGCCCGATGCGGGCCAAGCTGCAGCGCCAGGCCACCGGGCTGCCGATCGACTTCACCGGGTTCGTCTCCAACCGGGACACCGTCGCCGGGCTGCTGGCCTCGGCGGATGTCACCCTGGCCCCGGGTCCGCATGAGACGTTCGGGTTGGCCGCGCTGGAATCGCTGGCATGCGGCACGCCGGCCGTGGTCTCGCGCACCTCGGCACTCACCGAGATCATCACCCCGGACAGCGGCGCATCGGCCGACAACCACCCGGAGGCCATCGCCAGGGCCGTCGGCACCGTCATCAGCCTGCCCGAATACCACCGCCGGACCTCCGCGCGGCGCCGTGCCGAGAACTTCACCTGGCAGCGGGCGGCGGCCGGCATGCTGGCGACGTTGGGACCCGCGATCGGTGGGCCGGACGACGACACCGAGAACACCGCCTAAAAGTCGGACGCACCCCACGAGCCCGCCGGATAGGGCGGCACGCGGCCGGCAAAGGCGCCGTCGGTGAGACTGCACAGGGTGTCGGTGATGGTTCCGGCATTTGCGATGACCGTCGGCGGGCTGCCCGGTGACACGCGTGCCACCACTGCTTGCCAGAAGTAGCCCGCGCCGCCGTGTTCGTACCAGATGAACCAGTCGGCGTCGCGGTTGCCGGCGCGGATCAGCCGCCGGAACGGCAACGAGGGATCGGTCACCGAATCCGTCTTGTTGAACGGCGCGCCGACGTCGGCGATCGGCGGAAGGAGTTTGACGAGTTCCGGCGGCAACTGCGACAGGCTGCGCACTTCCGTCACCGGTGTTGTCAGCGTGCACTGGGTATTTGGCATCGCATTGGCCGGAATCGCCGGCACGGCCGCGAGCGCGATGCCCGCTGCGAGCGCTATCCGATAGATGTTGCCCATATCGGCTCCCGTCGACGGCCGGTGCTGATAGCCGACGCTACGCCGTTGTTTGCTGAGACGAAACGCTTTCGGTCCGCGGGCTAGGCTCGCTGAAGACGACGAGGAGGTGGACCGTGGAACCGCGCGACCAGGTGTTGATCACCGCCACGGAGTTGGCGGAATTGATCGAGGCCGGTGATCCGCTGACCATACTGGACGTCCGTTGGCGGCTCGACCAACCCGACGGCCGGGCGACGTACCGGGACGGCCACCTCCCGGGTGCGGTCTATGTGTCGCTCGACGACGAACTCAGCGATCACACCGTGTCCGGCCGCGGCCGTCACCCGCTGCCCTCGGGACGAAGCCTGCAAAACGCCGCACGCCGCTGGGGTATCCGGCAAGACGCATTGGTCGTGGTCTATGACGACTGGAATCGCGCGGGTTCGGCGCGCGCGTGGTGGGTGCTGACCGCGGCCGGACTCGCGAACGTCCGCATCTTGGACGGCGGACTGGGCACATGGCGGGCAGCCGGGCGAAGCCTTGAGACGGGCGACGTCACCCCGGAAGCGGGGAATGTGACTGTGTCCCATACGGATTTGTACGCCGGAGCTCTACCTACCCTGACCGCCGAACAAGCCGGCGCGGGCGACGTGACACTGCTCGATGCGCGCGCACCGGAACGCTATCGCGGCGACTCCGAACCCGTCGACGCTGTCGCGGGTCACATTCCCGGGGCACGGAACCTGCCCAGCGGCTCGGTGCTGGCGGCCGACGGCACGTTTCTCGGTGACTACGCGCTCGCCCAGCAGTTGTCCGATCGCGGCATCGACAGCACCGGCCCGTTGGGCGCCTACTGCGGCTCGGGCGTGACCGCCACCATCGCGGTCGCGGCGCTCGCGGCGATGGGCCGCGAGACCGCGCTGTACCCGGGATCGTGGTCCGAATGGTCTTCGGATCCGAGCCTCCCCGTCGCTCACGGACCCGAATAGATCAGGCGCCCGGCCAGCGCCGCAGAAACGCTGCCGTCACGCGCGCGGCGTTGACCGCGGCAACCCGCTTGTAGACGAAGAACTGAAACGGGAAACCCGGCAACCGAAGTGGATCGCCCGGTCCGTCCGACATTCCACGGATCCCCAGGAACGGCACGCCATGCGCGTCCGCGACGGCCTGCGCCGCCGCGGTCTCACTGTCGGTGGCATCGAAGGCCGGATCCGCCGCCGAAACGATCTTCGCGTTGCTGATCAGGCCATGCCGCAGCCATGGCCACGCGGCCCGAAAGAAGTTGCCGGTGTGGAAGAACGAGTGATCTGGCGCCGTTCGCGGTTGGCAGCCGAACACCCCGCCACCGAGCGGGACACCCGGGAAGGCCCGCCCGTTGTTGTTGTCGTAGCTGCAGCCGTCACCGCCGACCAGCAGCCGCGGCTCATGACGCATCCGTTTGGCGCTTTCCAGTGTGACGGAAAGGGTCTCGGCAGCAGCCAGCATGTCGGCATCGACCGGATGAAATGTCTTGCCGCTGTCCAATGTCCAGCGCGCCGGCACGGCCACATCGGCAATGGAGGTCCGCCCGGCACCACCGGCCACGCCCGAAAACACCACCGCGCCAACGATGCTGGAGAAGTAGGTCAACGCGGTATCGGTGGCCTCGGTTGCGTTGACCATGCCAATGCCGGTCATCGCCACGATGACTTTCCTGCCGCGGATCGAGCCGAGATAGAAGTGTCGACGGTCGGCCACGACCACGGGGTCGAGGTCGAGTGTGGTGTGCGACAGCACCTCATCTGCCTCGACGGGAAAGGCCGTCAAGACCAGCGTGCGCTGTTCGGATGAATCCACCGTCACGTCGGGGCACTCCTCAGGTTCGGCGGCACCCACCATTATCGCCTTTTCCGCTCGTCACGGGCGGCCAGAAGCTAGTCTCAGGGCGCGACAAAGGAGTCTGCCCATGCTTGAGGTGATTGAAAAGGGACCGGGCCGCGATTCCGGGAAACCGCCGGTGCTCTTCGTCCACGGCGCCTGGCACGGCGCGTGGTATTGGGACGAGTACTTCTTGGACTTCTTCGCCGAACAGGGCTATCGGTCGCTCGCGGTAAGCCTTCGCAGCCACGGCAAGAGCGCTGAGCCGAAGCGGAATCTACTCTGTTCGATCGCTGATTACGTCGACGATGTCGCGTCCGTTGCCAACGACTTGCCGACCCCGCCGATCGTGGTCGGCCACTCGATGGGTGGGTTCGTGGTCCAGAAGTACCTGGAGTCACACGACGCTCCAGCCGCCGTGTTGCTCGCCTCCGCACCGCCCAGCGGGGTCACCGGATTCATGCTGCGCCTCGGCAGGCGGCATCCGTGGCATACCGCACGAACTCTGTTGACCACCAAGTCATTACACGGCGTAGGTGGCACACCGAAATTAGCCCGCGAGCAGTTCTATTCGCGATACACCCCGGAAGCCGACGTGGTGCGCTACACCGCACCGCTGGGCGAAGAATATGCGGGCAGATGGTTCCTCGATATGTTGTTCCTCGACCTGCCCAAACCTGAGCGGGTCAACACTGCGGTGTTGGTCCTGGGCGCCGAAGACGACGGGTGTTTCACCCCGCGCGAAGTGCATCAGACCGCACGGGCCTACGGCACCACAGCAGAGATCTTTGCCAACATGGGCCACAACATGATGGTCGAGCCCGAATGGGCCCTGGTGGCCGCACGAATTCACGCGTGGCTGGAAGGCCTAACCGCCCCGCGTACTGCACGGCAGGCGCTTGATGCCGTGGAAGAACGACGAGCGTAATCGGTCGGGGGGCCCAGTGACCGTCAGGCCCGGCACATTTGGGTACAACTCTTCGAGCATGACGCGCAGTTCCAGCCGGGCGAGCTGAGCGCCGAGGCAGAAGTGCACTCCCCCGCCACCGAACGCGGCGTGACCGGCGTCCGGGCGAGTGACGTCGAATTCGCCCGCCCGATCGAACACCTCCTCGTCGCGATTGGCCGACAGGTAATGCAGCAATACCCAATCGCCGGCGGGAATGTGCCAGCCACGGATTTCGACGTCACGGGTGACGGTACGACGAAAATGCATGACCGGTGAGGCCCAGCGCAGCAGTTCCTCCACGGCAGGCTTGACCGCCTCGCGATCACGGGCAAGCAGGGCCTGCTGCTCCGGGTGCTCTGAGAGCGCCAACACCCCGTGGCTCAGGGTATTGCGGGTGGTTTCGTTGCCGGCGATCGCGAGCAGCAGGAAGAACTCGTTCAGCTGGTCGCGGTTCAGCTTTTCGCCGTCGACCTCCGCGGCCAGCAGCGCCGACAAGATGTCCTCGGTGAGCCCGTATTTGCGCCGGTGGGCCACCAGTTCGCCGCAGTAGGAAAACATTTCGGCTGCAGCCTGCCCAAGGGCTTGCGGAGTCGGAGCGTAGTCGGGATCTTCGATGCCAAGGCTTCCGATGGCATTGCTCCAACGGAAAACCTCCATCCGGTCTGCGGCGGGTACCCCGAGCACATCGGCAATCACCTGTAGCGACATTTCCGCGGAAATGTCTGTAACGGCGTCGAATTCACCCTTGGCGGTGATATCGGCGACGATGTCTTGGGCGACCTTACGCATGCGTGGTTCCAGGCGCTGCACATTGCGGACGGTGAAGCCCTGGTTGATCAACTTGCGGTACAGCACGTGACGTGGTGGGTCGATGCCGGGCAGCAGCGCCGAGTCGGGTGCCGCCTCGACCTCCACAAGGGTGTTGCCCTTGCTGCTGGTGAAGGTATCGGTGTCGCGGCTGACGAGTCGCACATCGGCGTGCTTGGTGAGCAGCCACGCCCTGGGCAGGCCCGGTAACTGCACCGGGTGCACCGGTGAGCCGGCCCGTAACCGGGCCAACGCGTCGAATGGGGCGCCGGCGACGAAGGTGTCGGGATCGAGCACCGCCGCGGCATCCCGATCGTAAGCGGTCTGCTGATTCTCGACGACCAGGGACCCCAACACATTCGGCTTGGGAATGCTCATCAAGGCACCTAGGACGACGCCTTGATTCCGGCGACGATCACATCCAGTCCGGCGCGAAAATGGGTGGCCAGCTGGCGTTTGACGCGGGGCGTGGCGTCGCCGGAGCGGGTCTCTTCCAGGGCAATCGAGCCCAGCAGGTAGGTGTACAAGACCGTATGAGCCGCGGCCGCAGCGGGTTTAGTGAGGCCCGCCTCGGCGAGCAGGGCCCGGCTGTGTCGATCGAGACGGCGGGCGGGCTCGTTCCCGGCGCTGGTCTGCAGGATGCTCGCGACACCGGGGACTCCGAGAATCATCTCCCTGGCGGCACAATAGAGCTCGACCAGCCGTTTGTCCCATCGTCCCCCTTCCGGGACCGGGATTTCCGCGAGTACGGACTCGGCAACGAGCTCGAGCGCGGTCTGCTTGCTGGGGACGTGGTAGTACACCGAGGGCACGGCCGCGCCGAGTTCAGCGGCCAGCTCGCGCATCGTCACACGCTGCACGCCCACCCGCTTCGCCAAGTCCCGCAGCGCGACCACCACCTCATCGCGATCAAGACCGCCGTAGGCGCGGCGTGCGCCCGACGGCACGGCGGCCGGAGTGCCGGTTGCTACCACTACGTCATTCCTCCATCAGTTTCGATCGTCGTTAAAAAGCGATTCGAGCACCGTTCGAATTTACCCGGTATCGGGGTGCCGTAACCAATGAATCCGCTATGTAATATTTGCCCAATGACGGGCCGGTTAGCGGGCAAGGTGGCGATTATCACCGGGGCAAGCACCGGCCTGGGCCCAGTCCTCGGTTCGGTGTTTGTCCGCGAAGGCGCGCGGGTACTGCTCGCCGCGCGACGTGAGGAGCTGGTCCGCGAGGCCGCGGCGGCGGCCGGGTCCGGCGCGATCGCGATGCGGGCCGACGTCACCGACGAGGACGACGTCGCCGCCATGGTGGCGCGCGCGGTCGACGAGTTCGGGCACGTCGACATCCTGTGCAACAACGCCGCCGCGCCGGGCAAAGACCACTGGATCTGGGAGCAGACGCTCGACAACTGGAATGCCACGATCGCCATCGATGTCACCGCGGCGATGCTGTGCACCCGCGAAGTGCTCAACCAGTCGATGCTGCAACGTCGCAGCGGAGTCATCCTGAATTTCTCCTCTACCGCGGGCTACAACGGCATCGTCCGCAAAACCCATTACGTCACCGCGAAGGCATCACTGCGTGCCTTCACCAAGACCGTTGCCCTCGAAGTCGGTCCGCACGGCATCCGCTGCAATTGCATCGTGCCGGGCGCGATCGATACGGATCTATATCGCAATTGGTTACAGCGCACCGCCGACGAGCAGGGCCTCGAGGTCGAGGCCGTGCGCGCGAAGTCACTCAAAGGCGTCGCTCTGCGCGATATTTCGTCACCCGACGATGTGGCCAACCTGGCGTTGTTCTTGGCCAGCGACGAGAGCCGAACCATCACCGGGCAATCAATCCCCGTCGACGCCGGAGGGTACATGCAGGGATGAGCACCCCATCCGTGAAGCTGTCGTTATCCACACCGGTCGTGATCACGGTGCCCGGCGCCAGCGCGGCCTGGGAGCAGGATGCTTCGATCGAGGACCTGGCTCAGATCGCCGAGACCGCAGACCGGTTGGGCTATCACCACCTGAACTGTAGCGAGCACATCGCGCTGCCGGCAGTGGAACGTCAGCGCCGGGGTATGCGGTACTGGGATCCGCTGGCGACGCTGGGCTACCTGGCCGCGCGCACGCAGCGGATCCGGTTGGCCACCAACGTGTTAGTCCTCGCCTACCACCACCCGCTCGAAATCGCCAAGCGCTATGGCACGTTGGACAAGCTCAGCAATGGCCGGCTCATCCTCGGCGTCGGCGTTGGCAGTCTCAAAGCGGAATTCGACCTGCTCGGCGCCCCTTTCGACGACCGCGGACCGCGCGGCGACGACGCGCTGCGAGCGCTGCGCGCGTCCCTGTCGGTTTCAGAACCCGCCTACCACGGTGAGTTCTATTCGTTCGACGGCATGGTCGTCGACCCGTGCGCGGTTCAGGCCCATGTCCCGATCTGGATCGGGGGACGCACGTTGCGATCACTGCGCCGCGCCGTCACCCTGGCCGACGGGTGGTCTCCCTTCAACGTGACGTTGCAGCAGAGCCGAGAATGGCTGGGCCGCTTCGAACTTCCGGCCGGCTTCGAGGTAGTGCTTCCGCCGCCGGCGCCGCTGGACCCGATCAACGACCCTGAACGCACCCGCGAGATACTCGCCGACACCGCCGCCCACGGCGCCACCACCGTCACCACCTGGTTCACCCATACGTCGGTGCAGCACTATCTGGAGAACCTGCACGCTCTCGCCGAACTCCATCCCCCGGGCGGCGTCGCATGAACCGAGTCAAGGCAGGCATTTTCAGCCTCACCGCGCCGGCAGACGACGAAAGCGGTTATCTGCGTTGGCATCTGCTCGATCACATGCCGGAGCAGTATCAACTCCCGGGCATCGTGTACGGATTGCGCTGGATAGCAGACGGCGAGTACCTCAACCATCGTCTCGCGGCGGCCGGACCACTGGGCGAGGTCGGCAACGTCGTGCACTATCTGGTCAGCGACCCCGTCGAAGAAACATTCGACGACTTCGTGGCGCTCGGCCGTGAATTGCGCGAGAACGGTCGCTTCCCTGTCGCACGGCCGTTACTGCAAATCGCGGGACTGCGGCTGCTGCAGTGGCACTGCGCGCCGCAGGCGCTCGTTTCCGCTGAGGTCGTTCCGTTCCGCCCGCACCGCGGAGTCCTGTTCATCGTCGAGGAGCCCACCGACGGCCGTTCGAACGAATGGCTGCAATGGCTGCACGCCGAACACTTTCCGGCGTTGCTCGCCACCCCGGGCACCGCGGGCGCCTGGACATTCGGTTCGAGTACCGGATGGAGCCATTTACCCCGGGGATGGCGAGCCGACCACCAATACATCACCGTCGTTTACCTCGACGGGGATCCGCTGAGCACCACAAAGACCCTCGCACCGCTCGTCGAAGAACGTTGGCGAACCGGGGCGGTGCGTCCCGTTTTCGCCGGCCCGCTGCGCACAATGATCCAGTGGGAAGCCTGGCCGTAGCCCGTTGGGGGCCGGCACGCGCTGAACAGCGGCTTCGCGGCTACGGTAGGCACGGCGCGGTGCGCGCCTTCGGAGAAAGACCTCTAGGAGGACTTGCGATGAAGAATCCGGACGCCCGGCGGCGAATCGGCCGCGGTGTTGCCGGGCTCGGCGCGGTCGTGTTGGCGGTGGGCCTGCCGGGCTGTTCGAACAACGGCAGCAAGCCCGCGTCGCCGACGAGCTCAAGTCCGCCTCCGTCGCACACAATCTTGATGCTGGACCAGCACACCCACACGATCACCTCCCAAGTCAGCTGCACCAGCTCGGCCTCGGCGCCGCATGCAACGCCGCCGGAATCGGGCGACCTGACGACGCGAATCAGCGTCCACGACGATTCGGCGTCGCTGTCCTTCGCGCTCTCGGACGAGAAGCCGCCCAGCGTTGACGGCTTTTCGATTTCGCTGAAAGTCGGAAACGGCGAGTACCAACTGCCCTATCAACCCACCCAATCCGTCAACCAGGTGATGGTCGCCAAAGACGGCCCGAATTACACGATCACGGGCAATGGTCAGGGGACCATGCCAGGCCAAACCGGTATGCGACAGATCACATTCGGGATACACCTAACTTGCCCGTGAGCGCCCGATTCGCGAAACATCGGTTGTCTAACCACGATCGCCTCTGAGATGCTGGCATCTTGGACATCTTCGCGGAGTGGCAAAAGGGCGGGACCGAACTTCGCTGGCGCTCGACTACGGCCGCCAACGACGGGCAGGAAGTGGGGGTGTTCAGTCGCCGCTGCGGCACGGCTGGGGCACCGCCACTCGTGCTCGTTCATGGGTTTCCGACGTCGAGCATCGACTACTTCGAGCTGGCGCACGAGCTGAGTTCCGACTTCGATATCTACCTGTTGGATTTTCCGGGTTACGGATTGTCGGACAAACCCCCGGAGCCGTACGTCTATTCGTTGTACGACGATGCCCGTCTGCTGGTGCACGCGATCACCGAAGTGTGGCAGCTGACCGAATTTCGCATGCTCACCCATGATCGAGGCAGCAGTGTTGGCATGATCGCGCTGGGCATGTTGGCGGCGTTGGACCCGCCGGTGGCCCCTCTCGACCTCATCTTGACCAACGCCAACATCTACCTCCCGCTGGCGAACCTGACACTGTTCCAGACCGCGCTGCTGGATCCTGAAACGGGGCGAGCCACCGCGGCGGCGACCACACCGGAGACGCTGGCGGCCGGCATGGGGGCCAGCACCTTCATGCCGAGAAGGAAATTGGCCGATCCCGAAATCGACGCTCTGGCCAAGTGTTTTGCCCATAACGACGGAATCCGGGTGCTGCCGGACACCATCCAATATCTGCACGAGCGTGCCGCTGACGAAACCAGTTGGCTGGAAGCACTTTCCACCAGCGACGTGAACACCACCGTGGTGTGGGGACTGCACGACAACGTCGCGCCGCTGCGCGTCCCGAACCACGTGTGGCAGACGTACCTCAAGGCCAAGCCCGGACGTAATCGCTATTGGGTGGTGCCGGGTGCCGACCACTACGTGCAATGCGACGCCGCACGACAATTGGCCCAGATTGTCCTGATGACGGTCCAGGACGAGGACATTCCGCTGCACACCCTCGGGAACCAGCCCGACGGCGCCGTGCTGGTGGATCAAAGCCTGTAGGCTGCCGCGACTGTGCGGCCAGCCGCATGTTCGCGCTCGGGTGTGCTGCCAGCCGCACATTCGGCGCTGATCAGCCGGTAACGACGGGCAAGCGTGCCCAGCCGCGCACGCTCGCCGTATGCGCCCGTTGGGCGTTCGCGTAGTCGACTTCCCAATCCGGCCAGCGTTTGAGGACCTCTTCGAAGGCCACCCGCGCTTCCAACCTGGCCAGTGCCGAGCCCAAACAGAAATGCAGGCCCTGCCCGAAGCTGAGATGGCTTCCGCGGCGGTGGATGTCGTAGCGATCCGGATCCGTGAAATGGTTTTCGTCGCGGTTGGCGGATGCGTTCAGCAGCAGCATGAACGACCCCTCGGGAACCACGCGACCATAATGTTCGGCATCGCGTGCGACATAGCGGGCCTGCACCGGCGACGGCGGCTCGTAGCGCAGTGTCTCCTCGATCGCGCCGGGGATCAGTGCCGGGTCCGCGGCGAGCTCACGGCGTTGATCAGGGTGATCCGACAACAGCTGTCCCATGAAACCGATTAAGCGAGCAGTGGTTTCGTTACCGGCGCCGGCGATCATCGCGGTGTAGGCCAGCACCTCGGTCCGCGACAGGGGTCGGCGCGTCCCGTCCGGCTCGTCGATCTCGGCGCGCAGCAGTTCGGTCATCAGGTCGTCGGACGGATGACTGGCCCGCCATTCGATGTATTCGGCGAATAGCGCGATGGAATTCGCGAAGACGTTCGCATCCACGGCAGCCGGGTCACTGTCCTTGGACAATTCGATGTTGGCGACGCTGCGGTCGCGGATCTTCTCTTGATCCTCTTCGGGGATGCCCAACAGATAGCCGATGGTTCGCATCGGCATCATCGCGCCGAGGTCCGCGATGAAATCGAACCCGCTCCCGCCGACCAGGGGGTCCAACTCGCGGATGCAGAATCCCCGCACCATCGACTCGACGGCCAACATCCGCCTGGGCGTGAAGACACGGGACAGCAGCTTGCGGTGCAGATCGTGCAGCGGAGGATCCTCGAACAACAGGATGCCCGGTGGCACTTCGATATTCGCGAACAAGATATCGGCGGTGGTGCCCCGGCCGGAGCGGTACGTCTCCCAGTTCGGCAGTTCGCGAACGACGTCGTCGTATCGGCTCAGCGCGTAGAAGTTGTATTTTTCGTTGTAGTACAGCGGCGCTTCTTCACGCATGCGCTTCCACACCGGATACGGGTTCGAGTCGATCTCGACATCGAATGGGTCGTAATACAACTCGACGGCATTGGCGCTTGTCATAGTCGGATCCCTAACTCAGTCGTTGCGGTGCAAGAAGCCGTGCAAGAGCGCTTGGACGAGTTCTTCAACGATCACCTCCCGCGGGGGCGGCGTGTCCCCGAAGTAGGTCGAACGCAGTGCGGCCATCCCCGCGATCATCGAAACCGTGGAGTGGGCCGGCAAGTCGGGGTGGTCGGACCGCAACCCGCGCAATTGCATTCCCTCGACGCTGATTTGGCCGAGCACCGTGACCGCCCTGCGGATCTCGGCGATGCCGGCGTCGGTCTTTTCCTCGTCGCTGAGATTTTCGGCCGCCATCAGCGTCAGCAGCAGACCCTGGTGTTCGACGAACACGTCGTAGAGCTGCGATACGAAAAGCCGAGTCAGCTCCTGCTCGTCGGTCTCCTCGGGGACCACCGACTGCCAGGTCTTGCCGAATTCGTCGACGAAGCTGACGAAGGGCACGACGAGTGCCTCGCGGAACAGCGCCGCCTTCGAGCCGAAATTGCGGAACAGCAGGTGCTCAGTGACACCGGCGGCCTGAGCGATCTCACGCGTGGTGGTGCTGCGATAGTCCTGGCCGGCGAACAGTGCCCGGGCGGCGTCGAGCAGCAGCCTGCGCGGCTCTCCGCGGGGCCGACGCACCACCGTTGCCGGTATCGACCGCTTAGTCGCTCGCTGGGGCACCGATGTCCACTCCTCCATAACCCACCGCCGTGGGGATAGTATCCACTATCCCGATAAGATAGTATCCACTACCTTAAAAAGGCGCATCATCGAAAGGGTGACACCATGGGCGCTGTCATCATGCTAGGCACGCTGTTCGGCCTGATCATCCTGATTTTCGGGCTGGTACTCCGCTTCGATCCCGAGGCCCGGCGCGCGCCCGGCGAAAAGGGCCGCCAGTGAACACCGGGATGACGCCGGTGATGGCCGGGGCTCAGTACTTTTCCTACGCGGCGAGCATCACCTTCCTGGTGATCGGCAGCTATTTGAGCTACCGTTGCCGCCGCATCCATCCGCTGTTGTTGCTGGGCATTTCGGCGATCTCGTTCTCGTGGATCGAGTCACCCTACGACTGGGCGATGTACGCACAATTCCCGCCGGGGCTGCCCCGCATGCCGTCCTGGTGGCCGCTGAACGTGACGTGGGGCGGGTTGCCGTTGGCAGTGCCGATCGGCTACGTCTCCTACTTCATCATTCCCGCCGTCACCGCGGCGGCCCTGGGACGCCAGCTGAGCGCAAAGTTCAACTGGCGCAAGCCTATTACTCTTCTGGTGGTCGGCCTCGTCGTCGGGTTCTGCTGGGCACTGTTTTTCAACGGGTTCACCGGAGCCCAGCTCGGAAATTTCTACTACGGCTACGTGATCCCCGGCCTGGCGATCTTCGAGGGGACCAAGCACCAGTACCCGCTGTACGACTCGCTCGCGATGGGCATCCAGATGATGGTCTTCACCTATTTGCTCGGCCGCACCGATGAACAAGGACGCAACGTCATCGATATGTGGGCCGACGCAAGATCCAAGAGCCGGGGGCAGTCCGCGGCGTTGTCCGTCGTGGCCGTCATCGTCGTCGGACACCTGGTGTACGGCGCGGTCTTTGCGCCGCATCTCATTACGAAGCTGGGCGGCTATGTGACCGCGGGCCCGACCGAGCAGCTGTACCCGGGGGTACCGAACCAACCCCAGTGAGCGGGTAGCCGTCAGCCCAGCGCCTCGGGCAGCACCTCTTCGCCCACCCGTTTGAGATACCGCCACGCGATGTCGGGCGACAGCCCGCCGCACAACGGCGACAAGTTGAGCACCTGACCGGCACGGACCCGCGAAATTGCTTCCGGCACAGAGATAATGATGTGCGACGTGGGATTGGCGCGCAGCTCGTCGACCGTCTTCACGTGCGAGAAACCCGCCGTCGTCTCGTCCCCGGGATTCCACGCCGCATAGGTCTGCACGTCGTGCAGCAGATGCTCCCCGATCTCCTTCCACGCCCGGTCCAGATCGTCGGCGACGAAGACGACCGACGGGGTGTTGCGGTCGGGAAACATCGTCGGACCGGGCTGATGGCCGTACTCACGGCAGGCCTGCTCGTAGGCCTCCTGCATGCCGGGCTCGTTTGCATTGCCGAGCATGCCCAGCCCGTATCGACCGGCACGACGGGCCGCGGCCACCGTTCCACCGCCCCACATCAATCCCGGCCCGCCAGCGGTCAGTGGCCGCGGCGTCACCGTGATGCGCCGTCCGTCCTCCTCGACCGTTTCACCGGCCAGCAGTCGCCGTAACAGCAACAGTTTCTCGTCGCAGACGCGGCCGCGCTTCTTGATCGGCACGCCGAAGTGCTCGAACTCTTCGGGCCGGTAACCCAGCGCCAGGATGTACGACGCGCGCCCGTTGCTGATGATGTCGAGCACCGCCATGTCCTCGGCCAGGCGCACGGTTTCATAAAACGGCAGGATAAGGATCAGGCTCAGCGCCAGCCGTTGCGTTCGCGCGGCCACCGCTGAGGCCAGCAAGAACGGGGACGGCAGGTAGCCGTCATCGGAGCCGTGGTGCTCGCAGAGAACGGCGGCCAGACCGCCGTGATCCTCGGCCCACGCGCACATCTCGGGCGCCGCGGCATAGAGATCCGCTGGGGGCGCGGCCCACTCGGGGTCGCGCATGTCGAAGCGCAGTGTGTACACGGCTAACTCCTAGCTGGCCTAAACGTTGTGATGCACGTTACACGTTCAGTCGAAGGCGTAAAGCGGCAGCGTGGTCGGCGCCGAGTGTGAATCCTGCGACGCGACACGCCGTCGCAGCGTCGTCGGATTCACTCTCGCTGCCCGCTTGGTCCGGATTCTCAGCCCATGCGCACATAACCTAAGATTTGTTCTTTAGGATAGTACTTACTCTCTTAAACCCTTGACCGTGCTGGCTCGCGGCTGTTAGCTTCCGTTCGAACGTTGGGTAACTGCCGGCGTAAGGGCAACGGCCGCCTCGGCTTTCATCGCGCACGCAACTGAGGAGGAACGAGATGACGGCTCAGCGGGTAGTGGTTTGGGCAACGGGCGGAATCGGTTCGATCGCCATCCGCGCGATCGATCGGCGCCCCAACCTGGAATTGGTCGGGGTGTGGGTGCACTCCCCGGAGAAAGACGGCAAGGACGCCGGCGAACTCGCCAACGGTGAGCCGATCGGCCTGAGGGCCACCACTGACGCCGATGCGCTGATCGCGTCCAAGCCGGATTGCGTGATCTACGCGGCCAGCGGCCCGGAACGCGACGCCCTGGCCATCCCCGACTACGTCCGGCTGCTCGAGGCCGGAATCAACGTGGTCACGACGAGCACGACGCGCCTGGTCAATCCACACGCGTACGAACCTGCCGAGTGGCGCGACCAGTTGGTCGCCGCGGCCAAGCAGGGCCAGGCGTCGCTCTACGCCTCGGGGATCGAGCCGGGCTTCGCCGCCGACTATCTGCCGTTGGTGTTGTCCACGCAGTCGTCGTCCATCGACAAGATTCACGCGTGGGAGATCGGCCTGTACGACGACTACGGCGTGCCCGACATCATGAGCGACGCGTTGGGCTTCGGACGGCCGCTCGACTACCAGCCGTGGATCGGCTTCCCGGGCGCGATCGCAGGCGAATGGCAGGGGCAGATCCGGTTGATCGCCGACGCGCTGGGAGTCGAAGTCCAGGAAGTCCGTGAGCATTTCGACCGCGCGGTCACCAACCGGACGCTGGAGGTCGCGATGGGAACCGTCGAGGCGGGTACGTGCGGCGCGCTGCGTATGCGGGCCACCGGGATCGTCGACGGCCGCGAAGCCATCATCATCGAGCACGTCACGCGACTGGCACACGACGTCGCCCCGGACTGGCCGGAAGGCATCGGCGACCTGTCCTACCGCGTCCAGATCAGTGGTGATCCCGATATCGACTGCACGCTCGCGGCCACGCTGAAGGATCCGCGGCAGGCCGGCATCGGGGGCATGACCTCGGGCGCGGGCGCCATGGTCGCCACCGCCATGCGCGTCGTCAACGCCGTGCCCTATGTCGTCGCCGCCGAGCCCGGATTGTTGAGTTCAATCGACTTGCCGTTGACGATCCCCAAGGGCGCGTTTGTGACCGGCTGAGCCGGCGCGCGGCACCCGCGGCTTAGTCTGGCGGGAATGACGGTCAATCCACTCGAGGAACTCACGCTGGGACAACTGCGGTTGCGCACCAGCATGAAGTGGCGCGCGCATCCCGCCGACGTCCTGCCGCTGTGGGTTGCCGAGATGGACGTCAAACTGCCGCCAACCGTCGCCGAGGCCCTGCACGCGGCGATTGACATCGGCGACACCGGCTATCCGTCGGGCACCGCACTCGCCGAGGCCGTCGGTGAATTCGCTTCGCGCCGTTGGCAATGGCACGACCTCGAAGTCAGCCGTACGACGATCGTCCCAGACGTCATGCTCGGAATCGTTGAGACACTGCGGCTTATCACCGACCCCGGCGATGCGGTCGTCGTCAATCCCCCGGTGTACGCGCCGTTCTACGCGTTCGTGTCGCACTCGGGCCGGCGGGTGATCGAGGCGCCGCTCGATCCTGAGGGCCGAATTGCGTTGGACGTGTTGGAGGAAGCGTTTACTTGGGCGCGCGCGTCGGGCCGCAAGGTCGCGTACTTGTTGTGCAATCCGCACAATCCGACGGGCACAGTTCACACCGTCGACGAGTTGCGCGGGGTGGCCGAATGCGCCCGGCGATCGCGAGTGCGGGTGGTCGCAGACGAGATTCACGCACCAGTGATCCTGGCGGGATCGCGCTTCACGCCGTACCTGAGCGTTCCGGGCGCCGAGGACGCGTTCGCCCTGACCTCCGCCTCGAAGGCATGGAACTTGTCTGGGCTCAAGGCGGCCCTGGCCATCGCCGGGCCGGAGGCGGCGGCGGATCTGCAGCGGATGCCGGAAGAGGTCAGCCACGGGCCGAGCCACCTGGGCGTCATCGCGCACGCGGAAGCCTTCCGGACCGGCGACGAGTGGCTCGACGCGCTGCTGCGGGGTCTGGACGCCAATCGGACGTTACTGGGCGACCTGGTCGCCGAACACCTTCCACAAGTGAAATATCAAGGCACACAGGGCACTTACCTGGCGTGGCTCGATTGCCGGCGTCTCGGCTTCACCGAGGATGCCGACAACGGCCTCGCCGTGGTCGCCGACCTGTCCGGGCCGGCACGCTGGTTTCTTGACCACGCCCGTGTCGCGCTCAGCTCCGGCCATGTGTTCGGTAGTGGCGGAGCCGGCCACGTGCGGCTAAATTTCGCTACCTCGCAAGCAATTCTCACCGAGGCCGTGTCACGCATGGGCCGTGCACTCGTTGACGCCCAGTAACACTGCGCGACAACGCCTTTCGACTATAAGACGAATTCCAGGGTTTCGCGGCCCAAGTTGCGGAAGCTCAGCATGACGGGCAACGAACCTCGCCTTGGCACCGAGGCGTCCGGGCAAGCCACCTTTTGCAGGCAGCGGTTCTCCCATCCGCTGGTGCGTCAGCGGCAGGACGCTTCGATGACGACGACTGTTATCAACACACACTCCGACACAGGCATCCGGTCCAATGCACCGAGCCCGGGTAGCCGCTGATGTCCACGATCAGCCGAACGCCGCGCCGGATGGCCATAAATTCGCTAGTTTAGTGACCTGCCAGGTTCTCCAAATTTCGTACTGGACGAAGTGGCGTAGCGGAGAGAGGCTAGCAGGGGTGCCCGTTCACCGGAGGAGCTGAATATGGATGTGCTGCGAACCCCGGACTCCCGATTCGAAAACTTGGAAGGCTATCCGTTCGTAGCGAATTACATTGACGTGACGGCGAGCGATTCTCCGCCGGTGCGCATGCACTTTCTCGACGAGGGGCCGGCCGACGGCCCGCCGATCGTGCTGCTGCACGGCGAGCCCACCTGGAGCTACCTGTACCGCACGATGATTCCGCCGCTGGTTGACGCGGGTAATCGGGTACTCGCGCCCGATCTGATCGGCTTTGGCCGCTCCGACAAGCCCAGCCGGATCGAGGATTACACCTACCTGCGCCATGTCGAGTGGGTGACGGCGTGGTTCGAGCGTCTCCGCCTGAAGGAAGTCACGCTGTTCGTCCAGGACTGGGGATCACTGATCGGTCTGCGCATCGCCGCCGAGCAGGGCGAGCGGATCGCGCGGATCGTCGTGGCCAACGGCTTTCTGCCTGCCGCCCAGCGCAAGCCCTCGCCGGGATTTCTGGCGTGGCGGGCGTTCGCGCGCTACTCCCCCATGCTGCCCGCCGGTCGCATCGTCGCGGCGGGCACCGTCCGCAGGGTCCCACCCAAGGTGCGGGCCGGTTATGACGCGCCCTTTCCGGACAAGACGTATCAAGCCGGGGCCCGGGCTTTTCCGCAGTTGGTGCCGACGTCACCCGACGATCCGGCGGTTCCGGCCAATCGCGCGGCCTGGGATGCCCTGGGCCGATGGGAGAAACCCTTCCTGACCATCTTCGGAGATCGCGACCCGATCTTGGGGCAGGCGGATCGCCCCCTGATCAAGCACGTCCCCGGTGCCACCGGCCAGCCGCACGCTCGCATCCGGGCCAGTCACTTCATCCAGGAAGACAGCGGGCCCGAGCTGGCCGAACGCGTCCTCGCCTGGCAGAAGCCCTTGCTATGAGCCCGTCACCGGGTGTTGGCTAGTCGCGCGATACCGCGCATGACGACTCTGCTGACCGCGTGGCGGACCTGATCGACCGCCGAGTTCGCGGGCGGCGGTGCCGCCGTCCCCAGACGGGGGAACAGTCGCAGTGCATTGGTGCGCTCGATCGCCGTGCGGGCCTCGACGCCGAGACCGGGGTAGATTTCCAAGCCGGCCGCGAACAGCTTAGCGGCCGCGGTCGGTGCGAAGGGAAAGTCGGAACCGAAGGTCACATGCCCGGGCTTCGCGAACGCGAGCAGGCTCGGCAGCGCCGCGGCGGTCGAGGACAACGCGGTGTCAAAGTAGAAGCCGGCGAAGTCATCCAGGATGTCGGTCAGGCCGCGGCCGGTGTCGCCCATGATCGCGACGGCCATGCGGTGCGAGGCATAGGGCACGAATCCGCCCGCATGGCTCAGGATGAACTTAATGCTCGGGTACTTGCGGCGTATCTGATTGCGGACCAGTAGAAATGCCGCGCGGCTGGTGTCGAGCAAGAAGTCGGCGGCAAATGGCGGAATTCCTGCCACCGCGGCGCCGGGCAAGTCGCTGGGGTGGATGAAGACCACCGCCGAACGCTCGTCCAATGCGGCAAAAAGATCGTCTTGGCCGTCTTGGCCGAGGTAGGTCCCCACGCTATTGCCCAGGAGCACAACACCATCCGCGTGTAGATCGTCGAGTGCACGGACGGCCTCGTCGACGGCTTCACCTACGTGCGGCATCGGTATGGTCGCGAAAAACCCGAACCGATCGCTTTGTGCCGCAACCAAATCAGCCAGGTAGTCGTTGAGGTCACGCGCGAGTGCGGCGGCATCGGCGGGGCTGGAAAGTATCGTGGTCCCGGGCGTGGAGACGGACAGAATTGCCGTCGCCACACCGAGTTCGGCCATCGTCACCAGTGAGCTTTCCGGACTCCATTCCGGTACGGCCCAGCCACCGGCTTCGTCAACACCCGCTTTTCGTAACAAGTCCCGGTAGAAGGATGGGATGGCATGGTGGTGCGTGTCGATCCGCATCGTTGCTGCTCCTTACGTGATTGGCGCTCAAGGGTCCGCGGTGTTCGGCACTGACAGTGCGGGGCGACGTCCTCGCCATCGCCGATCGCCGGTCCCCGGACAGACGTTGCCGGTGGAATGATCGCGCACCGCCCAGGAAGTCGATGGACAACCGATTGAACCATTCGCGGCGTGCCGATGGCATCGACTCCCCCGATCCGGCGCGGCGACCAGCGCCGGCGTGTCCACCGAATGCGGCAGTTTTCTTTTGTCGGGGGTTCCCGAGTGCAACGATCAGCCAATGGACATGATGACGATGGGCCTGATGGGCACGGTCGTGGGCGCTTCGGCCATGGGCATCGCGGGCATTGCTAAGTCGACCGTCGACAACCTGATCCCCGGCATGGCGATAAGCGGCACCAACCGGCATCAGATGCGGTGCCAGATACATTCGCAGCGATGCGAAGCGATCCAACAGTGGCGCAGCGGCTTGGCCGGGGCTCGAGATGCCTACCGACAGTGGTCCTGCGGCCCTCGCGTCGACGACCCGCCCAACGTCGTCGGCGACGAGTGGTTCGAGGGCCTGCGGCCCCATCTATCGATCACCGGCGAAGCCGCCAAGTTTCGCACCGCCCACGAAGTCCACTGCGATAACCCGACTCTGATGCAACTCTCGCTGGAGATCGGACGCGTCGAAAAGGAGTGGACCGAAGAGGCGAAAGGCCGTCGGCGCCGAAGGCAAAGCCGCAGCAGGTAGTACCGTTGGGCAGATTCATCTGACAGCGGGTCGCAATAATCAGCCTCAGTCGGACATCACCTGGGGCTGCATCAATTCGGCGGCGCTAACCGGTGACGGCCAGCACCGCTTCGGCGAGCTCGGGGCGGCAGACCACCACATCAGGCAACGTCGGGTCAGCCTGGTTGTAGAGCAGCGCCGACCCGTCGATGCGGGAGGTGTGCAAGCCGGCCGCACGCGCCACCGCGACGGGGGCGGCCGAGTCCCACTCGAACTGTCCGCCGGCGTGTACGTAGACATCCGACAGCCCCTGGATGACCGACGCGACTTTAGCTCCGGCAGAACCCATTTCGACCAGTGTGCCGTCCAACGCGTCGCGAACAGTCAACGCGATAGCCGGTGGACGAGTTCGTGATACGACAATGCGCGGCTTGGCCGGGGCGGCGGGCGGGGCGGCCACGTCGGGAGTCGCCAACGTGACACCCTGGGCCGGCAGCGCCACGGCGCCGGCGACCAGCTCACCGGCCTGCCAGAGCGCGACGTGCACCGCCCAGTCGTCGCGTCCCAGTTCGGAGAATTCCCGCGTGCCGTCCAGCGGGTCGACGATCCAGACCCGCTCCGAGCGCAGCCGCACTGGGTCGTCGGCGCCCTCTTCGGACAACACGGCGTCCTGGGGTCGTTCAGCGCCGAGTGCTTGCATCAGAAAGTCATGGGATCGCTTGTCCCCCGCCGCTTTCCGATCGCTCGCGTCGGCGTCGGCGAATTCCTCGCGCACCCCGAGCAACAGCTGCCCCGCCTCGGTGGCCAAGCGCGCAGCCAGTGCGTGGTCATTCATCGGTTACTCCTAACCCGTCGCGAGAGTTTCATACTTCCCTATGTTGGTAGCGTTGACCAAATTTACCGTGCCAGCTGGCTTGGCGCAGTCGGCACCCACCACCGGCTTCTGACATAACCTGGAGAACGTGAGCGGCAACGTCTCTCCGACGGGCGGGTTGCGGCACATTCCGCGGGGGCGGCTGACGGCGATCGGCATCGTCGTGGCCCTTCTACTGGTGGGTGTGCTGATCTTTGCTGGCGTGAAATTGACCCAGGGCCAACACAGCACGACGGCCCAGTCCACCAGCCAACCACCCGCCCCGCCGGACAGCTACGCCCTCCCGGGTTGTTACAACCCGTCGGTCCAGCCGAGCGCACGTCCGAAAAAGCTCAATGTCCTGGGATGCGCGAGCGTTGCCGTTGCGCTGCAAGACATGTCATGGAGTTCTTGGGGACCGCAGGGCGCCGACGGGACCGGAACCGCCGTTTTCAAATTGTGCGATCCGAATTGCGCCACCGGCACCCAACTCACAGAACCGGTTGTCGTTCATGCGTGGAATGCGCAGAAACCACGTCCGGATGCCATCTGCGTGGTCGGCCTCAGGATCTTCAGCGACATGATCATGGCCTTCCCGAAGGACGTCCCGCCGCCCAATGCGCAACCGATCGACACTCAGTACAAAGGGATGCCCGCGGTGCACTTCGTCAACTACTCGCCCAGCGATACCCACCAGACCGAGTTCATCGGCTACACGTTCTGCAACTGAACATCTCGGCAACGAGACGCGCCGAACGTGCTCTCAGGACGCAAAAATCGGCAGAATCTCACCGTCAGAGCACGTTCGGCAAGCGAAACTCGCTTAGACCTCGACGACGACGGCGCCGCCCTGGCCACCGCCGGCGCACATCGCGGCAACCCCGATACCGCCGCCGCGGCGAGCCAGCTCGTAGACCAGGGTCGTGACCATGCGGGCCCCCGAGGCGGCGATGGGGTGGCCAAGGCTGCATCCACTACCGGAGAAGTTGACCTTCTCCTCGTCGAGGCCGTACTCCCGGCACGCCGCGATCGGCACCGAGGCGAACGCCTCGTTGATCTCCCACAGCGCCACATCCGACGGGGACAGGCCGGCCCGCTGCAGCACCTTTCCGATGACCTTCACCGCGCCCAGACCGCAGTCCCGAGGCGCCACGCCCGCGGCGGCCCACGCCTTGACCGTGCCCATCACGTTGAGCTTGTTGGCCGTGGCGTAATCGCTGTCGACGAGCGCGACGGCCGCGGCGGCGTCGTTGGTACCGCTGCTGTTGCCCGCGGTGATCGAAAAGCCTTCGATCTCCGGGTGCAGCACCTTCAGGCCGGCCAGCTTCTCGATGGTGGTGTCACGACGCGGGTGCTCGTCGACGGCGAACTCGGTGACCGAGCCGTCGAACTGGGTGATCTTCAGCGGCAAGATCTCGTCGGCGAACTTGCCGGCGTCCTGGGCCGCGACGGCGCGCTGATGCGAGCGGGCCGCCCAGGCGTCCATCTCCTCGCGGGTGATGCCGACGCTCTGCGCGGTGTTCCAACCCACGGTGATCGACATGTCCTTGGCGGGCGCATCCGGCGTCTCGACGTGCGTCGGCGGCATCCACCGCTCCTCGAACTTCAGTTCAGGTCCCGGGATGCGCCAGTTCGTCAGCGGCGTCATGGACAGCGACTGCACGCCACCGGCGATCAGCACCCGCTCCATACCTGAGCCGATCTGCGCCGAGGCGTTGCCGATTGCCGTCAGGCTGCCCGCGCAGTGGCGGTTGACCGACTGACCGGGAACGTGCTCGAGACCGGTAGCTGTCGCGGCATAGCGGGCCAAATCGCCACCGCCATAATGCGATTCGGCGAAGATGATGTCGTCGATCTCTGATGGGTCGACGCCGGACCGGCGGACCGCCTCCGGGAGCACCGCGGTGATCAGCGTCTCCGGCGGTGTGTTGACCAGCGTCCCTTTGAACGACCGGCCAATGGCCGTTCGGACAGCTCCGACGATGACGGGTGTTCCCATGTTCTTAACCTCGCTGCGGTGGGCGGTCAGACGACGCGAATCGTATCAAATACTGTATAGGCAATAGTAATGGTCTAAATTCGGTACGCCGGGGTCTGTGACGGCGCTAACAATTAAGCGTTTCGGGTAAAACGGAGGCCGACCGTTGAAGACCAAAGGTGCGCTGGTCTGGGAGTTGAACGAGCCGTGGTCGATCGATGAGATCGAGATCGGCGATCCCCGCCGCGGCGAGGTGACCGTTGCGCTCGAGACGGCCGGCCTGTGTCACTCCGACCAACATTTGCTGACCGGCGACTTCCCGATCCCGAGCTTTCCGGTCCTGGGCGGCCACGAGGGCGCCGGGATCATCACCGAGATCGGCGAGGGCGTCGAGAATCTGGCCGTCGGCGACCACGTGGTGATGTCGTTCATCCCGTCGTGCGGGACATGCAAGCCGTGCCAGACCGGGCTGCGCAACCTGTGCGACCTCGGTATGGGCCTGCTGTCGGGCCAATCGGTATCCGACGGATCCTTTCGGGTGACCGCCAGAGGGCACAACGTCCTGCCGATGTCGCTGCTGGGCACCTTCTCGCCCTACGTGGTGGTACATCACACCTCGGTGGTCAAGGTCGATCCGACGATCCCGTTCGAAGTCGCCTGCCTGGTCGGCTGCGGGGTGACCACCGGCTATGGTTCGGCGGTCCGCAGCGCGGCGGTCAAACCCGGTGAGGACGTCGCGGTCATCGGAATCGGTGGTGTCGGCGTCGCCGCGTTGCAAGGTGCCCGAATCGCCGGCGCCCGAAGGATATTCGCGATCGACCCGTTTGATTGGAAGCGTGAGCAGGCGTTGAAGTTCGGCGCCACACAGGCTTTCGCCGGTGTCGCCAGCGCCTTCGGTCGCATCGCGGAGGCGACACGCGGCTTCATGTGCCACAAGGTGATCGTCACCGTCGGCCGCACCGAGGGCAGCGAAGTCGAATCCTGGATGGGCCTGACCGCCAAGGGCGGCGTGTGCTGCCTCACCGCGATGGGCGGCGTGCTGGACACCGATGTCACGCTGAATCTTGCCGGGCTGTCGCTGCTCCAGAAAAGCCTGCAGGGCAGCATCTTTGGCGGAGGCAACCCGCAACACGACATCCCGGCGATTCTCGAGCTCTACAAACTAGGTCACATCAACCTCGACGACATGGTGACCCGCGAATACCGCCTCGAGCAGGTCAACGACGGCTATCGCGACATGCTTGAGGGGCGCAACATCCGTGGTGTCATCCGATTCACCGACGCCGACAGGGTTTGATCGCACCTGGTGCGCCAACGTCGAGATGTTGGGCGACTGTGACATTTCCCCCCGGATAACTCGACGTTCGCGCGGCGTGAGCACAATGAGTCCATGACCACCACCCCCGTAGCCCAGCGTGAGGCCCAGAACGCCGCATACCGAGTCGCCGCGATGTTGATGAGTGTCGGCACGGTGCACTTCCTCGCCCCCAAACCGTTCGACACAATCGTCCCCGTCGAGCTGCCGGGAGATCCGCGCTTCTACACCTACGCATCGGGTGTCGCCGAGATAGCCACCGGCGCCTTGCTGGTGCCGCGACAGACCCGGCGGTTCGCCGCACTGGCCGCCGTCCTGCTGTACATCGGCGTGTTCCCGGCCAACGTCAACATGTGCCGGTTGTGGTGGAACAAGCCGTGGCCGATGCGCATTGCCGCCTTCGCCCGGCTGCCGCTTCAGATTCCGATGATCACCACCGCGTTGAAGATCATGCGCAACAGCTGACCGGAGCGTCAGGTGAAAACCACCGGACTCGCGGTACTGCTCGCGTTGGCGGCCGCGCTGATGATCGGCATCGGAGACGTCCTGGAACAGCGATCCGCCCAGCAGGTAACCGACAAACCGGTCAGCACCCCGGCGCTGTTCCATCGGCTGCTGCGCGATCGACGTTGGTGGCTGGGCAGTCTCGTGGCCGCCGCCGGGTTCGGGTTGCAGGCTGCGGCGCTCGGCCTGGGTTCGGTGGTTCTCGTGCAGGCGCTGTCGGTGACGTCGCTGCTGTTCGCGCTGATCATCAGTAGCACCACAAATCACCGCAGAATTTCACGCTGGCAAGCTATTTGGGCTTTCCTCCTCGTTGGTGCCGTCGCGGTGGTGGTGACGGTCGGGGATCCGCAGGCCGGCACTCCCCGTGGGTCCATCAAGACATGGACGATCGTGGCTTTGATCCTGGGCCCAGCCTTGATCGTGTGTGTGATCGGCGCTCGGTTGACCTCGGGCTGGCTCAGCGCGCTGCTGCTGGGGCTCATGTCGGGAGCGTTGTGGGGGCTTTTCTCGGTGTTGACCAAGGGTGTGGTCGACCAACTCGGCCGCGGCATTCCGGAGTTGTTGCGAACCCCCGAGTTGTACGTGTGGGCGGTACTGGGGATCGCCGCGACGGCCTGGGAGCAGTCGGCGTTTCGGGCCGGCTCGCTGACCGCGTCGCTGCCCGCGGTGACGGTCGCTGAGCCACTCGTCGGTTCGGTGCTCGGCGTCACCGTGCTGGGCGAGACGTTGAGCACCAACCACGTCGGCATGGTTGCGCTCGGTGTCTCGGTCGCGGTGATGATCGCCGCGGCGGTGGCGCTGGCACACAGCCAGGCCGCCGGAACCCCGGCCGCCGATCCGTCCGTCGACGCGCGATCAGCGTCGCCGCGAACCGATCCGGTGTAAGGTCCCGTCGGGATCGATGTAGGCGAATTCCCTTAAGCCGTAAGGCGTATCGACTGGTTCCACCAAACGGCCCTCGAGATCCTTCAGCGCGGCCCACTGCGCGTACAGGGCGTCGGCGTCGCTGACATAGAAGTACACGCTCGATGCCGTGCGCAGCGGATCGTGTTCGGCCCACTCGCTGAGGTGCATCGACACCGCGCCGCGGTCAACGAAGCCGTAACGCTGGGGACCTTCGTAGCTGCGGGCATCGAAGCCGAGTCGGCGGTAACGGTCCAAGGCGATGTCGAGATCTCGAACGGGAACGATCGGGGCTACCGAGGCGAAATCGATTTCGGGCACACCGTGAGTCTGTCAGCTCGTCGCGCTGATCGCGCCGGCGAACGCTGTCGTATGCTCCACCGAGTCGACCGCAGCAGGAAGGCACTCAATGATGAGTCAGCTATCGGCCTTCGCCGCAGTCGCCGCCACCGTGATGCTGACGGCGGCGTGCGACAGCAACGGGGGTGGCACCGGCACCTCTTTCCCATCGTCGACCGCGACGACTTCGTCGAAACAGGCACTTGCGCCAATGGCACTCGTGGATCTCTTGCTCACTCCGGCCGAAGTCGACAACGTTCTGGGGGTTAACGGCTCAAGGACCGACAAGGTGTCCGACTCGCTGCAAGAAGACCCAACCGCCGGAATGGGCCCCAAGGGATTCAGGTTCCCGGAGGAATGCTTGTACATCACCGGACCTGCCCTCGCACCGGTATTCGCCAACAGCGGGAGCACGTCGGTACACGGCGAGCGAATTACCGAGCCCTCCCCCGGCGGGTCGACTGAGTCCAGTCCCGACGCAAACCAGTATGTGGTGCTGTATCCGTCCGCCCAACAGGCGAACGCCTTCTTCAACAACTCTGCCCAGCGCTGGCCCGCGTGTGCCAACCGCCAAGGCACTGTTCCCGACGGCGCGATCTCCCCGGGCTTCCAGTGGACGGTCGGACCGGTTTCCACTGAAAACGGAGTTCTGAGCACGACCGTGTCGGTAAACCTCACCAAGGATGGCGAGCACATCGTCAAGGCCTGCCAGCGGGCGCTGACGGTACGCAACAACGTCGCGATCGACGTCGACGGGTGCCGCCAAAACCCGGGCAACGTGGGCGTCGACATCGCCAATATGATCGCCGGCAAAGTCGACAAACAGTAGACGTTGCACCGTCCGCACGAATTCAGCGTTTCCCTCTGCCATCTCGCTTGGCGTGTTGGATGCGTCCCGCTGCCCGCAAACACCCCAGGACCCGCGAAGCTGTCGTATGCTCCATCCGCAAACACCCTCTGACCGGCCGACGCGCACCATGCTCGCAACGCTGTCGAGTCGACTCGAGCAGGAAGGCACCAACGATGCGCCCATTTGCCGTCGCCGCCGCCGTCGTCACTACCGGGATATTGGTCGCTGCCTGCGGCGGTAGCAACGGCGGTGGCACAGCTTCGTCGACCACCACCACTTCGTCGAAGCCTCCCCTGGCGCAGGCCGCACTGCCGAGCCTGTTGCTCACTCCCGCCGAGGTAGACAGTGTTCTGGGCGTCACGGGGTCGAAGAACGACAAATCGTTCGACACGCTCCAAGAGGACAAGAGCACTGAGGTGTTCCCCAAGGGATACAAATTCCCCGCCGAGTGCCTCTACATCACCGGCGTGGGCTTGACGCCCATTTACACGGGCAGCGGCAACACCGCGGTGCACGGCGAACGTGACATTGCGCCGATTCCCGAGGGTTCGACCGATCCGAACCCGGACATCAGCCAATTCGTGGCGTTGTTTCCGTCCGCCGACCAGGCGAACGCCTTCTTCAACACGTCGGCCCAGCGTTGGCCCGCCTGCGCCAACCACCAGGAAACCGTTCCCAGCGGCGGCGACCCGGACGCACCGGATATTCAGTGGAAGGTGGGACCCGTTTCCAACAGCAACGGAATATTGAGCACGACCGTGAGCGTGACCCTGAGCAAGGGCACCGAGTCGATGGGCCAAACCTGTCAGCGAGCGCTGACGGTCCGCAACAACGTCGTGATCGACACTGAGGCATGCCGTAAGGATCCGGGGGACGCGGGCGTCAGCGCCGCCAAACAGATCGCGGCCAAAGTCGACAAGCAGTAATCATCGCGCGTCAGTTCCCCTGGCGTTCAGGCGATTCGAGCAAGCCCGACAAAACGACAGTGACTTTGGTAAGAATGGGATGCTATGCCGCGCTCATTCGACATCTTGACCGAATCGCCCGCCAGTGTTGACCAAATCCACGCGGCGTTCAGTAGTGAGGCCTATTGGCTGGCCCGGATCGCCCTGGGGGACGCCGCGACCACCACACTGGACTCGCTGGATGTCGACCCCGCCGGCAGGGTGACAGTGCGGGTTACTCAGCACGTGGGACGCCAGCTGCTGCCCGGACCGGTCGCCAAATTCGCACCTGGCGAGCTGAAACTCGTCCATGAGGAGACGTGGAAACCCAACGGCGACGGCCAGGTTCTCGGGCAGGTCAACGTCTCGACTTCGCCAGGGGTAGGCGGGGCCCGCGCACAAGCATGGCTGGAGCCCAGCGGTGCCGGCACACAGTTGCGGTTCGCGGTCAACGTGCACGTGAAAATCCCATTGGTGGGCGGCAAACTGGAGAAAACTCTCGGCGCGGGTTTGTCTGACAGCATCCCCGCGGTGCAGCGCTTCACCACCACCTGGATCGCCGACCACTGCTAGGCGTACTGCCCGGCGCTCGCCCCTTGCCATGCGAGTGCGTCGAGGTGTTAGCTCTGTACTCGTTAGCAACCAACGCTGCCTGGCTAATGGGAGGCTTTGCCCAATGCTTCGTCAGATGTTCGCCGTGGGAGCTATTGCGGCAGGGATAGCGGGGACGCCCCCAGCCCACGCTGCGCCGTCCACCACCACCACGTCTCCTGCACCGACGACGGGTTCGAGCGTCTATTACCCGAACTGCAAGGCCGCCTGCGATGCCGGTGCGGCTCCGATTTATCGGGGACAGCCGGGCTATCGGGCTCCTCTTGACCGTGACAACGACGGCATTGCCTGCGAAATCTGCCACTGAGAGGTACCCATGTTCCGATTGAAGGCCACCATCGGCGTGTGCTGCATCGCCGTGACGGCGTGCGGTTCGCACCAGGCGTCCGGCCCGAGCACGTCCGGCTCGAGTTCGGCGAAACCATTGGCCAGCAGCAGCATTGCCGCTTCTCCCCCTGCCACTACGACCGTCGCTCCCCCGGCTACGAGCAGCGCACCGCCCGATTGTGTCGGATTGTCGATCTGCACTCCACCGCCGCCGGACGCCGAGGGGAATCCTGCGTGTTATTACTCCGATGGCTGGCAATCGAATTCAGCCGGGGCGGGCATCGAAGTCTGGTACTTCCACGAGCCGCAGAACATGTCGAAGCCGGACAAGGTCACGGCAATAGTGCGCAAGAAGGACGGCACCAACGAGTCTCAAGATGCCGCAATCGCGGCCGGCCAACAGACACATCGCTTCGAATTCCCGGCCATCGATAAGTCCGCCGTTCAGGAAGTACTGCTAGCGTCGAGCAGTGGCCGTTGTTTCGTGGTCGGCAGTTAGACACGTACCTGGTTCTCCCCCTGGTGTTTTCGCGTCGTTGAGAGGAACTGGCTTCCTTCTCGGAGGGTAAACCTTTCAACCGCAGGGTGTTTGGCCGCTGGTCAACTAGGTAGGCTGCGTCGTTAGTGCAGGCGACGGATAGAGGAACAACAGATGACCCGCATACGCACCATGACACAGGCAGACACCAATGCGGCCGCGCGGATCTGCTACAAGGCGTTCAACGCGATCGCGGCCAGGCACAACTTTCCGTCGGACTTTCCCTCGGTCCAACATGCTCACGATCTCGTCGGTGCGTTGCAGCCTCACCCCGGATACTTCAGTGTCGTAGCCGAATCCGATGGTCAGATCATTGGCAGCAATTTTCTCGACGAGCGCTCCGCGATTTTCGGAGTCGGTCCCCTCAGCGTGGCTACAGATGCCCAGGACAGCCGCGTCGGTCGCACCCTGATGCAGGCCGTGCTGGACCGAAGCGCCCAGCAGCAGGCATCGGGAGTGCGGCTGGTACAGGTTGCGTATCACAACCGTTCGATGAGCCTTTACACCAAGCTGGGCTTTCAAACCCGTGAGCCCCTCGCCGCAATTCAGGGCAAGCCACTATTGATGCAGATCAACGGATTTGACGTGCGCAGGGCTCACGAAGGGGATCTGGCGGACTGCGACAAGCTTTGCTTACAGGTGCACGGCCATGATCGAAGCGGCGAACTGCGCGATGCGATCGCACAGGGATCGGCCAAGGTCGTCGAGCGCGACGGCCAAATAACCGGCTACACGACCGATGTCGGGTTCACCGGCCACTCCGTCGCCGTGAGCAACGAGGATATCGAGGCGTTGATCGCCGACGCAGAGAAGTTCTCCTGGAACGGATTTCTTGTTCCGTTGCGCAACGCCGACTTGTTGCGATGGTGTTTCGACCACGACCTGCGCGTCGTCTACCTGCTGAACATGATGGCGCTTGGTTACTACCAAGAGCCGCGCGGTTCCTTCCTGGCGTCGATCGGTTATTGACGAGCGCTGCAAACCCGTCCTGCCGCGAGCGCGGACCAGGGATACTGGCACACCATGGACAACACGCAATGGTGGATACCCTGGCTGCCCCTGCTGGGGTCGATACTCGTCACCGCGACCGCATTTCTCGGCGTCATGATCAACAACAAGAACAGCCGCGCCGCCATCCGATCGGCGCGCATGCTCGATCATCACAAGTGGTTACGAGAAACGCTATTGCAGCTCGGATCGCATGCCGCCGGGCACGCATTCGAGATCGACCGCCTGTACAACGTGCGCTCATTCGCCACCAACGACGACGTGTTCACCCAGAATATGCTCACTCTTGCGGGTGAAATCCGGCGACTGTCAGCCACAGCAGACAGCCTGAGCCTCATCGGATTTCCTGAACTGGCGGACACCTGCGCGCAGATCCGTCACGCGGCCGATCAAGTGGTCGAACCCGCCAATGCCCACCGCGAAACCATCCGATCCGATGCTCCCACCGAACACATTCAGCGGACTCGCGCCGCCGTCGACACCCGACTCGCCGAGCTGAGCGAGGCGCGGAAACGCTTTGTCGCCCACGCCCAGTCGACACTGAAAATGCACGCGCTGCTTCAGGTCGACGGCATCTGACGATCACCCCGAACGGCTGACCGTCATGCCGGTGGCCACCGACTCGAAGACCTGCGTAACGAGGTCGTTTACTCCCGGCTGGCGCGCCGAGTACCGCGACGACTCCCCTACTGCGGCAGCACCTCGCCGTGCGTCTCGGGCGCCAGCGGAATGATCAGGAGCCCAACCACGAATACGATCGCCGTCAACGCAACCGGCAAGCCCAGGGTGTGCGTGTGCAGTACCGCGGCGCCGAGCACGAAGTTCACGCCGGCCCCGACGAAACGGCCGAATGACGTGCAGAATGCGAATGCCGTTGCGCGCACCCGTGTCTCGAACTGCTCGGGCAGCCAGAGACTGAACAGCGCGAAGTTACCGCCGAAGAAGCCCAGCACGAACAGCCACCCGATAAACGGCCCGAGGCCGTTGGGCAGATAAAACGCCCAGCCGAAGCTGCCGGTGATCGCGACCGCCATTCCGGCAAAATAGAACGCGGCCGTCTTCCTGCGTCCGACGCGCTCCGCGATCAGGGGCAAGACAAGACAGCCCAGGATGGTTCCGATCGACAACAGGCCCGTCGCCCACGAGGCGGTCTTGGTCGCGTCGCTCTTGCCCAGACCGGCATGCTGCGCGAGCTGAATCACGGCCGTCGGTTCGTACACCGTGCCCGCCCATAAGCCCACGATCGCAATCGTCAGCAGCGCGCACGCCACCCAGGTGCGGCGCCGGTAACGGGCGCCGAGAATTTCGCGCAACGGGTTGACGCGCACCGGGCTGCCGGCGTCGGCCCGCTGCCACTTCTCGGTCTCCTTGACTCGCGTCAGGATCAGGATGGCGATCACGACCGGCAATGCGCCGGTCAGAAACATTGCGCGCCAACCAAACTGGACGCCGACGGTGTAGTTGAGCGCTGCGGCCAGGAAGAAGCCGGCGTAGTAACCGGTCTGCAAATAGCCAGCGCCCATTTTGCGTCGATCCTCGGGCCACGCCTCGGCCACATAAGTCCCGGCAAGCGCCCATTCGCCGCCGATCCCGACCCCCGCGATGAATCGGAAGGTGGCAAGCTCCCAGACGTTTTGCGCCATGGCGGAAAGCCCGGTGAAGATTGCGAAGGTGAAGATCGTCGCCGCGAGCACCTTGGCTCGCCCGAAGCGGTCGGCGATCGGCCCCCAGACGAAGGACAGACCCCAGCCGACCAGGAACAGGGCGAACAAAATCGAGCCCACCAGCCCGACATTGGCCGGAGTCGCGGCAATGCCCGAGCGCGGCAACAACTCAGTCAACGCGGGCGTCAACACCAGCGCGTAGATGAACGAATCCATCCCGTCGAGCGTCCAACCGGTCCATGCCCCCCAAAAGCCCACGATCTGTGAGCGGTTGAGCGGGGTGCGACGGCGCGCGCGCACTACCTGTTCTGTCGTTGAACTCATGTCGCCCTCTCGCTGAAAACCATCGGCCGAACGGCCATCGCGTGAGTACGCAAAAGTGGCGTTGCTGAATCGCTTTGGCATTGCGCGATTTCGTGCGCGGTTGCGATGGCAATCGTGTCACGACAGCCTATTTCGCAGCGACGTGCCAGCGAAGACGCACGGCAAGCTCGACCCCAGAAGGCAATGGGTGTTGTCGTTCGCCAATCGAGTTTCGATCGAGGCATCCACGACCAAATCGCGTGGTGGCGCTACATTGAGTAATCGCCTACCAGGTTCAACGCGGAACGGGGCCATCATGGGATTCATCACGCCGGACCTTCCCGACGTCGACCACGACACCTGGCCCACGCTGCCTCGGTCCGCGCGGATGCAAGTGGTGACCCGGCACTGGGTGGAACACGGCTTCGGCACGCCGTCGGCGATCTATCTGCTGTATGTGCTGAAAATGGCCGCCTATGCCGGCGGAGCCGCGGCGGTCATCGCGTTGACCCCGGGGCTGGGCGGCCTCGATCGCATCGAGCAGTGGTGGACCCAACCGATCGTGTACCAGAAGGTCGTGGTGTTCACGCTGCTGTTCGAGGTCCTCGGTCTGGGCTGTGGATCCGGGCCGCTGACAGCACGGTTCTGGCCTCCGATCGGAGGTTTCCTGTTCTGGCTGCGGCCCAAGACGATTCGCCTGCCACCCTGGCCACGCGTGATTCCCTTCACCCGCGGGGATACTCGCTCGATCGTCGACGTGGCCCTCTACGCGATCGTGCTGGGCTCCGGCATCTGGGCACTGCTCTCGCCGGGCCGTGGCGGCCCGGTCACCGCGGCCGGCGACGTCGGCCTGCTCGACCCGATGTTGGTCGTGCCGGCGATCGTCGCCCTGGCCTTACTGGGTCTGCGTGACAAAACGGTGTTCTTGGCGGCGCGCGGCGAGCACTACTGGCTGACCCTGTTCGTGTTCTTTTTCCCCTTCACCGATCAGATCGCGGGATTCAAGATCGTCATGCTCGCGCTGTGGTGGGGAGCGGCGACCTCCAAGCTCAACCATCACTTCCCTTATGTCGTAGCGGTGATGACCAGCAACCACCCGCTATTGCGCAGCAAAATGTTCAACTGGGTCAAACACCGGCTCTACCTGGACCCGGTCAACGACATACGTCCCTCCTGGGTGCCGAAAATCATGGCGCATGTCGGCGGCACCACGGCCGAATTTCTGGTGCCCCTGGTGCTGGTCTTCTTCGCCGACGGCCACCGCTGGGCCTGGTTCCTGATCGCCTTCATGGTGATCTTTCACCTCAACATCATTTCCAACCTCCCGATGGGAGTTCCGTTGGAGTGGAATGTATTCCTGATCTTCTCGCTGTTCTATTTGTTCGGGCACTACAACGCAATTCACGCCACCGACCTTCAGTCACCGCTGTTGCTGGCCATCCTCGTCGTCGCCCTGGCCGTCGTTCCAATTCTGGGAAACATTTTCCCTCAGCAATTTTCGTTCCTACCCGCGATGCGCTACTACGCCGGCAACTGGGCGACCAGCGTCTGGTGCTTCCGCGCCGGGGCCGAAGAGAAGATCGAAGCCAACGTCGTGAAAAGCTCTGCGCTCACGGCCAAGCAACTGGCCAGGCTGTACGACGAGGCGACCGCCGAGATCACCATCGACAAGGCCGGCGCGTTCCGGTCGATGCACACTCATGGTCGCGCACTCAACGGGTTGCTGCCCCGCGCCGTCGACAACGAAGCCGACTACCGGATGCGCGAGGGTGAAGTCGTCGCCGGTCCGCTGGTCGGCTGGAACTTCGGCGAAGGCCACCTGCACAACGAGCAATTGTTAGAGGCCCTGCAGCGGCGCTGTCAGTTCGAGGAGGGCGATGTGCGGGTGGTCATTCTGGAGGGCCAGCCCATTCAGACGCAACGACAGTGCTACCGGATCGCGGACGCCAAACTCGGGGTGATCGAGGAAGGCTACGTCACCGTCGCGGACATGCTGGCGCGTCAGCCGTGGCCCGAGCCGGGTGACGAGTTCCCCGTGCACCTGACGCGCGCGGATAAGCGGTTATCCGCCGCCGACTAGCTACACCTGGGCGCCGGCGTACGCCGTTTGCCTGGACGACGGCTCGCCGGGGCGGTGAAACCCCCGGTGTCGTCGAACAACGCCCACGACCCGTGGTCGTCGACTTCCATTCGCCAACCCAGCTCGCAACGGCCCGCGATGGTGTCCATAAACCATGCGTGCGCATCCTCTGCGCTGTCGAAATTCTTTGCCGCGACTATCTCGCCGTGTGGGTCGATAGCTCGAAACGTGGGCATGCGATGTGTTTATCCCCTCCGGACGAGTTTCAATCGCACGCAATTTCGACCGACGGAGATCGTGTTGCCTGCTTACAGGGTGCGAGTCAACTGATTCGCCAGTAATTGGGCGAATCTGGCCGGATCTTCGAGGGCACCGCCCTCGGCCAATAGCGCCGTTCCGTACAACAATTCCGCGGTCTCGGCGACCGTCGGATCGTCGGCGCGCTCCTGGTGAGCCTTGCGCAATCCGGTGATCAGCGGATGGTCCGGATTGAGCTCCAGGATCCGCTTCCCGATCGGGATGTTCTGCCCGGATGCCTGATAGATGCGCGCGAGCGCGGGACTTATCCCGAAAGCGTCGGTGATCAGGCACGCCGGCGATTCGGTCAGGCGGGTGGACAGCCTGACCTCCTTGACGTGCTCGGTCAAAGTCTCTTTCAACCAGGTCAGCAGGTCGGCGAATTCCTTCTCCCGCTCCTCACGTTCGGCGTCGCTCGACTCCTCGTCGGAATCCAGGTCCACCTCGCCCTTGGCCACCGACTGCAGCGGTTTGCCGTCGAATTCGGTCACGGTGCCCACCCAGACCTCGTCGACGGGGTCGGTGAGGATTAGGACTTCGTAGCCCTTGGCCTTGAATGCTTCCAGATGCGGCGACTTCAGGATTTGCTGCCGCGTCTCGCCGGTGGCGTAGAAGATCTGCTCTTGCCCGTCCTTCATGCGCTCGACGTACTCGGCCAGCGTGGTGGCGTCCTCCTCGCTGTGCGTCGACGCGAAGGAGGCGATTTGCAGCAAGGTGTCCTGGTTGTCGGCGTCGGACAGCAGGCCCTCTTTGAGAACCCGGCCGAACTGGGTCCAGAAGGTCCGATAGTCCTCTGGCCGCTCGGACTGCAAGTCCTTGATCGTGGACAGGACCTTCTTGGTCAGCCGGCGACGGATCGCGTTGATCTGCCGATCCTGTTGCAGGATTTCGCGAGAAACGTTGAGCGACAAGTCTTGTGCGTCGACCACGCCCTTGATGAACCGCAGGTATTCCGGCATCAGCTGGTCGCAGTCGCCCATGATGAACACCCGCTTGACATACAGCTGGACGCCGATTTGGGCGTCCCGGTTGAAAAGGTCGAACGGCGCGTGCGAGGGAATGAAGAGCAAGGCCTGGTACTCGAAAGTGCCCTCGGCCTTCATCACGATGACCTCGAGCGGGTCGTCCCAGGCGTGCGCTATGTGCTTGTAGAACTCCTTGTATTCCTCGTCGGACACCTCGTCCTTCGGCCTGGCCCACAGTGCCTTCATCGAGTTCAAGGTCTCGGTCTCGATGGTGACGACCTCGTCGCCGCCCTCTTCCCCTTCTTCTTGAGAGGGGGGAGTACGTCGCTCGACCTCCATTCGGATGGGCCACGCGATGAAGTCGGAGTACTGCTTGACGAGACTCCGCAGCTTCCACTCCGAGGTGTAGTCGTGCAGCTCGTCTTCGGTGTCTTCCGGTTTGAGGTGCAGGGTGACGGCCGTGCCCTGGGGGGCGTCTGCCACGGATTCGATCGTGTAGGTGCCCTCGCCGGTCGACTCCCACCTGGTGGCGTCGCTCTCGCCCGCCTTACGCGTCAGCAACTCGACCTTGTCGGCCACCATGAACGACGAATAGAAGCCGATACCGAACTGACCGATCAGCTCTTCCGATGCGGCCTCGTTCTTGGCTTCTCGCAGCTGCTGGCGCAGCTCGGCGGTGCCCGATTTGGCCAGCGTGCCGATCAGGCCGATGACCTCGTCGCGCGTCATGCCGATGCCGTTGTCACGGATGGTCAGGGTGCGCGCGGCCTTGTCCACGTCGATCTCGATGTGCAGGTCGGACGTGTCGACGTCGAGGTCTTTGTTCCGGTACGCCTCCAGCCGAAGCTTGTCCAGCGCGTCCGAGGCGTTCGAGATCAACTCGCGCAGAAACGAGTCCTTGTTGGAGTAGACCGAGTGGACCATCAGATCGAGTAGCTGGCGCGCCTCGGCCTGGAATTCCAATTGCTCAACACCGGCATTCATGGGATTCAAATTTACCGAGGTGGGAATCGTTACCGTGCAGGGGTCCGGCCTGCCTACCCTGAAGAGGCCAGCCCAACCGGTGAAGGGAATCCAGGTGTCTGTTGCACAACGCGAACGTGCCGCCCTCGTCGAGACGATGCGCAGCGTCGGACCGGATGCACCCACTCTGTGCGAAGGCTGGACGACGCGAGATCTGGCCGCCCACCTGGTGATTCGCGAATACCGTCCGGACGCCGCACCCGGCATCCTGATCCCGTTCTTCGCCGGCCACACCGAGAAGGTGCAAAATGACGTGGCCGGGCGGACCGAGTGGGACACGCTGCTGGACAAGGTCGCGTCCGGTCCGCCGGCCTACTCGCCGCTGAAGTTGCTCGACCCGGTGGCCAACGTTGGAGAGATGTTCATCCACCACGAGGACGTGCGCCGCGCGCAGCCGAACTGGGCACCGCGTGTCCTGGAGCCCGCCCTGGTCAAACGCCTGCGCCGCACGCTGCCGTTGATGGCCCGGATGACGCTGGCGAAAGTTCCGGCCCGGGTCGCGTTGCGCACCCCGGAGGGCAAGACGGTGCTGATAGCCGGCAGTGGCCCGGCCGTCACGGTGACCGGTGCGCCCGAGGAGCTGCTGCTGTTCTCGGTCGGGCGCGAGGCCCGCGTCGAATTCGACGGCGATGCGTCCGTTGCGCAGACCGTCCGCGATGCGCCTAAGGGTTTGTAGGCTCGCGCCGTGTTCCAGCGTGCCGCCCCAAGGCCTCGGCCCACGATTACGGACGGCCGAAGGCCTCGCGCAAGTCCTTCTTGATGACTTTGCCGAATTGGTTGCGCGGCAAGGTGTCAACGATGACGAGGCGTTCGGGATGCTTGTAGCGGCCTAGCCCTAGCGAACGGCAGTGCTGCACCAGGGATTCCAACGACACACCATCGGCGGACGTGGGCACCACGACGGCGCACACCCGCTCCCCCGCGCTGTAATCGGGGACTCCGATGACGGCGACATCGGCGACGGCGGGATGGGTGGCTAGCACGTTTTCAATCTCGAGGGCCGAGATGTTCTCCGCATTGCGGATGATCGCGTCCTTGATTCGGCCGGTAACACGGACATTGCCGTCAGCGTCGATCAACCCGAGATCGCCGGTGCGCAACCAGCCGTCGCGGTCGAATGCGTCGGCGTCCAGTGCGGCGTCTGCGTAACCGAGGAAGCATTGCGGCCCCTTGAGTCGCAGCTCCCCTTCCTGTCCCGCGGGCAGTTCGTTCTCGCCGTTGTCGACGACGCGCACGCTAACCCCCGGTACCGGTGCGCCGACGGTGTAATCGAGGACCTCGGGCGCGGCGCCGAGCGGTGGTGAGGTCGCCACCGGAAACTCGGTCATTCCCCAGGCGTTGGCGATTCCGGCCACGCCGAAGGTCTCGCGGACCTGTCGCCCCAGTTCGGCGGTGATCGGTGCACCCCCAGCGATGCAACCCCGCAATGCACCGAAGAGTGGCTTATCGCCATGGGCCCGCTGCGCTTCCAGGAAAGCCACGAAAAACGGCGTGGCGGTGCCCAGGAACGTCGGGCTGTGTGCCGCGATAGCAAGCGGTGTCGCGGCCGGATCGAATACCTCGAAGAGCGCCAGCCGCATACCGGTCATCAGCGCGGCGGCCATCATCGCGGCCCCGCCGATGTGGGCGATCGGGAAGGCGATCGGATCCACGTCGCCGGCGGTGATACCCATCGCGCTCACCATTCCGCGCGAACCGGCGATCACGGTGCTGTCAGTATGACGAATTCCCTTGGGCGCCGCCGTAGTTCCCGATGAGTAGTAGATCCACTGGTTGTCGCCACCGGGCGCCGTCGTGAGCGCATGGGCGTCGGCACAGGGCAACCGCAGCTCACCGGCCCGCGGAGGCGTTGCCAGGTCTACCGCGACGACCTCGAAGCCCTGAGCCGAGGCCAGTGAACGCGCCAGCGCGCCGTGATCGTATCCCCGCCAAACTTCAGGTACCACAAGGAATTCCGTCGACAGCTGCCCAGTGATGAAGCCGACTTCACGCTCGCGCAGGATCGGGATGATCGGGTTCTGCACCGCGCCGAGTCGGGCCAGCCCGGCCATGACGACCACGGTCTCGAGTGTGGTCGGCAGCTGCCAGGACACCACGGTTCCCGCGCCAATTCCCCGTTCGGCGAACGCCGCCGCCGTCACACAAGCGGCGTCGTGCAGCTGACGAGCGGTCAGGCTGCGGCCATAGTCGTCGGCGAATAGTGCCCGATCCGGCTGACGCAGTGCGGCTTCGGCAATCAACGTCCAGTAGGTGACGTCCGTTCCGGTCGTCATCAGACCGACGGCAAGTCCGAAGGTGGTCGAAATCCGGAGTGCGCTATGGACACCGACACCGCGCTGCCGATCGGACCGAGGTGGTCCAGGACAACGGCTGAACCGTTGGCCACGCCGTCGTCGCTGTAGTGGGTCAGCGCGGCCAGCCCGATATGAGGTCCTTCGGGCAGTCGGCTCAGCGTCAGCGTGTAGTCCACGTTGATGAACTCCAGCGCCTTGGTGCCCCAGTTGGCGATCGCGGCGGTGACGTCGGCACACAGCGCGGCGCGAGCGAACGGTGTGAGCGGCTCGTCGTCGATCAACGGACGCGTTTCATGTAGCCAGGTGTACTTCGGTCCGGTCATGTCCCACTCGGGATCGGGATTCTGCAGGTCTCCGCCCCAGCCATAGGTCCGTAGGAACAGCGTCGGCTGGTCGCCGTCAAGCTCGACGGGCAGCCGCGGCATCTGCGGGGTTTGTGACCACACCTTGCCGTCGGGCTGCGAACCCCGCCGCAGGAACAGCGCGCTCGCTCGCGCGACGGGTTCACCACGCTGGATGAGAAGCGCCTCAACCAGGCGCAATCGCCGGCGTTCGTGCTGGACCTTGGTGTGCACCTCGAACGGCTCCAGCGCAGCGGGGGCGGGCAAGTCGACCGTCAGGCGCGCAGGCTGCAAGTCCGCGTCGTCGACCGTACCGTCGAGGACCGCGGCCAGGATGCCACCGACCACATGGCCGCTCATTGTCGGGCCCCACCCACCGCGTGCTACCGCCGTTGGCACGTAACGACTTTCGTCGCGCATGAAGTACGGCCCGGGCGTCATCGCATCGACGTCATCCGCCAGAATGTTCGGTTCGGTCACCACGCGAATCTCCGCGCGAACAGGGCTTTCATCCAGATTCCTCCTCTGAGGTGAGCAACAGTAGATGTTACAGTTCGTTTTCCCGGGCATCGGATGCGCGGTCGCTGTTCGCATCAAAAACCAACGCGCACAGCAGTATTGACAATCACGCAAAACCGCTTGGTCCGCTGGTCAACCTGACTGGCGCCTAAGGCCGAGGGTCAGCCAAAGGCTTCGCAGGGCCCAGTCACAGCCGACGCATAGCTAACCTATCTAGCGTCGAGTGGGTTGGGGGTCAGCATTCGAATATCCACCAAATAATTTGAGTGGGGGGAATAAGTATGAAAATCAAGCAACTGATTGCGGCGGGCACGCTGGCCGGCGCCTTCAGCGCGGCAGCGCTCGGCGTGGGCGCCGGTTTGGCAAATGCCGCTCCTGGTTCACCACCTTCGGCCCCGGGGGGCCATGGCGCTCCCGGACCCGGGGGCGGCCACGCTCCGAACGGGCCAAACGATCCCGGTGGTCCCGGCGGCCCCGGTGGTCCTGGCCCGGGTGGACCCGGCGGCCCGGGTGGTCCGGGCGGCCCCGGTGGTCCTGGTCCGGGCGGACCCGGCGGCCCGGGCGAGCACGGCCCGGGCGGACCCGGCGGTCCTAACGGTCCTGGTGGACCCGGCGGCCCGGGTGGGCCTGGTGGTCCTAACGGACCTGGTGGACCCGGCGGTCCGGGCGGACCTGGACACCCAGGCGGCCCTGGCTTCAACGGACCGGGCGGGCCTGGTGGCCCCGGCGGTCCGTGGCACGGCGATCCCCATCGGGGCTACTTCAACAACGCGCCGTGGGGCGACGGACCGGCCCCTTGGGGACCGGGTGAGCCGCCTCGGCCGGTCTGGGATCGTCCGCTTCCGCCCCCAGGGGGTCCGTGGAACTACGGCCCGATCAACTACTGGGGCTACCCGGAAACTCCCGTATGGGATCCCGGATTCAACGCATGGGGCTTCTGGTTCTTCGGAGTCTGGATCCCGCTGTAAATAGCTGACCAACGACCCACCACGACGCCCGTTTCGCCATTCGGCGAGGCGGGCGTCGTGGTATGGCCGACCGGGTGTGCAAGCGTCCCGCAGTGACAAGCCGACGTTTGCCGGGCTTGCGCAGCGCGGATGATCGGAACGACTTACACTTCTCGCGTGAAAACTGCGGACGATCGCCAACGTCGGCGCGCGCGTGAAATCACGGTGACCATACGAAGTTTCGTTGCCATCCTCATCATTGCGATGCTGGCGACAAGCTGGGCGCCGGCGCGGGCCGCCGGCAATCGCACTATCACGTTGACGCTGGTGCGACATGCCCAGTCGGCGGCCAACGCATCGGGATTGATCGACACGACGGTCCCGGGCCCTGAACTTTCGCCCCGCGGGTTCTGCCAGGCGAGCGTGGCGGCTGCGCAGCTGGCGCCCAACCATTACGACGGTGTCTATGCCTCGACGATGATCCGCACCCAGGAGACGGCCACACCGACGTCGCAATTGCTGGGCGAACAGATCACCGTGCTGCCCGGGCTGCGCGAGATCGAGGCCGGCAAGTTCGAGGGCACACCAGAGGCCGACATCCCGCAGACCTACTTCGCCGCTCCGGCGCGCTGGCTGCAGGGTGACCGCAGCGCGCGGATCCCCGGCTCGGTGGATGGCAACGAGTTCAACGCGCGGTTCACCGAAGCCGTTCAACGCATCTACGACAGCGGCGAGCAGAATCCGGTCGCGTTCTCGCACAGCGCGGCGATCATGTTCTGGGTGCTGATGAACGCACGCAATGCCGATCCGTCGTTGCTGAAAACCAAGTCACTGACCAATGTCGGTCACGTCATCCTTACCGGGAATCCGTCCGACGGCTGGACGATGACCGAGTGGGATGCCGATCCCCCGCCGTGCTGATCTCCTGACCGGCGTCAGGACTTGATACCGACGGTAATCACGTCCGAAACGAACCGGAGCCAGATTGGTCGCGGGATCCGGTGCTGATCGACGACGGTGAACCCGGCGCCCTCGAAGATCGACCGCACCTCGGCAGGTGACGCGTTGTGCTGCGGTTTCCATTTATTCGTCGACACATGAAGCAACGTTTGTCGCGTACTCAGCGCGGACACGGCCGCTAATCCGCCCGGCGCCAAAGCGCGATGGAATTCCCGGAGCGCTGCCGGCTGATCAAAGAAGTGAAACGCCGAGGTGGTGACGACGGCGTCGAGTGAGCCGTCGTCAAACGGCAGCTGCTCGGCCGGGGCGCGCAGCCATTGCACCCGATCGGATCGGGCGCGGGCCTGGGCAAGCATGCCGTCCGACATGTCTACCCCATAGATCGCGTCGGGCTGCAGTTCACGCTCGATGCGATCACTCAGAATTCCTGTCCCACAAGCGATGTCGGCGATCCTGCGCGATTGGTGGTCACGCAGTCGCGCGATCACCTCGTCATGGGGCGGGCGATACACCCACTGCTGCAAAGTTGGATGGTCGTAGGCGGGAGCCAGAAAACTCCACACCCCGGTGATGGCGCTGTTGAACCCCCGACGTCGCGGTGCGGTCATACAACATGTCTAGTGGTGGCCCGGCAACCCGGGTCCACCGGGGCCCCCGGGTCCGCCCGGTCCGCCGGGCCCACCAGGTCCGCCCGGGCCACCCGGTCCGCCTGGTCCGCCTGGTCCATTTGCGGCAGGAAGCACGAACACGCACTGGTTCAATTCGACGCTCCAGGCCCACCCCGGCGCGCAATACGGGTCGGCCCGGCTGATCGCGGGCGCGGCGATCCAGGCCATCGGCAGCCCTGCCAATACGACCGCGAATACACCTATCGCGCAAGGGCGTAGCAATCGTGGGCCGCTGATTGTCTTGGTCATGTCGGTTTCTCCTCCCCGCCAACATCTGGCCAGCAACCGGAAATATCATTGTGCGTCAAGCCGAAGACTTTGCGGTCCGGATTCGACGGCTGCGTCGTGGCCGGCATTGGCCCGAAGGCGATGGCGGAAGATCGCCGCTACGCTGCGGCGCATGGATGCGTCCACGATCGAACTCGGAGCCGTGTTCCGGTTCCCGCACGATGAGCGGCCTAACCGAGTCCTGCTACACGACGGCGAGGTCGTGATGTACGACGTCTGGTGGCCGCACCAGAATGGCTGGGGCCTGGCAAACCTCGCCACCGTCCAACGCAAGCGCATCGCCTACTACCTCACCACGGTCACCACACTGGTGGAGAAGGCGACGCAGCTACGGTCCGATCCCCTCACCGACGACGAGCGGGCAATTCACCGGCCCGACCTGCCGTTCGCCGCACTGCAGGACGCGGCGATCACGTGGTCATCAGATCCCGTCGGGCGGCCGGGCGTGCGTGGCGCAGAGCTGAACGTCGCCCGCGTGTATCTGTCACTCTTCGGACCGGCCGGAGGCACCAAACCAGGAAGGCGAGTCGACGCCGATGACGGCTCCGCCTTTTCAGCCGGGGAACTCTTCCGTAAGGCCCAGGCCGCTCAGGCCCCATACCTCGGAGACGAGTTGCCAGTCACCGGCGTAGGAATCTACCGATCGGGCTTGCAACGGGGTGTTCCCGAATTCTATCTGTGGGGATCCGTCAGCCGATTGCACGAAACGCTTGCAGCGCACGGGAATCACTAAGTTCGGACACAGGTGAGCGGTTTAGCGTGACGGTGTGACTGATCGTCAAGAACGCGCAATGTCTTTCGGATCGATCGCCGAAGACTATGACGGACTGCGGCCGCGGCCGCCACAGGATGCAGTCGACTGGCTGGTGCCGCCCGGGTGCCAGGTGGCCGTCGACGTCGGGGCGGGCACCGGGTTATTCAGCCGCACCCTGGTGGACAAGGCAGCAGAAGTCATCGCGGTGGAGCCGGATGCGCGAATGCGCAAGGTGTTGACCGAGCGGTCCCCGGGCGTCCGTGCGCTCGAGGGGCGCGGCGAGTCGATCCCGCTTCCGGACGCCGCCGCCGACGCGGTATTCGTGTCGTCGGCGTGGCACTGGATGGATCACGAACGAGCCCTGCCCGAGATCGCTCGGGTGCTGCGCGACGGCGGTCGCTTCGGCCTGATCTGGACCAGCCGCGACCGTGAGGTGGACTGGGTGCGCGACCTCGGCCGGCTGCCCGGCCAGGACCTCGAAGAGGTCCAGTCGGTCGACCGCTTCCGGCAGCGCCTGCACTTCGACCTTCCCGAACCGCAGACCTTCCACAACATCGAGCGCGAGATCTTCCGGTTCGTGCGGACGATGACCCTCGAGAACGCCGTCGCGATGCTGGCCACATACAGCCGGGCGATCATTGCCTCCCCGCAGGACCGCGCCCAAACGCTCGACGCAGCACGCACGGCGATGCAGGCACACTTTCCCGGTGTTGACGCGATCGATATCCCGATGCGCGCATGGTGCTGGCGCGGCGACCGTGTTTCACGCGGGGCCGAGCATTGACGTTGCGCCGCGATTCTCATGCGTCACAAGAAGACCGGGGCGTGGCCGCTCACCAACGCGACATCGCCTGCGCGGTCAGCACCTGCTCCAATTTGCTGGCGGAGCACGTTAGGCTGAGCCGGCACGACCGCCACCGATGGCCCCCTGAGGTCGGATCAGGTGCACTACAACTGAAGATCCGGGATCCGCAATGAAATTTGTGCTCGCAAGTTATGGAACTCGGGGGGATATCGAGCCGTCAGTCGCTGTCGGCCGCGAACTGCTGCGCCGAGGGCACGACGTGCAGATGGCCGTCTCGCCGGATCTCGTCGACTTCGCCGAAGCCGCCGGCCTCACCGCGGTCGGCTATGGCCTCGACACGCGGGAGTGGCTGGATACCTACCGCGACTTCTGGGCGTCTGCGTTCCATAACGCGTGGAGGATCCCCGCTCTGATCGGGATGTGGCGCGAACTTCGCGACTCCGTCATCCGCAGCTGGGTGCAGATGAGCGAAACACTGGCTCCGCTGGCCGACGGGGCCGACGTGATGTTCACCGGCGAGAGCTTCATGGAAACCGCGGCCAACGTCGCGGAGTACTACGACATACCGCTGGCTACCCTGCATTACGTCCCGATCCGGGCGAACGGCCAGCTTGTCCCGATGGTGCCCGCGCCATTGGTGCGCTCGGCCATGGGTGTGTCCAACTGGCTGACGTGGCGGATGACTAAACATCTCGAGAATGCGCAGCGCCGTGAATTGGGCCTGCCCAGGGCAACTCGTCCCGCCTCACGACGCATCACCGACCGTGGATCGTTGGAAATCCAGGCCTACGACGACGCTTGCTTTCCCGGCCTGGAAGCCGAATGGGCGAAATGGAAAGGACAGCGCCCGTTCGTCGGCGCGCTGACACTGGAATTGATGACGGATGCCGACGAGGAAGTCGCGTCGTGGATCGCCGCGGCAGCGCCACCGATCTGCTTCGGCTTTGGCAGCATGCGCGTCGAATCCCCTGCCGAAACGGTCGAAATGATCAGCGCGGCATGCGCGGAACTCGGTGAGCGGGCGTTGGTGTGCTCGGGGTGGAGCGACTTCGGCGGGGTGCCGCATTTCGACAACGTCAAGGTGGTCGGCGAAGTCAACTATGCGGCAATTTTTCCCTCTTGCCGGGCGGTCGTGCACCACGGCGGCACCGGCACCACGGCCGCGGGCCTGCGCGCCGGGGTTCCCACGTTGGTCCTGTCGATGGACCTCGTTCAGACGATCTGGGGAGCTCAAGTCACCCGGCTGAAGGTCGGTGCCGCCCGGCGATTTGCGAACACGACCCGCGCATCGTTGGTGGCCGACCTACGCAAGATCCTCAGCCCGGAGTGCGTGGCCCGAGCCCGCGAATTCGCGACTCGGATGAGCAAACCCGATGCGAGCGTTGCCGAAGCGGCCGATCTGCTCGAGGGACTTGCTGGCCCCGAGCGGCCTGCCTGGGGCCTTGGTCAGCCCAGTTCTGCGCTCAGGTAGCTGATGGTGCGCCGAAACTCGGCGAGCAGTTCGTGATCCGGCAGCTCGAATCCGTTTTCGGCGTAAAGGTCTTCGGTGAGGTGCTTGGTGACGGTCCAGCCGGTTCCCGCCAGGTGCTCGCCGGCTTGCCGCCGCTGCCCGGCCCACACCAGATCGGCGACGTCGAAATCGAGTCCGTGCTTTTTCCAGCCGCTGCGTAGCGCCCGCGCGCGCTCGTCGGTGAACACGCGCATGTCGGTGATGTTTTCGGTGGCCAGCATGCTGCGCGGCGCGCTGAGTGCGGTGATGTTGTCCAGCAGCCGGTCCTGGGCATCCGGTGGCAGATACGGCAGCAGGCCTTCGGCGATCCACGCCGTCGGCGCCGCGGTGTCAAAGAAGTTGTCGCGCAAGGCGGTAGGCCAATCATCGCGCAAGTCGACGCCGACTGCCCGTCGTTCCGCGGTGGGTTCGGCTCCGATCTGAGCCAGCGTGGTGCCCTTGAACAGGATCACCTCGGGCTGGTCCACCTCGAAGACCACCGTGCCCGCCGGCCACGGCAACCGGTAGGCCCGGGCGTCGAGCCCGGCCGCCAAGATGACCGCCTGACGGATCCCACTGTCGGCTGCTGCAAGAAGGAAGTTGTCGAAAAACCTTGTGCGTACCGCCATCTGCTCGCAGCGCTGCCGCGCGGTCAAGGGTATTTCGTTGTCGTCCAGCGGAATATCGCCGTCGAGCATGCGGGTGAAGAATGGGTGTCCCACCGCCCGGACCAACGGCTCAGCGAATCGATCGTCGAGCAGTGGATCCGGTTCGCGTGACGCCAGCGCGCGAGATGCGGCCACCATCGTTGCCGTCGCTCCCACACTGGAGGCGAGATCCCAGCTGTCCCCTTCGGTGCGCGCTACGCCATCCGATGACACCGTTACCCCCATCCTGAAAGCGGCCGCGAGAGCAGAAAAGCGATAGCAGTCACCATAACTTGCACCGGGTCGGCACCATCCGTTGGTAGCGGACTGACAAGAAACGACGAAGATCGCCACACACGTCGCACGCGACACTAAAGTGCTCAGCGTGAGCAGGAACGTGTTAGCCATCGGCCGAAGCCGCTGGATGGCGATCGCGGCCTCGCTCGTCGTGTCCGCCGGCATGATTTACGCCCAGGGACTGAAGTCCACGGTTAGCCCCGAGGCCCCGACCGCGCCCCCGACGGTTACCGCGGCACCGCCTCCGAAAGACCCGGCGACCGGACTGGGCCCGCACGTCGCGACGCCGGCGGAAGCGGAGTCGTTGGCGGCGCTGGCGGCGACCGCGCCCACCGGGGCGCAGGGCTTCCAGTTCCCGTTACCGCCCGGCATCGCCTCCGAGGACCGGTTGCAGGTCAAGACCATCTGGGCGGCTCGCGTCATCAGCGTGCTGTTCCCGCAGATCAAGACCATCTACGGGTACCGGCAAGATCCACTGCCGTGGCATCCCAACGGGTTGGCGATTGACGTGATGATCCCGGACCACGGCAGCCCGGACGGCATCGAACTCGGCAACCAGATCGCCGGGTATGCGCTGGCGAATGCCAAGCGCTGGGGCATCAACCACGTGATCTGGCGACAGAAGATCTACCCGGGCCCCAACTCGGGCGCGTGGACGGCCGACCTCGGAAACGAAACGGCCAACCACTACGACCACGTCCATATCGCCACCGGTGGCGGCGGATATCCCAAGGGCAACGAGGTCTACTACATCGCGTCCATGACGCCGGCACCGCCCGAGTAAGAAGTATTAGCTGGCCCTGAAGTCAAGGGCAGCCGTGACTCGTCGGCGCGGCACCTTTACTCGACCTTGACCGGGTATTGAATTGCTCCTCCGACGATGGTTGACGTGAGTACGCTTTCAACCGTGGAACTGGGGGTTTTGGGACCTCTCCAGGTCCGGCAGGACGGGAAGACCGTCGCGATCCCGGGCGCCAAGCCGCGTGCCATCCTCACGATGCTGGGGCTGCACGACGGTTCAGTTGTGCCCGCCGACGCATTGATCAAGTTGCTGTGGGGTGACGATCCGCCGCGCACCGCCGGCAAGGCCCTGCAAACCCACATCTCCGCGCTGCGCCGCGCGCTTGGCGACGGCCTCGTGGTCACCGAGGGAACGGGCTGGCGGCTCGACGGCGCCGAAGTGGATGCGTCGCGCTATAAGTCGGCGGCGAAAACGGGACGCGATGCGGCTGCCGTGGGCGACACCAGCCAAGCGGTGGCGTCCTTGGAGGAGGCGCTCGTCCTGTGGCGCGGAATCCCCGAACTCCCCGAAGGCCCGCGGGGACTCTCCGAAAAGACGCGCTGGATCGAAAGCCATGCCGCACTCGTCGAGGATCGGGCAGACGCGCTGCTGGCCACCGGACGCGCCGCCGAAGTCATCGGCGACCTCGAGGCCGCCGTCGCCGAGGCGCCGCTGCGTGAAAGACGATGGGCGCAGCTGATGCTCGCCCTGTACCGGGCAGGCCGGCAAGGTGAAGCCCTCGGGGCATATCAACGGGTGCGGTCGCTGCTCGCCGACGAACTGGGTGTCGATCCCGGCCCGGAGCTCAGACGGCTCGAATCCGCGATCGTTGCTCAGGATTCGTCACTGGATGTTGCTGTCACACAGCATCTTCCGTCGGTGACACGCGCTGTGACCTTCCTGCTCACCGATATAGAGGGATCGACCGCGGCCTGGGAGGCCGACGCCGATGGAATGGCGTTCGCCCTCGCCCGTCACGACGAGCTGGTCGAACAGGTCGTCACCTCACGTGGCGGTCGGCTGATCAAGACACGTGGCGAGGGCGATGCGACGTTCTCGGTCTTCGAGCGGCCGTCTGCGGCTGCCGCCGCGGCAATTGAGTTGCAAGACGCAATCGCTCACGAACCGTGGGCATCTGTCGAGCCCATCCGCGTCCGGATGGCGCTACACACCGGTGAGGTCGAGCTTCGCGGCGGTGACTACTTCGGCCGGGCGGTCAACCGGGTTGCGCGCCTGCGCTCGCTGGCCGAGGGCGGCCAGATCCTGTGCTCCGGCGCGACCGCCGAACTCGTCATCGACTCGCTGGCCGACGACGTCATGCTCAACGACCTCGGGACGCGTCAGCTGAAAAACCTCGCACGCCCCGAGCATGTTTTCGAGCTGCGACTCGAAACCGCCGCGGCCCCGCCCCAACCGCACGCACCCGAACCGCCGATGGAGCGCCCCGGCCTTCCCGCGGTCCTCGTCGGACCCGGGCCGTTCGTCGGACGCAGCCGCGAGCTCGAACGGCTGCTGTCGGTGTGGCAGACCGCGCTCGCAGGCGGGGTGCCGACGGTGCTGATCGCCGGCGAACCGGGCGTCGGCAAGACACGACTGGCCGGCGAATGGTCGCAGCGGGCCTATGCGCAAGGAGCGGTCGTGTTGTACGGCCGGTGCGACGAGGACCTCGGCGCGCCCTACCAGCCGTTCGCCGAGGCGCTGCGTTCGCTGGTGCCGTGCATGGGCGCTGACCGACTGCGGGGACTGCGCGGCGTCGAAGCGCTGCTAACGCTGGCGCCCGGGCTGACCGACGTCCTGCCCGATCTGGTCTCCCGGGCTCATCCGGATCCCGACACCGAGCGCTACGCGCTTTTCGATGCCGTCGTGGCGCTGCTGGAAATCGCATCCCGCAGCGCGCCGGTCCTGCTGATCCTGGACGACCTGCACTGGGCGGCCAAACCGACGCTGCTGCTGTTGCGCCATCTGCTGCGCTTCGGCGACCACGCCCGCGTGCAGATCGTCGGCACCTACCGCAGCACCGACCTCGACCGCTCCCATCCCCTGGCCGCGATGCTCGCCGATCTGCACCGCGGTGCCCCTTCTGGCACCGCAAACCGCTTGAGCCTCAGCGGACTCGACGAGGAAGATGTCACCGCTTACGTCGCCGAGGCCGGCTACGACGACGAGGAACTTGCTCACGCCTTGGCGACGGTCACCGGCGGCAACCCCTTCTTCCTGATCGAGGCGTTGCGCCACGTCGACGAAAGTGGCGGCGTGTGGGATCAGAGCACCCTGCCGCAGGGCGTGCGAGAAGCGGTGAGCCGCAGACTTTCTCGGCTGCCAGCCGAGACCAACAAAGCTCTGGCAGCCGCTGCGGTCGTCGGCAGCCGGTTCGCCCTGGAACTGGTCGAACAGGTCATCGGAGACGACTTGATCGACGCGTTCGACGAGGCGTGCCAAGCCGGCATCGTCATCGAAGAACCCGGCGGCAACTACCGGTTCAACCACGCAATCGTCCGCCAGTCACTGTTGGCCGAGTTGGCCTCGGTGCGGCGCATGCGACTGCACCAGCGCATCGCCGCGACGCTGGAGACGCGGCCGGGCGCCGACGACGAACTGTTGGCCGAACTGGCTCACCACTACTTCGAGTGTGCCTGGGCGGGAAACGCGGCGAAGGCCGTCTTCTACTGCCGGCGTGCCGCGGACCAGGCGATGGCGCGACTTGCCTACGAGGGCGCGGCCGACCTGTATCACCAGGCCTTGCATGCGCTGGAAGAAATCGACGACGAGTTGCCCGACCGCGACGCTCAAGCGGCCGACCTGTTGGTTGCGCGCTGCGAGGCCCTGCTCGCCGCCGGCGATGTGACGTCGGCGGCTGGCGCGGTCGCTCAATTGCAGCAAACGACCGTCGATTCGGCCCGGTTCGCGGCGTGGGCCGCATGCTTCGACGGCCAACTCTCGTTGTTGATTCACCCCGAGCGTTTGGACGAGGCCGAATCCGCGTTGAGCGCGGCCGCCGCCAAGCTTGCCCAACTGGACGATGCCGCCGGAGAAGCCAAGGCGCACACCGTCCGCGCGGGGTGCCTCGCCCGCCTGGGACGCATCGCCGACTGTGAAATCGCACTCGACGATGCGCTGACCGCGGCGCGGCGGGCGCGCGAACACCGCAGTGTGAACGCGGTTTTGGCGGGCGCACCACTCGCGGCGTTGTGGGGACCCAACCCCGTTCCGCGGGCGGGCGGACGGTGTCTCGACGTGGTCCGGCTGCTTCGCATCACGACCGACTCCCCCGCCGTCGAGGCCACCTCGACGCGGTGTCAGGCCGTGTTGGAGGCGTTCCGGGGGCGCGCCGCCGCCGCCCGGCGGATGATCGACTCGGCCAGGCGCACCGTCACCGAGCTCGGCTTGCGTCACGCACGGCTCGAAGTCGAGCAATTCGCCGGGATCGTCGAACTCATCGTCAATGACCCTGCTGCCGCGGAGCCGCATCTGCGCAAGGCGTACAACGGCTTTCGTCGCATGGGTCTCGACGCCGACACTGCCGAGACCGCGGCGCTTCTGGGCCGGGCATGCCTTGCGCTGGATCGGGTTGCAGAAGCGGACGAATTATGCACCGAGAGTGAATGTCTCGCCGGCCATGCGCTGAAGGCGTCGATGGGGTGGCGCACACTTCGGGCGCACCTGCTGGCTCGCGGCGCTGACCACGAAGCAGCTCGGCGCGTCGCCGAGGCCGCGGTGGCCTTGGCCGAGCGGACCGACGCCCTGGTCGATCATGGTGACGCGTGCCTCACGCTCGCAACAGTCTTGGCCGCCGCCGGCAATACCGCCGGAGCACGGGCCGCCGCCGAACAAGCGGTCGCCCTCTACGAGCGCAAAGGTGCGGCGGCACTCGTCGAAAAGACACTGGGTTTGCTCGGCGAGCGGATCGCTGCGACCGCCGCTCCCCTGCCGGTAGCACCCAGCGTCGAGCTGGACACCGAGTGCATACGAGTGGGCGAACGTGCGATGGCCGCCATCCATCGCGAGGACTGGGATGAATTCGAGCGGCTGTTCGCGCCGGATGCCTTGGTCGAAAGTCGTCGGAAGGTCGTCGGCCTAACAACGCAGTCGGCTGCGATGCGCCGTGAGATGCGGTGGGAGCTCGAGACTGGTGCAATCCGGATCGACCATGTGATGGTAGCGGCACGGGGCGAGCGGCTGGCTTTGTCTCGAATGGTGACGAGTACTGGCGACGCAAGCCCTGGAGCGCCGCAGGACGAACTTCTTCAGCTGTACGCCATTGACGACAACGGTCAAGTCGCGCTGCAGATTTGGTTCGACGTCGAAGACATCGACGCCGCGCTTGCCGAACTCGATGCCATGCAGGCGCAATTCGAGCGAGAAGAGCACGGTCAGACACACCGGCTCGACAACGCGTGTGTGCGAGCGGTCGGCCGGCTGGATGACGCTGCTTCCCGCGGGGCCTGGAGCGAAGTCGAGGAAGTGCTCGCCCCTAGCGTCTCCGTTGAGAGCCGTCGCAAGATAGTCGGCTTATCGCAGATCGGGCTCTCACCTAGCGAGTGGGCAAGCGAGGCAAGGCGTTTCCCGGATATTGGCATAGTGCGGTGCTCTCGTGCAGCGCTCGCCGTGCGCGGTGAACGCCTGGCTCTCGTCCGAACGACTCTGGGCGTGGCAGACGAGAGTCCCGGGGCGCCACAGGACGAGCTCCTCCATCTGTTGGGTCTTGACCCAGACGGCCGCATTTCGCTGCAGGTGTCGTTCGATGTCGAAGATCTCGATTCCGCGCTCGCCGAACTCGATGCGGCGCATGCCCGGTTCGAGCGGGAGGTGCAGCCGCAGGCACCGAGACCCGAAAATGCGGCCGCACGCGTATTTCGGGATGTCTGGTCGCACATGGCGACTCGCGACTGGGATGCGGTGGCCCAAACCGTGGCCGATAACTACATCGGCATCGATCACCGGCGAATCGTGAGCGCCGAGACTCAACACAGCCGCGATGTCGTGATCAGAGACCTGCAGGCTGCCGCCGAGGTTGGCTTCACAATCTCGATGGTGAACGCCCTTGCTGTTCGCGGGGAGCGTCTCGTCTTGGCACAAACCCGCGCCTGCGGCAACGACCCGGAAACGGCACAAAACGATGCCCTCAACGTCGTCGGGATAGACGCCGATGACCGAATCGCAACCGTCGTAACGTACGACCTCGAAGACTTCGACCCCGCCATTGCCGAACTCGAATCCCGTTACCTCGCCGGTGAAGCGGCAGTGCACGCAGAGACGTGGTCGGCTATTCTGTCCGCCTACGCCGCGGTCAATCGGCACGAACTCCCATCGACGACGCCAGACTGGGTGAACATTGACCACCGGCAAGGAAGATCTTTCGCGCCTGGCGAGCTGTTTCGATACACCCATGCGACCTGGGATATCACGGCGAAGTCGGAGATCTATATCGAAGCCGTGCATCGGTTGAGTGATCGTGGAGCAGTCGTAACCAACGCGATGAATGGCAGCTCGCGAGAGGGTTTCGACGCAGAGTGGCGGGAAGTCTTCCTACTAACGACAGAGGGCGAATCTATCAACCGCTGCGAGCTTTTCGACGAGGCGGACCTGGATGCTGCCATCACGCGGTTTGAACAGCTCAGCGACCACCCGCAGCGGGTCGAGAACGCGGCAACGCGCGTGTACGAGCACTTCTGGTCGTTCTTCGCCGCCCGTGACTGGAACGCCGCCGCTGGGATTGTTTCCGAAAGCCTTACCGGCGCCGACCATCGACGGGTCGTGAATGCCGGGGACCGAGGCAGTCGAGAAACCGTGATCGAGGATCTGCACGTAGCTGCCGATCTCGGATTCGCGATCTGGATGGTGGATGTCGTGGCGGTCCGGGGGCAACGCCTCGCCCTTACCCGCGTACGCGCATGTGGCCGCGACCCTGAGACGGTTCAAAACGATGCCTTCAACATCGTCGAGATCGACGCAGACCAGCGAATTGTGTCGATCGTCGTCTTCGATCTGGACGACACCGAGGCGGCGTTCGACGATCTCGACGCGCGCTACCTCGTCGGCGAAGCCGCATCGTGTGCAGCGACTTGGTCGGCCATCACACGCAGTTACACGTCAATCAACCGGGGTGGACCTCCGGTGACGACGCCGAATTGGTTCAACATCGACCACCGGCAGGGATCGTCGTTTCCGCCCGGCGAGCTGCCCGCATTACTCGCGTTGTGGAAACCGTCAACCGGACTCAGGAACTTTTCGTATATCGAGGTTGCGCATCGGCTCAGCAATCTCGGAGCGGTGATCGGCTCTGTGTCGCAAGAGATTTCAGACGAGGGCGTAGATGCCGAGTGGCGTACCGTCGACGTCTTCACAGTCGACGGTAGCCTGATCGATCGCTTAGAGGTCTTCGACGAGGCAGACATCGACGCCGCCCTTGCCCGGTTCGACGAACTGCACCCGACCGTTAGACGACTCGAAAACGCGGCGAGCAAGGTGGCCGACCAATTCCTTGCGCATTTTGCCGCTCGCGACTGGTCCGGTCTCAGCGAGGCACTCGCCGACAACTTCTGCAGTGACGACCGCCGTCGAGTGGTAGGCGCGGGAGTCCGGCACGGTCGAGACGCCCAGATGGCGGACATCCGGTCAATTGCCGACGTCGGGACCACGCGCATAACGTCGAAACCCATTGCGCTGCGCGGGCAACGCCTTGTCCTCACCCGCGGCCAGCTCACGTTCCGCGATCAAGGAGCCGACGCGTACTTCACAGAGTCGTTCTCCATCGTCGAGGTCGACGCCGAGGACCGGATCGTCGCACTGGTCTCGTTCGATCTCGGAGACATCGACGCCGCTTACGAAGAACTCGAACGTCGGTACCTGGCCGGCGAGGCCGCACCATATGCGCGCGTGTGGCAGATGGGAATCGACACTCTGGGCGAGGCTAATCGTCACCAGCCGGGGCCGATGATGGGACAAATCGCGTACACGGATCATCGACGAGTTCCTTTCGCGCCCGGGGATTTCGCGCACGCTGTCGAAGAGCTATGGTCTCTCGTGCCCGACGCTCGCTACCGTACGACGGTGGCCCACGCGCTCGATACCCATGGGATCGTGTCCGGTCTCGTCATCGAGGGCAGCGACAAACATGGGAACGAATTGCAGTGGGCACGAACCCTTTTGTTCGTTGCCGACGGACCACGGATGGAAGTGTACGAAGAAGACGACGTCGACGCCGCGCTCGCGCGATTTGAGGAATTGCGTCCACCAGCGCGACGGCTGGAAAACGCGGCAACCCGAATGGACAAGCGCTTCGTGGAAAATTTGGGGCAACGCAACTGGCCGGCAGTAGCCAATACGTTGGCCGCCGATAGTTCGGTCGAGGATCGTCGGCACGTGGTGAATGCGGGGATTTGGCACGGTCGCGACGAAGTGGTCGAGAAAATGAAAGCCCTGGCAGTAGACGGCGGGGCGAATACGACGTTGACCGTTATCGCGATCCGCGGCGAGCGCCTCGCGCTCACCCGCTTCTGCTCTTCCAATCGCGAACTGCGGCACGGCGAATTCGGTGTCGAGCTGCTCAGCATCACGGAGATCGACTCGGACGAAAGGATATCGGCACGCGTCGCCTTCGACCCTGATGACATCGATTCAGCCTTCGCCGAACTCGATGCTCGCTACCATGCCGGAGAGGCGGCCCCCCAGTCGCGTACGTGGTCTGCCATCACACGGGTGTTCGAGGTGCTCAACCGAGGCGAATTGCCGACGACGACACAGACCTTCGAGGATGTCGACCACCGACGCGGGGTAATGCTAGCGCCCGGCGATCTGATGGAGTTCCTCCATGCCGCGATGGTTGATACAAAGCAAAGCATCGTCTACGTTGAGGCAATTCACCGGCTGACCGGTCGCGGGGCCGTCGTCACCCACGTTGCTCAGTCGACGACACCAGATGGCTTCTACGCCGAGTGGCGGATGGCCGATGTCTTTATGGTCGAAGGCGATCTGATCAACCGCTACGAATTCTTCGAAGAGACAGACCTCGACGCGGCACTCGCGAGGTTCGAGGAGCTGCAGGCACCGACGCGGCAACTCGAAAACGAGGCGACCCGGGTAGCCAAGCGCTTTCCGGTGTACATGACGACACGTGACTGGGAGGGCATGGCGGACATCCTGGCCGCCGACGTCTCCATCGAGGATCGCCGTCCCGGCGCGAATGCCGGAATTCGACGCGGCCGGAGAAACTCGATCGACGATATGCGGGCGGCAGTCGAGGTCGGGTTCAGGCACATAACGTCGAAAGTTGTTGCGACCCGGGGCAACGACCTCGCGCTGATGCTCGTCCACGCATCGGGTTCAGAACCCCAGGACCCCGACGCATTTCAGCTCGACATCTATCACGTCGTCGAGATCGATTCCGAACGCCGGACTAAAGCAGTCGCGGTCTTCGACGTCGACGCTGTCGAAGCGGCCTTCGACGAACTCGACTCTCGTTACCTCGCCGGGGAAGCCGCGGCGCACCCGCACACCTGGTCGGCCATAACGGACGCGTATGGCGCGCTCAATCGGGGCGACATCCCGCCAACTACAGCGGATTTCGCGGACATCGATCACCGCAGTGGGGCAACGATGGCACCCGGCGACCTGATCGACTACCTTCATGTCGCCTTCGACGAGACGGAGAACAACTCCCTCCGTATTGTCGCCGTTTACCGGTTGACTGACCACGGCGCGGTCGTCACCCATGTGGCGAACGGGACGACTCCAGAGGGCTTGGACGTCGAGTGGCGCGTGACCAACGTCATCATCATCGACGGCAACTTGCTGAACCGCGTCGAGATGTTCGACGAGTCCGACCTCGACGCCGCCCTCGCCCGATTTGACGAGCTCGCCCGACCAGCGCCACCGCTGGAGAACGACGCAACAAAGGCCTTGGCGCAATTCGCCGCTGCGTTCAACCGGCACGACATGGCCGGAATGCTCGCGCTCGCCAGCGTGGAGGGCCGAGTCGACGACCGCCGAGAGGGTCTGCGAGCTGTCCTCGAGGTTCGTGCATGGCCGACGGCCGCCGAGTCGATGTTCGAGACCGTACCCAGTAGCTGGCGGATGGAGCATGAGGCCATCGCGGTCAGAGGGTCTCGCCTCTCGTTGAGCCGCGAGCGTTACCGCGACATTGATCAAGCCGATCGACCGGTCGTCGTCGAACTTCTGCGCCTCGTGGACTTAGCCGGCGACGACCTACTGCACGACACCGTGGTCTTCGATTCCGACGACATGGCCGCCGCCTTCGCCGAACTTGACGCCCGGTACCTCGCTGGTGAAGGCGCAGTGCACGCCCATACGTGGTCGATTGTTGTGGAGGGATATGCCGCGCTTAATCGAGGGGAAATGCCGTTGAGTACAAACGATTTCGTCGACGTTGACCATCGGCATCTCACAACGATTGGCCCCGGCGACCTGATGCCGTACCTGCGCGCCGCGCTGGCGGACTCGGTGGGCAACCGCCTCGACATTCTGGCCGTTCATCGGCTGACCGAGCTCGGCGCGGTCGTCACCCATGTGGCTAAGGGAACGTCACGAGAGGGCTTCTACGCCGAGTGGCGCATGACAAGCCTCTATACGGTCGCTGGCGACCTGATCAACCACTGTGAGATGTTCGACGAGTCCGATCTCGACGCCGCCCTCGCCCGATTCGACGAGCTCGCCCGCTAAGCAACCGGGCCGAGCCCGATTGACGATCGCCCCTGCCCATCAGCTTTCGCTGTTGATTTCATCAAGACCCCTACCGCGCTGCCCGGAACTTTGCCTCGGCTGCTCGTCAGGTTGACGTCGCCATCTCACGCGCAGCCGGTTGGAGGGGTGGCCGCCACGCAAGGAATGACAGCAAACCACGTCGATCGCCTGATTTTCTTCTCGAGCCTCCCATTTGGTCCTCGCAGCCTCGTAACCTGTGGGCTCGCCCAATCCTGGTTCAAAGGGCCCGAGCAACGCGAACAGCGGACGCTGCCACGGCCCCGCACCCCTTGTGTTCAACCGAATTGCGGTCTCTGTTCACTTCCCGACCGGTGCCGATGCGCGCCGTGAATCGTATTGCCGCCATGCCTGATTCGGCGATAGGGTAAGGGTCATGATCAACAACAGCATCGAGACAATGTTCATCGGCCACGGCGGTGGCGCCGGCGGCGGACGCGGTGGTGGCGCTGGTGGTGGCCGCGGTGGCGGTGCCGGCGGCGGACGCGGTGGTGGTGCCGGTGGTGGCCGCGGCGGCGGTGCCGGCGGCGGCCGCTAAATCTCATACTTTTTCCTCTGCGCCCCTTCAACTCTCACGGAGTATTCGTGGGGCGTAGGAGTTGCACTACGTTCGTTCCGCCCAGGCGATTGAGCCGACGCGGAGACCACCGTCGCACGCATACTGCGATAAACCGTGATACGGCCGCCGGGTCCATGACCCGGCGGCCGTTTGCGTGATCGCAAGTCTTGTGCGCCGATGACGACGCAGCGAAACCTGGACCCGCGATTCGCAGGCAAACCGAGCGGCTGCAAGACTGCTGGCATGCAAGCAATCAGCGGTACTGTGCGTTCGGCTACGCCGCAGGATGCAGCCGCCTGCGTTGCGATCTACCGGCCGTACGTCGAGAACACGCTGATCAGTTGGGAACTCGAGGCACCGAGCCCGGACGAGATGGCGGCGCGTATCGCCGGCGCCCAACGGGCGCACGAATGGCTCGTCCTCGAACATGACGATCAGGTCATCGGCTTCGCCTACGGCCATGCGCTGATCAGCCTGCCTTCCTTCAAATGGTCGGCCGAGACGGGCATCTACATCAGCGGCGACCGTCACCGCGCGGGTTGGGGACGCAGACTTTATGCCGAGGTGCTGCACCGGCTCGCCGATCGCGGATACCGGCGCATCTTCGCCGGTATCACCCAACCCAACGAGATCAGCAACGCATTTCACCGATCCTTCGGGTTCGAGGATATCGGCGCCTGGCCGCGTGTCTATTTCAAGAACGACCGCTGGCACGACGTCGCGTGGATGCAACTCGATCTAGGCCCCGGCGAGCCGCTGGGACCGCCCCCGACGCTCGGATAATTGCCGATTATGTTGTGGCGCAGCCACATAGCCGTCTCACTTGCGCGTGCGCAACGCGACGTAGTACTCGTGTCGCCGGGTGTTGTCGACGGTGTAGCTGACCGCCCTCGTGACGCCGTCATGATCGACATCCACCCATCGCTCCGTGCGTTGGCGCTCAAATTCGCTCCAGGACGTCACGGTGAACCTCTCGAGGAACGAGTTGGGTTCCTCGACGCTGTGATAGAGCCGCCAACTGTGGCCGCCCGTCCGCAGCCGTGACTGCCTAACGTCCCGCATCGCTTCGATGAACTCATCGAGGTTCTCGGGCGGCACCTGGTAGCGGACGGCCACCAGCACCGGTCCATCTTGTGGGCACGGTTCGAACACCAGCGTCGGTGTCGGCCAGGCGCTGGAAACCTCGACACTCTCCGTCCCGGTGCACGGCCGCAGCGGCAGCACGGCAACGCTGAGGGCAGCAACGCCCAGCACTGCGGCCGACCACAGCATCGCGACGTCAAGTCCCCACCGGGTGGCAAGCAGGCCCCAGATATAGGCACCGAGCGCCTGAGATCCGGTCGAGACCAACAGATACACCGACAGTCCGCGGGCCCGAACCCATCGGGGCAGCGACAGTTGCGCTGCGGCGTTCAACGTCGTCAAAGTGATCAGCCATGCCGTCCCCGACAGCACCAGAAACGGAATCGCGGCCCCGAATGGCAGCCAGACCACCGCTACCGGCGCGAGGCCGTACGCCGCGGCAGAGATCGCCAGCAGCCGGTTATCCGAAATTCGTGCATGCAACGGTTCGGCAGCGATCACGGCGAGTATGGCACCCAAACCGATGGCCCCCAGCGCCACACCGTAGCCACCGGCGCCGAGGTGCCACGTGTGCGCGGCGGCAACCGGCAAAAGTGCGAGTATGGCCGACGCGGGAAACAGGAAAAGGGCTGTGCGCAACAGGATCCTGCGAAAGATCGGACTGTTCTCGACATATTGCAGCCCGGTGATGATGGCCTGGCCGATGCGTTCTCGCTCGATCGGCACGATTTGCTTCGGCCGATTCCACGCCCGCAAAGCGACGATGATCGCCGAGAACGACACCGCATTGATCGCGAAGACCGCCGCGGGGCCGAGCCAGGCCACGACGATGCCGCCGATAGCCGGCCCAATAGCTCGGGTGGAGTTCGCGGAGACGCTGCCCAAAACCGAAACCGCCGGTATCTGCTCGCGCGGAACAACCTCGGGCTGAATCGCCTGCCAGGCCGGTCCGGTCAATGCGGAAGCGAACCCGATGGCCAAGGTAAACATCAAGAGTGCGGTCGGGGTGAGGCGGCCGAGGTTCGTCAGCAGGGCCAGCGCGAGTGCCACCAGTACGGCATACGTCTGCAGAAATATCAGGAGGCGACGCCGGTCGAACAGATCGGCGAGCACGCCGGCGAACAACCCCAGGAGCAGCGTCGGCCCAAGACTCGCCGTCTGCACCAGTGCCACGATGACGTCCGGACTGTGGTTCTCCACCAAGAACCATTGCGCCGCCACCGCCTGCATCCACGTTCCGATATTGGAGACGAACTGGGCGATGAACAGGCCTCGGTACACGCGGTTGCGCAAGGGCGCCCACGTCGACGGTTTGCGCTCCTGGTCCTGAATCACCACACAGTCGATGGTCGACAGCCCCTCTGTTCGGCCAGTGCCAGCGACGAAGCTGACTGGCACGTTCCATCAAGGATTAGAAGTTTAGGACACCTACACCTAACGCTCCCATCATGGATGCACCCGTAACACCATGCGCGGGCAAATGTCGGTCCGCCGGTAACCACCAACTCGACTTGCGCTGCACCGTATTCCCTGTGCGACAACGATTCTGGTCGTGGCCGCGCGGCCCGCACGCGCACCGAAGCGGTGCCTGGAAACCGAGCCGAGCGCGGGGGCATTTCGCCGATAGGGTGATTTCATGTCCGAGGCCGATCGGAAACCGCGCCAACCGCTGTATCTGCTCGCGGACAGTCAGCTGCTGTTCTGGCGGCGACGTGGTCGCCCACTGCTCGAGGCGGCACTTCACGGGTTGGCTCGCGACACACGACTATGCGCGGCGTACATCGGGGCCTCCAACGGTGACCGTCCGGAGTTCTACGACATCTTCGAGGCGGGGATGGATGCGATTGGAATCACGGACCGCCGCATGGTCGATTCGTCGTTCGGACCAGACGACCGCACCTTCTTGGAAGGCGCGCAGCTGATCGTCCTCGCGGGCGGCGACGTGCCTCTCGGCTGGAGGACGTTCGAGGAAACCGGAATGAAAGATGTGCTGCTGGACCGCTATACCCGTGGTGCGATCCTGGTGGGCATATCAGCCGGCGCGGTCCAGCTCGGACAGTACGCAATCGTCGAGACTCCGAGACCCGAATTGCTCGAGGTGTTCAACCTCGTCCCCGCGGTTATCGACACCCACGACGAGCGGGAAGGCTGGGCGCGACTTTCCCGCGCGATTGCCTCGCTCGGCGGTGCGGCCACGGGGCTGGGAATCCCTGCCGGGGGCGGAGTCGTCGTGCACACCGACAACACCATCGAGCCGCTACGGCGTCCTGCGCACCAGTTCCGTTTCGAGGGCACACACGTCGCGCACTCACTGCTGCCTGCCGATGCGGCCGAGTGAAGCCGCTTTTCCCCGGGCTCTACCGACTGAGCCGTTGCGAGGACTCGGTTCCTAACCGTCGTCGCCTGCTGGTGCGGCTTCCAGGGTCGCTACCTTGTCCAGGCCGGTGATGGTAAGGACTCGAATCAGCAAGCGGTGGACGACGACATGCAGCCCGTCCACCTTGTCGGCATGGTCGAAAAGCGCGTTGATTCCGGCGCTGTCGAGGTACTTGACGGTGCTGAGATCGATGGTGATCGGACTTCGGGACCCCGCGCTCGCGGTGTTGAGTGCCTCGACGAGCTGGGCGACGTTGCTGAGATCAATCTCCCCCGTCGCGGTCACCCGGGGCGTCCCGTCGGGGCCGTGGTCGGTGTTCAGCGTGAGCTCTGCGGGCATTAGGCGATCCTCGCGTACAAGTGAACTGTGGTGCCGGCCTCGGTGGAGCGAATCGTGATGTCCTCCACCAGACCTCGCATCAAGGCGATGCCGCGGCCCCGGTTGGCTCCAGGGATGGTGCGGGGTGTCTTCCAGGTGCCGCCGTCGGAGACGGTCACGTGCAGTGCGTCGACGACCGCGGTCGCGCGCAACGAGACGGTGCCCTCGCGTTGGTCGCGGTAGCCGTGTTCGATGGCGTTGGCGACGGCTTCCCCAACAGCGGTGAGCAGATAGGTGATTTGGTCGGGCTCGACACCTACCTGGGTCAGCCAGCCGCGCAACGCTTCACGGCTCGGCGCGAGGTGATCGACATCGGCGGCGAATTTCATCGACAAGGGCGCAGGCTGCCGATAGAGCAACATGGCCACGTCGTCCGAATAGCCGCCACCAGGTTCGAGCCCGACCATGAGATCGTCTGCCACCTCGTCAAGCGACTGGGCCCGGCCGACCTGAATCAGATCCGTCGCACTGGCGATGCCTTCGTCGATCGAATGGCCGCGGCGTTCGACCAGACCATCGGTGTAGAGCAATAACGTCGATCGCGGCGGCATCGTCACGCGAATTTCGGGCCGCGACCACTCCGGACGCAGCCCCAGGGGAAGCCCATGTTCACCATCGAGCTGCTCGCTGGTTCCATTGGCGTGCACCATGATCGGCGGCGGGTGACCCGCGTTGGAGTACACCAACTCTCCGGTGTCGAGGGTGAGCACGGCGCAGAATGCGGTGGTGCAACGGGCACCGGGCAGACGCGCGGCGAAGCGGTCCAAACCGGCGAGGACCGCACTGGGACCGGGCCGGTCAAGCAGCAGCGCACGACACGCGCTGCGAAGCTGACCCATCACCGTCGCTGCGGCCAGCCCGTGGCCGACGCAGTCGCCGACGATCAACGCAACCCGCCCGTCGTCGAGATCGACCACGTCGTACCAGTCACCGCCAACCTGCAGCGGATGGCTGGCCGGGTGATACCGCACCGCAAAACCTCCCGGCAAATTCGTCGGACCGAGCATCGCGTGTTGCAGCGCCAGCGCGGTCTCGCGTTGCTCGTCCAACCGATAGACGCGGTGCAGACCTTGGCTGAGCCGCCCGCCCAAGACCTTCAGCAGGTTGTGATCCTCGGAGGTGAACGGGCGTTGCTCCGATAAGTCGATCCACACGACGAGCACTCCGCGGGGATGCTGCAGCGAGATGCCCGCTGTGCCAGGCTCTTCGGCGACCGTGGTCAGCAGATCGGAATCGCGCAGCGACTCGATCAACAGCCGGTGACCCGGCGGCAGTTCGTCCCAGTTACACGGTTCACCGGCGCACACGAGCGCAGGCGTGTCGTCCTGGGGAGCGTCGCGAGCAAACGTCGCAGCCAGAACGCGGCGCGCATTCCAGGTCTGGCGTAGCTCTCCGACCGCGCCCTGCAGCGTGTCGTCGAGCGTATCCGCTTGTGCCAGTTGCTGGTTCAGCGCAGCCAGGGCGAGCTGACTCTGCACGATGTAGTGCTCGGTGGTGATGTCACGCAGGGTGCCCACCATGATTCGGCGGCCGGTGTCCGGGTCTTCGACGTGGTTGAAGTTCGCCGCCACCCACAGCCGGTGCCCGTCCCGGTGGACCACCGGCGCGGTGAACGCGCCTTGGGTCTCGTTCAGTAGCTGTTGGAAGACCCCCGCAACTTGGCGGTGGGCTTCCGGGCTGGTCTCGGCGTCCGGCCACCACGGGTGGGGCGCGTCATAGGGCAGCTGTTCGGGGCCGTAGCCCATGAGCTCGCTGAACGCGGCATTGATCTCGATGACGGCACCCTGTTCGTCGCAGACGAAGAATCCCTCCTGCAGCGAATCCACCAGGGCGGTGCGCCACCGGTTGTGGTGGCTGCGCAACCGCGACAACTCGACGTTGGCGCGCACCCTGGCCAGCAGCTCGGCGGCGGCGAACGGCTTGACGAGATAGTCGTCGGCGCCGGCCAGCAAGCCTTCGATCGACGCTTCTTGTCCGGCGCGCGCCGATAGCAACAGCACCGGTAAAGCCGCGGTGCGGGGGTCACCGCGCAGCGCCGAGAGTAGTTGCAGACCATCCAGCCCGGGCATCATCACATCGCTGATGACGAGGTCGGGAACCTGCGCTCGGATGGCGTCGAGCGCCTGCTGTCCATCGGTGACGGCGGTGACCTGGTAGCCGGACGTCTGCATCAGGCTGATCAGGTATTCACGCATATCGGCGTTGTCGTCGGCGATCAACACGTGTGTCCGTTCGCCGTCTTTCCCGGCGGGCGCGACCGCGGTCATCATCGCTGTGCTGCCGGCGTCGGACGCTGTGGCGCCGGTGTCGCGGGGCAGCCAGCGCAAGGCTTCCTGTACGAAGGGCTCCGCGATCACGCCGGATGTGGTGCGAGCTGCCGGTGGCGTCGAGACTTCGTCGCTCGGCAGATGGGCCGAGCCGAAGGCCAAGCGGATGGTGAAGGTGGTGCCGACGCCCTCCTGACTGTCGACCGAGATGCTGCCGCCGTGTAGCCCGACGAGTTCTTTGACCAAAGCCAGCCCGATTCCGCTGCCTTCGGTGGAGCGGGCGCGCGCGTTCTCGACGCGGTGGAAACGCTCGAAGAGCCGGGGCATTTCGGCGGCGGGCACCCCGACCCCGGTGTCGGACACCGTGACGACGGCATCGGTGTCATCGCGGCTCACCGCGACCCTGATGGTCCCCTCGAAGGTGAACTTCAACGCATTGGAGAGCAGGTTGAGGATCACCTTCTCCCACATCTCGTGATCCAGATAGACCGGTTCGTCGAGCGGCGGGCAGTCCACCGTGAACGCCACGCCGGCCCGGTCGATGGCCGAGCGGAACACGCTGGCCAAATCAGCTGTGACAGTTGACAAGTCGACGGGCTCGAATCGGGCGCGCATCCGCCCCGCCTCGATACGGGAGAAGTCCAGCAGCGTGTTGACGAGCTTGGCCAGCCGTAAACCGTTGCGGTGCACCAGTTCCAGCTCCTGGCGGGCCTGCTCGTCCAACCCGGCTGTCCGGCCGCGCAACTCGTCGACCGGTCCGAGGATCAACGCGAGCGGAGTGCGGAATTCGTGGCTGACGTTGGAGAAGAACGCCGTCTTCGCCCGGTCGAGTTCGGCCAGCTCCTCGGCCCGCTGTTGCTGAGCCCGATAGCTGCGCGCGCTGCCGATCCCTCCGGCGATGTAGCCGGCCACGAGCTCGACGAAGCCGCGGTAGCCGTCGTCGAACTGGCGGTACCGATTCAGCCCGGCCACGAGGAAGCCGACTGGATCCCCGCCCTGCTGTAGGAGCGGCACCACGAGCGCCTGTGCGGGTGGTTCCGTCCAGGCGCCGGTGGGCAGATCCTGTGCTTCGTTGTCGAGGTCGATCAGTTGGGTTGTGCCCTGCGCCAACATTTCCGTGGGCCAGTCGGAAAGGCCGCCGGCGGGAAGCACTTGCGGCGCCGCGGGATGCCCGGGCTCGATTCCGCTGACCCCGGCCAGCAGTGCCTCGCCGTGCTCACCGAACAGATAGGTCATCGTGAAGGGGAGGTCGTACGGGTTGTTCGCGAGTTGTCGGGCGGCGTGGTCCAGCATCTGACGTTCGGTCCGCACGACGCTCGGATCCGAGCCCAGGTCGCGCAGCGTCGCCATCCGACGCTGAGCGATCACCCGATCGGTGTCTTCCCGCACCACGCAGAGCATCCCGACGATGCTGGCGTCCTCGTCGCGCAGCGCGCTGTAGGAGAACGTGTGATACGACTCCTCGGGGTATCCCGACCGCTCGATGATCAGTAGCAAACCCTCGTCCCAAGTGGGCTCGCCGGTCACCAACACGCTCGCGATCCGCGGACCGATGTCGTCCCAGATCTCGGCCCACACCTCGCTGGCGGGGCGGCCCAGCGCCCAGGGGTACTTGCGGCCCAGGGTGTCGCGGCGATAGGCGGCGTTGCAGAAGAAGGTCAACTCCGGGCCCCACGCCATCCACATCGAGAATCGGGATGACAGCAGGATGCTGACGGCCGTACGGAGGCTTTGCGGCCAATCTTCGACTGGCCCGAGCGGGGTGGCCGCCCAGTCGACGGCGGCCAGATCGAGGCCAATCTCCTGGTCTGCCCGGAAAACCACTGACATCCCTTCCGAATGTGCTCAGACCCAGAGACGGTCGCCTAACCGCTGCCCGTAGCGGCTCCCTCAAGACAACCATTCCCCGACGTCTCGTCGCCACTTTTTCGCTGGATAGTCCACAATTGTGACGTTTGCCCGGGCGGGCGGGTTCGGTTAAGTCGACTATCCGGTTTGCACTCGCGCGGCTACTGCGCGTGGTCGGCCAGATAGTCCGCGACGCGGATCGGTGCCGACGCGGCGTAACCGACGGGCAGCAACACGTCGCCGGCGGTCGTGACGTAATAGACGTCCCAGCGGTAGAAGGTGGCAAACGCCGCGGGATCGGCCCCGATCAACGCGGCGTAGTCGTCGACCGCCTGCACGTATTGGTGTGCGTGGTTGTAGCTGTAGACGGCGCGATCGCGGTCGTTGGCAAATCCGTTGGCGTTGAGCATCCGGGCTGCTGCCATGATGCTGTCGTGCGGCGAATTGACGTCACCGCCCTGGCCGTACGACGCGAACGTCGACGGCAAGAACTGCATGGGACCCTGGGCGCCGGCAGTGCTTACGCCGTTGATGCTGCCGAAACGCGTCTCGACCAGGTTGATCGCGGCCAGGTAGTTCCAGCCGACACCCGATTCCGCCTCTGCCGCGCGGTAGTAACCCATCAGCTCGTCGGGCGGAGCCGGCGGGTCGATCCGCCAAGCCGGCACCGTGTCCCGCACTTGCGCCATCGCCTGAAGCTGTCGACGGGCGTCGACGTTGCGGTCGTAGACATCGATCAACGACGCCGGGACTAGTGGCCGGACGGTCGCATCCCATTCCGGATGCCGTCCGATGGCCCGGTAGGCCGCCTGCTCGCGATGCGCCGCCGCGGCGAGCGCTGACTCCGGCGTCGCTTGGTCGCGCAGCGCGAGTTCGTCAGCGACGAGATCTTTGGCCAGCTGCGCTGGGTCGGATGCCAGCTGCGGCTGCACGCCGAGTGGCACACCCGGCGCCTCGGCGAACATCGCCGGTGCCGCCACCGCCCGCCCACCTGCGACGATTGCGACCACGATCACCGCCAGAGCCAGCGGCGCGGCGCACCCATGTCTGCGGTTCATTGCGTCCACCACCAACGATTACGTGAAGCCCTGCGACTGGTTGGCCCGCACCGAGTCTTTCGCATAAGCCCGCATGACTTCAATGGGTGTCCGAACCCGCGGGCAGAGCGAATGCGCAGGAAGCGCGCCTCGGTCGACGTAATCTGAGTCGTCACACAAGACGGCTGGCTGGGAGGTCGATCTGAGCGTGAAGGGCAGACCCACCAAGGCCGACGTCGCGCGCATGGCGAACGTGTCGACCGCGACGGTCAGCTACGTACTGAATAACTCGGTCGGGCGGACCATCTCGGCGCAGACGCGCGCCGCGGTGCACAGTGCCGCAGCCGAACTGGGGTACCGGCCCAACCTTGCCGCCCGCAACCTGGCCCGCGGGAAAAGCGGGGTGATCTTGTACATCGTGCCGCAGCTCGCCGGCGGTGAGATGCCCATGCAGGTGGGCACGCACATGACCACCGAGTTGACCCGCCGCGGCATCATGCAGGTCCAGCTGTTCGAGACCGAACACGACGACGCGGTCGCCGACGCCATCAATCATCTCCAACCGATCGCTGTGACGAGTCTTTTCCCCTTGGGCCGCAAGGCATCTGGCGCCGTGAAGGATGCAGCCATCCCCCATATCTGCGTGCACACCCTGCCGGGGCTCGGCGACCCGCAGTATTCGGTCGGACAGCTGCGTGTCGACCATCTCGTCTCCCGGGGTCATCGCAACCTCGGATTTGCCTACTCCGGCGATCGCCGATGGCGCGCTCTTGGCGACTACTGGATCGACGGCGTCCGGCGCGCGGCGCACCAGCACGGTCTGCCCGACGTCGTGGTGACCGCGTTGACGCCGGACGACAGCGCCGCACCGGTCCGCGACTTGCACGACGCGGGCGTCACCGCGGTCTGCGCACAGAGCGACGAAGTGGCCTTCGTGGTGCTCGACGGCATTCGGCGCGCCGGACTGCGTTGCCCCGACGACCTCGCGGTCATCGGGGTCGACGCCACCGCCCTGTCGCCCTTCAGCGTCCCCGCTCTGACGACGGTCATGTTCGACCGCACGGCGATCGCCGAGGTGGCGCTGACAGCGGTGTTGACCGAGCTCGGCGTGCCCGACGAGCCCCGTCCAGCTGCCCGGAACATCGCAACGCTGGTCGTCCGCGAATCCGCCTGAGCCGTACTGGACACTGACTAGTTACGCGCGTAACCTCTGTCGGGCAACGACGCCACGCGAGCAAAGGGCCGGGAACATTGACTGACGCCATAGCTGTCTACAACCCCTCCAACGAGGAGCTGATCACCGAGGTCCCCGATTCCGATCAGGCGGCCGTCGACGCGGCGGTGGCCCGCGCGCGCGAGACCTTCGAGTCGGGGGTGTGGCGCAAGGCGCCCGCGTCGCACCGCGCGAACGTGCTCTTCCGCGCCGCTCGCATCATCGAGGAGCGCACCGACGAACTCGCCGCGCTCGAAGGCCAAGACAACGGCATGAACCTGACCGCCGCGCGGCACATCATCCCGGTGGCGGTCGAGATGCTGAAGTACTACGCCGGCTGGGTCGGCAAGATCCACGGCGAGTCGGCCAACCTCGTGTCCGACGGCCTCCTCGGCACCTGGGAGACCTACCACACGTTCACCCAGCTCGAGCCGGTCGGCGTCGTCGGCCTGATCATTCCGTGGAATGGGCCCTTCTTCGTCGCGATGCTCAAGGTCGCGCCCGCCCTGGCGGCCGGTTGCAGCGCGGTTCTCAAGCCCGCCGAGGAGACGCCGCTCACCGCGCTGAAGCTCGAGGAGATCTTCCGCGAGGCGGGCCTGCCCGACGGTGTCCTCAACGTCATCACCGGCTACGGCGAGACGACGGGCGCGGCGATGACCGCACACCCGGACATCGACAAGATCTCGTTCACCGGATCGACTGAGGTCGGACGGCTGATCGTCAAGGCGGCGGCGGGCAATCTCAAGCGGCTGACATTGGAGCTCGGCGGCAAGTCGCCGCTGATCATGTTCGACGACGCCAATCTCGACAAGGCGATCATGGGAGCCGGTATGGGCCTGCTGGCCGGTTCGGGGCAGAACTGCTCGTGCACCTCGCGCATCTACGTGCAGCGCGGCATCTACGACCAGGTGGTCGAAGGGCTCGCCGGCTTCGCGCAGATGCTGCCGATGGGCGGCAGCGACGATCCCGACTCCGTGCTCGGGCCGTTGATCAGTGACAAGCAGCGCACGCGCGTCGAGGGCATCGTCAACGACGGGGTCGCGGGCGGCGCGCAGGTGATCACCGGCGGCAAGCCGATGGACCGCAAGGGCTACTTCTATGAGGCGACGATCGTCACCGACACCACGCCCGACATGCGCCTCATCAAGGAGGAGATCTTCGGGCCGGTCGGCTGTGTGATCCCGTTCGACGACGAGGACGAGGTGCTCGCCGCGGCGAACGACACGCACTACGGGTTGGCCGGCTCGATCTGGACCGAGAACCTCAGCCGGGCCCACCGCGTCGTCAATGAGCTTCGCGCAGGCCAGATTTGGGTGAACTCCTCGCTCGCAGCCGACCCGTCGATGCCGATCAGCGGCCACAAGCAGTCGGGTTGGGGTGGCGAGCGGGGCCGCAAGGGCATCGAAGCCTACTTCAACACCAAGGCGGTCTACATCGGCCTCTGACGGGGGCTAGGCCGGCTCCCGCGAGCGTAACGTCACGCGGGAAACCGGGCCGATTTTCCACCCTGGCGTTACGCTCGCGGGTCGGCCCTGGGCCGCTTAGGCGAGGCTCTTGGCGAAGCCGCTGAGATCGCGGATGCTGGACACGAAAACCTCGGGCATCGCACCCGCGAATATCAGATCGCCGCCGTGACAGGTGCCCGCGACCAACCGGCCCACGGTGGGTACACCCGCGCGCACCAGACGGCGGTAGTAATCCAGTCCCTCGTCGCGCAACGGGTCAAGTTCGTTCACCGAGATCACATGTGGCGGAAGGCCATTCAGATCCTCGTCGGTCGCGACGCCGGCGAAACAGGTGGGGTCGTTCGAGTTCTCACTGTCGGGGTCGTACAGCGAACCCAGTAGCTCCAGCTGTTGAAGACTGATGAAGTAGCCGTCGCATTCTCGTAGCGAAGGCAACTCCGCGGGGGGTTCGTGCCATCGGTTGGAGATGAACGGGCACTGCGCATAGAAGCCCGCGATTTCGTGCAGCCATCCCTCGCGTTTCGCTTTGTGCGCCACGGTCAGAGTGAGATTGCCGCCGCCGGACTCGCCCGCGACGACCAGGTGGCTGACGCCGAGCTCTGCGCGATGCGATGCCACCCAACGAACGCCGGCTGCGCAGTCGTTCAACCCGGCGGGAAAGGGGTGTGGGCCGAGTTTGCCGCCGGAGTTGCGGAACTCGACCCCGACAACGACAAGGCCGGTGCCCGCGATGTACTCGCGCAGCCGCGTGTACGTTGCGTCGGCGGCGCTGGCGATGGCCATGCCGCCACCGTGCAGGTGCACCACGGCAGGCAATGGGCCATCCGCAGCGGGGCGGCTGACGTAGAGCGTCACATCGTTGCCGTCCTCGCCGCTGATCGTGGTGGCCGTCGTGGTCACGCCGTCCGCGTCCGGAACACCTGCCGCGAAAAGGCCGAGAACGGCGCCCATCCCCTCCTCGGCCATCGCGGCATAGGCCAGCAGGTCCTCGAGTGGCGCATCACGTGTCAGTGCCACCGTCGGCGCGTTGTCGTCGAGACCGACCGGCGCAAGAGCGTCGACCATTCGCGGGTCCGCCCGAGGCTCGGTTCGCAGACAACAATCCGGATCAGCGAGGCGACCGTTGGCCATTTTGCGACCTTACTGTCGTCCGCCGCGCCGCCGCTAGACCGAAATGATCGGGGCGAGCGAAACACTGGGCCCTAGCCGCCCGCGCTGGCATCGTGACCACTCATGCGGGTGTGGCTGAGCGGCTAGGCAGCGGCCTGCAAAGCCGTACACACGGGTTCGAATCCCGTCACTCGCTCCGCGGATTCAGGGCCGCGCCTGCGGCGTCACGAGGAACTTCTCACCGGTAGCTCGCTTGACGTATTCGTTGAACGCGTCAGGCTGCAGCATCCCGGCGAGCGAAACCTCTCGGGTGTAGTTGCTCGCGAACGTCGTCGTGAGCTCGGCGGCCACCCGTGCGCGCAACCGGCCAAAGGTCTCCGCGCCGACGCGCTGAATGAACGGCGTCAGCAGCCACCCTCCGACGCCCCACGCCATGCCGAAGCTCCTCGTGAGAACCGTGGGGCTCGTATCCAGCGCGCCGTAGATGTACACCTGCTTGTGGACGTTCGACCCGTAGCGCGAATACTCCGCCGCGGTCGCATTGGCTGCCTTCTCCATGCCGTTGAGGATCTGGCTGGCCAACGTGCCACCGCCGGTGGCATCGAACGCAAGTGTCGCGGACGTCTCTTTGAGGGCCTCGACAAGGTCGGTGCCGAATGAGGGCGTGGAGGAGTTGAGGACATGGGTTGCGCCGAGTGAGCGCAGCAGCTCCTCTTGCTCGGGTTTGCGGACGATATTGACCAGCGGTATCCCGTCTTTCAGGCAGAGCTTGACCAGCATTTGTCCCAGGTTCGACGCCGCGGCGGTGTGTACGAGGCCCGAATGTCCTTCGCGGCGCATGGTTTCCGTCATTCCCAATGCCGTCATCGGGTTGACGAACGACGACGCGCCGTCGCGGGCCGTGGCCCCCTCGGGCAGGACCAGACAAGCCGACGCGTCGACCGCTCGATATTGCGAGTACATCGCGCCGCCCGCGATCGCCACGGTTTTTCCAACGAGCGCCTGGGCCGCGTCCGAGGACCCCGCGGCCACAACGGTGCCCGCGCCTTCGTTGCCCACCGGAAGCGACTTGTCGAGTCGCGCCGACAGCGCACCCAGGGCGCCCTCGCCGAGGGAGGCGGTGACCACGGGGCGTTCGGGCGTGCCCGTCACCGCGGCCTTGGTCATGTCGGCGCTGGCAACCAGAAGACCCAGATCCGACGGGTTGATCGGCGAGGCCTCCACTCGCACCAGCACCTCGCTGGCGCCGGGCGTCGGGACGGGTAGCTCGTGCAACGAAAGTTCGAGCGTGCCATCGGAGGTCACCAGCGAACGCAGCTCCAGTGCTTCGCCAGGTAGATCTGCGGTCATGGGCGGTGCCTCATTTCTGTTGTCGGTCAGCCTTACAGCGTGTCAACGCGAAAGGCGGCTACACATCTTCCGCCGCGCGGTCTGAAACGGCGTCGAGGTAAAACCACCGGCCGGCGCGGCGCTCGAAGCGACTGCGCTCATGCAAGCGGTCGGCGCGGCCCCCGGATTCGAACTGGGCGTTGAACTCGACCTCACCGCGATCGTCGTCGGGACCACCCGCGACGGTATCGATCACCTCGAGACCCGTCCAGGTGATGCCCGGGTCGACGGTCACGTCGGCCGGCCGAGTTCGCGGATGCCAGGTACGAAACAGATAAGCGGCGTCTCCACAGGCGAATGCCGAATACCGTGACCGCATCAGTTCCTCGGCCGATCGTGCCTGCGACTCGCCGTCGTGCAGCGGCCCGCAGCACCCGCGATAGCCATCACCACTGCCGCACGGGCACGCCGGCCCGAGGAATTCGTCCACGTCATCAAGCCTGACAGACGCTTACGGTCCTGCCGTGGCCGCCGCGTCCTGCAGTACCTGCTGCAACTTGTCGAGCGGATCGCCTTCGGTGGGGTCGAGCCGACGCGGCGGTATCTCGCGGCCATCGGGTGTGACGGCGGCGAGCACTGGGGGCGGTGGTGCGGGAGGCGCCGCCGGGGGTGGCGGGGGCGGGAGCGGTCGCACCGCGGACGGTGCGGCGTTGAGTTTGTTCGTCAGCCGGTTCGCGGTGTCCTGCCGAATGGCCCGCCGTTGCGGGTCCGAGTCGTTGTTGCCCGAGAAACAGTCGTGCGGCGCGGCGTCGACGACGGCCAGTGCGCTTCGGTAGCGTTCGTCAGCATGGGCTCGGTCCCCCGCCGCCGTGGCCTGATCACCCTGAGTTTCGCGAACCAGCTCGAGGTCGACTCGCACGGGGCAAGAACGGGCGGCATCGGTGCGGTCGAGGGCAGCCGAGAAGTGAAAGTCAGCATCGTCGAGCCGGCCGTCGAGAACGGCGGCCGCGCCGGCGGCGAACGAAGCCTTCGCCGGTTCCACCACATTGGCGATGCCGAGGACCTCTGCATCACTTTGGACCGCTCTTGCGTCACCGTGCTCGAAAGAAGTCCCGGCCGAATTACCGGCTACCACAACCGAAATCAGCTTGACAATTACCAATAGCGCCGTGACCGTCACCGGGGCCGAGTAGATCAGCAGCCGTCGTCGTAGCCGCAGCCTTGCCGGTCTATGCATCATGATGCCAAGTCTCGTCGGGCAATACGGCCGCGCCGGAACTCGCGCACCGAAAGATAGATCTCGGCCAGCAGCAGTCCCGCCGCAAGCAACGCAGGCAGCCAGTACAGCTCTACCCGTTCGACCCCGACGTCAAGACCGCGCGCTGCATCGGGGAGATCGAGCCGGAAGGGCTGACCAGGGTCCCGATGTACGTACCGCACCTCGAGTTGTTCTGCGATTTGCCGCAATTCGGCTTCGTCGATCGAGTCGGTGCGGCCGTAACCCAGCACCGCCCCGCTATTTACCGACCGTGGCGTGAGGTTGAGGTCGCCCTGCCTCGCGGGCGATCCCGGCGCACCGGAGCCGAAGTACAGCACTACGTTGCGCGAACCCGGATACTGTTGCAGCGCCTGCGTCAGCTGGTACCGCAGGACGTTGCCCGGTGCGGCGGCGTCGACATCGGCACCGTCCTGGGCGGCGCCGAGAGCCGCGATGGCCGCACGCAAGCTCCAGACATCTTCAGAAAGCGGCCAATTCAGCGAGGCCTTCGAAACGAAGCTGACGAGTGCGTACCGAGCCGCCGGGTACTGCTTGATCAATTCCGTGATGTCATCGCGTATCCCGGCGATGCGCGGAGTGTCGACGCCGTGATCCTCGACACCCGAGGCGGCCGACCGATCGACGACGAGGAATACGTTGAGATTCGCTCCGGCCGCGGCCGTTGTCCCAGCGCGATTTTGGTCGTCGCGGATCGTTGGACGGGTGGTTGCCGCAATCAGCAGCAGCACCGCCACGGTCACGCCGCTCCACCGCAGCACCGCACGCAGACGCCGGCTCCCGGCCGACTGCAGCACCCGCCAAAGCGCCACCAGCCGCGCCAGGGCGAGCGCGCCAGCTACGACTGCGAGGATCGGCCAGGGCAGCACGGGCTGATACGTCATCGGCGCAATACCAGTAGGGCCACCGAGAGCACGGCCGCCGACAACAACGCGATCGCCAGCGGTATCACCGGTGCATCACGGAAATCCGCTGTCACGATGGTGCCGTCCGCGAGACGCGCCGCCGGAGTGTGCGTGCGAATCTCGTTGAGTGCCGCGGTGACTGGCTTTGCCCCAGCCCTGACGTGCCGGCCGTCGGTCTGCTGCGCGAGCGCGACCAGAGCACCGCTGGCAGGCGATGGGGCCGTGTCGACCACATTGACCTGAGCCCCCGTACGTTTGGCCAGCTCTCGCACAGAGTTATCGGTGAACAGCGAGGCACGCGACTCCCCCGACGCGCGAAGCTCCGAGGGCCCAAGATAAATCACCGAGCGCCGATGCGAGTCCTGCTGTTCGTTAGCGGTGAAGCCGGTGAGGCACAGCGCGATAACATCATTCACGCTGGGGGCATAGTCCGTGTAGGGCACCGGAGGGGAAAACGACGTCAACTGCCCCTCATGGGCGCCAACGTATCCGCTGAATTGACCGGCCGCGTATTGGTGATCGCGCGTCAACGGGACCAGACGCCGGTTCACCGATGTCAGGCCGATGCGTTGGGTCTGTGGCGAAGCGGTGGTCTGCCGCGCGAAGTAGTCGAGCAGTTCAGTCGTCGCGGGATCGGTTACCGGCTGCGCGACGCACAGCATGATGTCCTCGGGATGCATGGCGTCAAAATCATTGCCGGCCCGGCTTGGCCGGGCCGCGGCCCACGTCGCAGCGCTGAACATAACTGTCAGCACCACCAGTTTCACGATCGTCGACAGTGAACGAAGCCGAGCCACTCTTGCGTACTCGGGCAACCGGGTCAGCCGGGCGACGTTGGCCAACGGTCGCAGCTGTCTGCGGGCAGCGGTCATGGGCAGCAACGCCGCCAGCGCCACGGCGGCGAGGAGGCAGGACGATGCAATGGCCGCTACCGGCCACCATTTCAGGTCCACGAGCGGATCAACTCCTGCGCCGAGGCACTCACCTCGCCGACGTCGACTCGCGTCTCGGCGTTGAACTGCCCGTCTCCGAGGCGGGCCAGCAGGGGCGCGGCCGCGGCCAGACCCCCGTCGGCCACCGCGTCGATATGCAGGTACTGAGCGCGCTCACCAGTCGCCTGATGCAAGAAACTGCGTACCGTCCGGCCGATGGCCGCACACGCCTGCGCCGCCGACGTTCGGCCCGCGTCGTACTCGGCGGCGACACGCTGTACACCGCGCGCGAACCGGTTGCGGATGATCCGGGAGTGCACCCGCCGCACGATGGGGATGCGTCGCAACCGATGCGACGGCAGCGTCCATACGAAAAGGCACGCATACCAAGCGGTTACGCCAAGAACCAACAGGACGGACCACACCAGCCACCACGCCGAGTACGGCTGCGGCCCAAACGCATGGCGCAGCAAGTCATCCGGCACGGGCGGCTACCTCGGTCAGGCCGGCGAGTTCACGCCGGATGTCACTGCTGGCGCCGACAGTTGCGTGCGGAATCGCATGTCCGGTCAGAAACGCACCCAGACGGGCGCGGCGAGCGCGCTCGGCCCGGCGGTAAGCAGCGACGACCCGCGGGCCAAGGTCGGCTCCGTTCAGAACGAAGCGACCGGTGGCGACGTCATACCCGTCCGTGTCGTCGGGCCCCACCGCGGGCATGTCCGACACCATTGCCCACATCATGTCGTGGCGTGCGCGCAGTCGGGTGAGCACCGTGCGGAGCCGGTCATCGATTTCGGGTTCGTCGGACACCACGATGATCAGCACGCTGTGCCGGTAATGCGTTGCGGCGTAATCGAGTTGGCCGCAGATATCACTGGCTCCAGGTTCGTTCGTGGTGTGCTGGTACCAGCGATGCAGTAGTCCCTCGACGTGCGGCTCGCCGCGCTGCTGCGCAATGTTGACGCAGCCGCGGCGGTCGCCGTAGACCATGCCGATCTGATCGGAGCGCCGCAGGCCGATCAGCCCCACCGCACCCATGAGGTGCGCGGCTACGTCGCGCTTGCACTCCCCACTCGGGGCGAGAGCCGACATGTTGCGACCGGCGTCGGCGACGAGCAGGATCTTGTGGTGCTTTTCGGAGACGAACCGTTTGATGAGCACGCTGCCCGAGCGCGCAGAAGCCTTCCAATCGATATCGCGGACGTCGTCACCGGGAACATAAGGGCGTAGATCGTCGAATTCCATACTGCGCGTGTGTAACAGCGTGTAGCGGCCACCCTCGAGCAAGCCGCGGGTGTCGGTGCCGAAGTGGGCTTTCGCCCGGTTGAGATGCTTACCCACGACGACCGTCTGGCACCTCAGGGGACCCTGACGGCCCGCAGTGCGGCGTCCACGACGACCTCGGGGGTGATATCGGCACTGGCCGCTTCAAAGCCGAGGATGAGCCGGTGCCGCAACACCCGGTGGGCGAGCTTCGCGATGTCCTCGGGCAGCACGTGCGCACGCCCGGATAACACCGCCTGCGCCCGGGCCGCCTTACAGAACGCGATCGTGGCGCGTGGGCTGGCACCGTAGTCGACCAGCCTCGCGATCTGCTTGGGCAACGCCCGCGCCGGGTAGCGGGTCGCGTCGACCAGTCGGCTGGCATAGAGCATCAGCGCACGATCCATGTGGACGTGACGCACCACGTCCTGCAGGCGCAGCACGTCTTCGAGGCTGGCCACCGGCGGGGTGGGATGGTCCTTGTCGTACACGCCGGCGTCGATTCGCGACATCACCTCCACCTCCTCCTCCGGGGAGGGGTAGCGCACGATCTCCTTGAGCAGGAAGCGGTCGGTCTGTGCCTCCGAGAGCGGATACGTGCCTTCCTGGTCGACGGGGTTCTGGGTGGCGATGACGAGGAACGGATCCGCAATCGGATGTTCCTGTCCGGCGATCGTGGTCTGCCGCTCCTCCATCGCCTCGAGCATCGCGCTCTGGGTCTTCGCACTTGACCGGTTGATCTCATCGAGCAGCAGGATGTTGGCGTGCACCGGACCCAGACGGGTGACGAACGAGTTGGTCGCCGAGTCATAGATCTGCGTGCCGATGATGTCGCTGGGCAGCAGGTCGGGCGTGCACTGGATGCGGTGGAAGCGGCCGTGAACCGACTCGGCGAGTACCTTCGCCGCGGTGGTCTTAGCCAGGCCCGGCACGCTTTCGAGCAGGATGTGGCCGCCCGCAAGCAGGCCGATCAGCAGCGACTCCCTGAGTTCTTGCTGCCCGACGATCTTGGCTGCGAATGCCTCGGAGATGGCGCCTATGACCCCCCGCACGCTGTCGAGTTCGCCCTGATCCGGTTGCGTCCGTGCTGTGCTCATACGCACGACGGGGTACCCGGCCACTGAATTTCCACACGTCGGCCGCCCATGAGCCGCACGCCCGACGGGCCGAGGCGGTTGCTCTTCTGTCGGGGCCCGAACGGGCTGCACCGGGGCCTCGAAACATACGCGCAGATTTCATGTGCGATTCAAAGAATGCGCCGACTGTGCCGTAAGCGTGTCGCCGGTGCTGCGAAACTTATTGCCCTAGAACACATTCCACGCTTTTCGGCGGCCGGCGTAAGTCCCTATTAATCAAACGTTCAGACGAACCGGTCAGGTACCGTTACGCCCAAATATTGACGCTTCCGTAATTCGCAGAAGGGTTCGGGGTTATGGATTTTGGGTTGCTGCCGCCAGAGGTCAATTCGGGGCGCATGTACACCGGCCCCGGCGCCGAGCCTCTGCTCACCGCGGCGGCGGGCTGGGAAGCAGTGGCCGCTGAACTCGAGTCCGCCGCCGCGGGCTACTCCTCGCAGGTTGCGGGGCTGACCGGGCAATGGTTGGGCCCTTCATCGATGGCGATGTCGGCCGCGGCCGCACGATACGTGGCGTGGCTGCACGCCAGTGCTGCCGAGGCCGGGCTCACGGCTACCCGGGCGTATGCCGCGGCGGCCGCATACGAAGTCGCATTCGCGATGACGGTGCCGCCGCCGGCGATCGCCGCCAACCGTGCACTGCTGATGCTGTTGGTGGCGACTAACTTCTTCGGGCAGAACACCGCGGCGATTGCAGCCACCGAAGCGCAATACATGGAGATGTGGATTCAAGATGCGATCGCCATGTATGGCTACGCTTTCGACTCCGCCACGGCGAGCACCCTGGTCTCATTTGACGAGCCGCCACAGACCACCAACCCGAGCGGGCCGATCACCCAGGCCCGTGCGGTCGCACAGACCGCGACCACTAACACCGTCGCCCGAACCCAAAGCCTGCTGACACAACTCAGCTCTCTGGACGGCACGACCGCACCCCTGTCCGGCGTTGACGTCGGCGCCTCCAACGTCGTCAGTAGCGGAGTCGACGCCAGCGTCGGCGGCTCCAGCGGAGTCAACATCGGAGTCGGCGCCACCGTGGGCGGGTCCAGCGGAGTCGACGCCAGCGTCGGCGGGTCCACCGGAGTCGACATCGGAGTCGGCGCGGGCGGCGTCGGTAGCGGCGTCAACACCGGAGTCGGAGTCGGCGGCTCCACCGGAGTCAACACCGGAGTCGGCGCCAGCGTCGGCGGATCCACCGGAGTCGACGTCGGCGTCGGCGTGGGCGGCTCCACCGGAGTCAACACCGGAGTCGGAGTCGGCGGCTCCACCGGCGGCTCCACCGGAGTCGGCGCCAGCGTCGGCGGATCCACCGGAGTCAACGTCGGCGTCGGTGTCGGTGTGGGCGCAAACGGCGCCGCAGTGTCGACTGGGCCGGTCTCGCCGTTGGTCGGCTCGCCGGGACTGGCCGGAACCGCGGCAATCCAACCTCAGTACAACGCTGAAGGACTCGCGGATTGGGTGGCGAGCACCTTCCCCGGGGCCGGTGCGATTCCTGTGGCGGCGGCCGGATAAGAAATTACCCGTTGCATCAACTCGCCGTCAGGATTCGATACTGGGCAGCCATCTCCTGCTGCACGTTGTCGAGTTGGCGGGCAACAGTTTTGATCGTGTAGCGGCCCGCCGCGGCCAGACACCAGTAGCGGGGCACTAGGCCGTTGGATCCGGCGACGCGCGTGCAGTGGCTGTCCGGAAGACCGGGAACTGAAGAAGCCGCTTGCGCAGCAGGGGTTTTAGCAGCGAGATCACTATAGGCTTGCGCGAGCGTCTGTGCGGCCGAGGGGTCTTTCGTTTGGTAAACGGTGGTCAGGTTCACCGAAACGAAGTCGACACCCGCCGCGGAAAGCAGCGGCCCGGTCTGCACCGGGTCGTCCTCGAGGTGCAGCGCGCCCGCCGGCGGGTAGGCGGCCCCGGACATCGAGGTGGTCTGGTCGTCCGGCGCCGGCAAGGTGCGCGCGACAAGGCCGGTGGGATCCAATGCAAGCGTGGGAAACTCGACGGCTTCGGTTGGCACAAAGGTGTCGATGAGCGGAACCTGGCGATCCAGTGTGCGCCCAGCGAGCTGGGCTTCGCAGTCCGTGCCGGCCGCACACCGCACCACCTGAACGAGTACATAGGGACCACGCGCGGTAAGCGCCGTCAGTTCACGAACCGTTTGGGTGCCCTCCTGGAAAGTCAGCACCGTGCCGTTGGCGTCGGGATGCCCTGGAATGGGCAGCGAGCTTTCTGGCTCGGTCACGATCGGGGTGGCGGTGGGATCTCGAGGCATATGTCGGGCCGCTGTGGTCATGTTCTGCGCCGCCTGCGCGGCCTCCGCGGGGCTGGCGAATCGCAGCACGGAATTGCGCAGCGCCATCTGTGGATTGGGGCCCGGGCTTTGCCGCTCGGTAACGAATCCGACCACCAGCGATAAGTTGTACGCGCCGCCGCCGATCGGCGCCCACACCGCGCGCGTCAGCCCCTTGGTTTCGGCGATCACAGCCGGACCGGAAGAGTTCAGGCCAATCAGACTCGGCTCGACTTCCCAGGGACCGACGACGTAGGCCGCCATACGACGGCCCTCGACCAGTCGCCCCGCGTGGTCGGAGCCGGCATTGCCCAGCGGCGGCTGCGGCGTGACGGGATAGCTCCCAGGGTCGAGCATCGAAGCGTTCACCGGCGCCGTGGACGATGACCTCGACCCGGGCGCGCGGGCGGCTTCTCCGCCGATGGTGTGGCTGCAGCCCGCCAGCACCAGCGCGAGTAGCACACTGACAACACTCGGGTTTGGTTGCAGCAGTTTACTTTTCATATCGACCCGGGCCTTGAGTGACTGGTCACGACGTCTTGCAGATCTTCCATCCGTCTTCGAGTTTCAACGGCAAGCTGACGGTGCGAGTGCCCAAAGTTTCGTTCTGACCCTCGAACGTGGCATCGGCGGTGTTGCCCGTAATCGCGATGTTGGTGATGTTCTTGATCGTGGTCACGCCGTTCTGGGCACGGCCCTTCTTGACGTAATTCATTGCGGTGCCGCTGAATTGGTTTCTCATCGCGGTGCACATCAATTGCAGGTAGGCGTCCCAGTTTTGGGTGTTGTACGCGTCCTGAAACGCCATCAGGGTCTCGCGGATCTGATCCTCGGCCGAAGGGCTGGCCGAGGGGGCCGGCGGCGCCGGGCGACCGGACGGGGCGACGACGGACGGCGAGGCCGAGATACCCGTCTTCTGCGGCAGCGCCGAGCCCCCGGTCACCGTTGTACACGATGTCGCCAGGGCGACGGTAACACCGACGGCCCACAGGCGGGCGATGACCGGCGCGGAACTATTCATCTGTCCCCCTTGTTGCCTCATTGTCGAGGCACTTTGTTGGCGGTGGCGCTGACCAAAGTGGCGATGTCGGCACCTCCCGCGGCACGGCATTGGCGAATGTCGACTAAGACGTTGCCGCGCACCATCATTCCGTGGTCGCACGATCCGCCACCGCGAAGGGTCGCCGCCAGGGTCAGCACACCGGCGGTAGTCTGCGGCTGGCCGAAGTCCCAGATTTTGGCGGGCGCGCCCGGTTCGGTAACGGTGATGGATTTTCCGCCACACAGGGACCACTGCCCGTCCTGAGCAGTAAGGGCCGAGACGGCCTTGTCGCCGGGGAAGGCGAGAACCGATTGGGTGACGCTGTCTTGCCAGGCCTGTTCGTTCATGCCGCGCAACGTTTGCACGGCCACGCCCGTGTAACCCTTTTGCCCGTAGACGCTCTGCTGCGCAGGCGCCCACGCGCCCAGGCATTGCTGGTTATCGACTTCCGCGGAATCGTCGAGCAGGCTGGCGCTGTCTTGCTCCAGAACCAGCGGATCGCCATTGGCCGTGACCGGAAGCTGTGCGGCGGACAGCAAAATGGCGCGCAATTGGGCGGGCGCGACGTTGGTGGCCGGCGGCCCGGGAGGCGACACCGGCACACCGGGTGACCCGGCACCCTGGCGGGAGTCAGCGCTTGGTCCCGAGGCGTCGGGCCAGACCAGCACGGTGACCGTGGCGGCCAACAGCAGCACCACACCGGCCAGCGCGGCGGCGATCAGACCGCGCCGACGCTTAGGAGCCGGGCCGGGTGGCGGGAACGGTCCGGGTGGCGGCGATCCCGGCCACGCGGACACCGTCGGCGGCTGCGAGGTGTGCGGGTAGGAGTTGACGGCACCGCTGGGTATCGGTGGCAGTGGCGCGTAACGGTTGCGATCGTGCAGCGCCGAAACGGCGGCGTCGGCAAGGGCGCTCGCCGTCGGGAACCGGGCGGCCGGATCTTTCGCCATCGCAACCGCGATCACGTGGTCGAGGGCGGAAGGAAGCGAAGGCACCACGTCGGTGGCTCGCGGCGGCGGTTGGAACAAGTGGGCCATCATCACCGACGCGGCCCCGTTGGTTGCCGCGAAAGGCGTGTTGCCGGTAAGCAACCGATACAGCGTGCAGCCCAGTGAATAGATGTCGACCCGTCCGTCGATGCGCCCATTGGACAGCACTTCTGGTGCGGCGTAGCCGACGGTGGCCACCACCGCCCCGGTGGCCGTCAGCCCCACGTCGTCCAGGGCGCGTGCAATCCCGAAGTCGCCCAGCAGAACTCGCTCGTCGGGGCCGACGGGGCCGGACAGCATGAAGTTGCCGGGTTTGACGTCGCGGTGAATGACGTGGTTGGCGTGCGCGAAATCGAGCGCCCGGGCGACCTGCGTGATGATGTGTACCGCGCGGTGCGGGGTCATGGTTCCGTCGCACAGCGCGGCCTCGGCGTCCGTGCCGTCCACGAACTGCATCGCGATCCACAGCTGGCCGTCGTCTGTTTGTCCGCGGGTGTAGACCGACACGATCTGGGGGTGTGCCAGGGCGGCCGCGGTGTCGGCCTCGCGGATGAAACGTGCCCGGAAATCCCGATCGCGCGACAGCTCGGCGGATAACACCTTGAGCGCTACTTTGCGAGGCAATGCCGGGTCGGCGGCCAAGTACACAGTTCCCATGCCCCCGCTGCCCAGGACCGCCTGGATGCGGTAACCGCAGACCAGGGACCCGTTTGCCAGCACCCGTCAACCCTACGGTCCGGCGGCCCTCATCCGGGTCAGAACCGGCCGACACTCAGCGATCCCTATGCTCATCGCGCGGATGTGGTGCCCCGGCGTCGTGGGGCACGGTGAGCCGCGAGCACGTCGGCATTTGCCAACGTTTGCGCCTGCGCGGCCAGCGTCGATGCCCCGTTGGCATGTGCGAGGGCCTCGGCCTCGTTGCTGACTCCCTTGCCGCGTGCAGCCGCCAAATGCCGCTTCGCCTCTTCCAGTCGGCCCTGGGCCTCGGCACCGACGTTGTCGCGATGCTTGGCGACGTAGTCGGCGATTTGGCGCAATCGCGCGTCCGCGATGGGCAATGCCTGCACCAACGACTCGACGCGTTGCCCGTCGCGATGGTCGACCGGCCGTGCGGCGCGCCGACGCCGCGCGCGATAGAGCAGCAGAACCACCACGACGATGACCACGACGGCGATGACGCCGATCGCGATCCACAGCCAGATCCGGTTCGACGGGCCGTGTGCTTGATTCGGCGCCGGCGGTTTGGTCGCCGGTGCCGACTGGTCCAACCCGGCGGCGGCAGCGACGGCAGCACCGCTCCAGTCTTTAGCGCTCACTGCCGGTTCAATCTTGTTGCTGCGCAGGCTATTCAAGTCGGCAGCAGTCAGGCCCCGCACCGTCCCCGGCACCGAGAACGCATACGCTTTGGTATTGGTGGCCACCGCCAGCAGCGCGTCGTGATCGTCCATCCCGCTGGCGGTGCGGGTTTTGTCGGCCCAGTTCTCGGGTTTATACCTCGAGAAGTTGTCGACGTAGACCACCCACAGTTGAACGTGCTGATCCTGATAGAGCCGGTCGATCGCCGAGCCGATCGTCGCCCGATCGGAATCCGTCAACACCTGGGTGTTGTCAGTGATGTGATCGGTGAGCTTGGTCGGCGGTTGCGCACCGGCAGGCGTTGTCAGCAGGAGGGCCACCAGCAGCGTCGTCAGGACCACTCCGACCAGGCGAACGATTCGCATATGGGTAATCTAGCCCGCCGCCGGCCGATAGCCCAGATCATGCCCCTACGCAGGGGAATCCGCCGGGCCGTGGCGCCATTACCGGCGAGCGATGATCCCAATCACAATGGCCACCAAGCATTTACAGCTCATTACTTCCGGCAGCCGACCTTTCCGCCCGGCACACGGATGAGCGTTCCGAGGCAGGTATTCACCCGGGCAGGATCTCCCTCCAGGATGTGGGCACCGACGGGAATGCCGCCCGCGGTTCCCGGCTGGCCGAGGCGGCCGCGGTAGTAGTGGTGGCACATACCCATGTCCCAAACCACGTCCTGGTGCGGCAGAGGACTGCCGGGACACCAAACTCGGCTGCACATTCCCAAGCGGTTGCAGATGTGCGTTGACGGGTCGGCCTGGGCGCTGCCGGGGCCAAGCCCCGAACTGGCCGATGCCATGGCGCTCAAAAACAATGCTCCGACAATGATTCGACGCATGATGTGTTGTCCTGATCGGAGTGTCGCCGGTGCGGGCATTGTTGGCAATGGCACCGACGAAACCAAGTATTGGATTTCCGATCGTCATTGGTCACGAGTAGTGGGCTACTCGATTTCGGCTAAAAGCCTGTGCAGTGCACCTATACCGCCGGGCGCACCCCAAACCTCTTGAACGACTGCTTGACTCGCGTGGGTGTTCAACTCGACGCAGATGTCGCCCCGATTCAGACTCGAAACATCGCGCCCGTCATGCAAGATGAGCAGATGCAGCGCGACCTTGTCCGGCGTCGGCTGGACTACCTCCTGCTCCCGGCCTTCGTGCTCGGCATCATCAACGCCGCCTTGTTGAGTTTGCCGGAAGCCCTCGGAGTTCCTGTCGCCACTGACAGCCCGTGGCCACCTCTGCGTGCCTTGCACACCTGGGCGGTCGAGCAGGAACCGCAGCACCTCGTCATGCCGCCCGCCTTGAAGGCCTCACTGTTGTACGACGGTTTCGTTCAGCTTCCGCTGCTTGTTGTGCTGACCATCGGTGTCTGGAAGCTCAAATCCTGGCCGTGGCTGGGCACGCTGGCCCTGGCCTACGCCGTCAGCGCCGTGATGAACATGTACTTCTACTTCATGCAGACATTTCTCGGACCCGACAGTCCGCCACACCTGACGACCTACCTGCCACTCAACCTGCCCTGGCTGATCGTGCCGATGCTGGTGGCGTACCGCTTCTGGCCGCGGACAGCTTGAGCAGAAGGCGTCTCAGGCGATCAGCAAGGCGACACCACTGTCAGTGACGTCGACGCTGACGCAGGATAGATCGGTCACGACGACGTCGGCGTCGACCAGTTCGGCCGCGGGGTGAGTCGTCGTGACGGCTAGCACTTGCGCCCCCGCGGCTCGGCCGGCACCGACGCCCGCGGGCGCATCCTCCACCACCAGACACTCACGTGCCTCGAAGCCCAGCGCGGCGGCCGCCTTGAGGTAGCTCTCGGGGTCTGGCTTACCGAACGCCACATCCTCCGCGCCGATCAACAACATCGGAGCCGGGAGCCGTGCCGCCGCCAATCGAGCGGCCATCAACGAACGGGGCCCCGACGTCACCGCCGCCCAATGACTAAGGGGTAGGGCATCGAGCAACCGATGCGCTCCCGGTAGCGCCAAGACGCCATCCAGATCAGCGGATTCCTGCAGCGCGAGTAGCCGGGCTGTCGCTGCGGCCCGCTGCTGTGGCGCGACGAACTGCGCGACAGTGTCTTCGGTTCGCCTGCCGTGACAGACCTTCAGTACCTCGTCGTAGTCGACGCCGTATTCGTGGGCCCAGGTGCCCCAGGAGCGTTCGACCGTGGCGGTTGAGTCAACCAAGGTGCCATCGATGTCGAACAAGACTCGTTTGCCGTGCAGAACCGCCATCGACTGCAACCCTAATGCGGGTAGCGTCCGCACACCCGACGGTGTGTCCTAGGAAACAGGCGCGGTAGCCGGTCATGCACTCGGCTTCGGATCCGGCGACCAGAGGTTCAAGGGGCGGATACGGTCGGTCTGGGGTTTGCCGTCGCCGATGGCGTCGACGATGTTCAGACCGGCATCACTCGGCCGTCCCGCGCAGAAACCCGCACGTCAAACGGCTTCTTCGAGACCGCGTTGCGGCGACCGGGAGGCCCCGTCTTGTGAGATTGGTCGTTGCCCGTACGCGAGTCGCCAGCTTTTGTAAAGGCGAATCAAAGGAAATTTAACTACCTTTATCCTAATACGTTCAATTTGCAGTGTCCTGATATCATACGTTAATCAACCACTTGGCCCTGTGCCTGCCGCTACCCAACGACGCAGCGTCAGGCATTTGCAGCGTGGGCGACGAAAGGATTTCTTGGTGCCAACAGCCACCAAACAAGCTCAATACGAGTTGATTCACGAGACTTTGCAACAAGGAACGGCGGCACTCGACTTCACGACGTCCCTGTTCGAAAAAAGTTACAAATCTCACTTCCCTGACCACACCAGCGAGGTGAGCACCCTGCTGCAGAACGCGTGGAAGTATCTGCTCGCAGCCAGCGACGGGCATGATTTATATCAGGTATGCACAGAGGTGCATGAGCAGTTCTTCACGTCCGAAGGATCCGGGTCGTGGTTCAGCGAGGGCTACTCGAGGTATAAGTCACTGCGCAAGCCGATACAGGATTTCAACAACCTCGCGGACGCCATCAAAGGCCGCACAGTGCTCGACTTCGGCTGTGGCCGAGGTCATTTGGCGGCACTGATCGCTCGTGCCGGCTTTGACTGCTCCACCACAGACGTCATGGACTACCGGGGCGAGGACGCTGCTGCCTTACCTTTTCGGCAGATGTCGTCGCCCATTGATGTGCCCTACCCGGACGACTCCTTCGACAGTGCGATTGTCAAGACGGTGCTCCATCACGTTGATGAGCCCGATCTGATTCCGCTGCTGGTAAATCTGCGGCGTGTTGCGCGGCGGTTGATTATCGAAGAGGATACCTACGCCGTCCGCCCAGCGCGGCTGGGAGCGGTAAGAAAACAGGCTGAATTAGCTGAATTCAACAAATTGAATGACCGGGATCAATTCCGCACGCTGATGCTCATTGATTTCTTCGGAAATGCTGTTGCGCAGGGCCTCGTCGATATGAATTTCGGCTTTCAGTTCAAGCGTGTCAGCGAATGGCATTCGATTTTCAGTAGCCTTGGCTTCCGTACCGTGGAAACGGAAATCGTGGGGTTCCGCCCTGGCAACATTCACAAATGCTGCCAGGTCCGCTTCGTCGTTGATCGCGAGGAAGTGTAAGGAAGCGGCTATTTGGCCGGCCGTTCGAGCCCGAGATGATCGCGCAAGGTGGAACCGGCGTACTCGGTGCGGAATCGCCCTCGGTGCTGCAGGATGGGCACGACATGGTCGACGAATGTCGTGAGCTCGTGTGGCAGTGTCGATCCCATGATCGTGAACCCGTCGACCGCGCCGGCATCCTGCCATGCGATCACGTGATCGGCCAGCTGCTCAGGGGTGCCGACGAAATGCGTCTGCCGTGCCAGCCCGCCGGTCATCTCCTTGGTGATCTCCCGCAAGGAGGCCTCGGGCCGCGCACGCGAGGCCGCAAAGAGGTGCTCGGCGCCGCTTGACGGAGCCGACCTCTCGGTCCAAAGATCGGCGGGCAGCGGAGCATCGGGGTCGAAACCGTCCGGGTCCAGCCCGGCCGTGTAAAGCGTGTTCTGCCAACGGAATTCCGGATTCTCCAGGTCTTCGAGGCGCTGTGCGCGCGCCCTCGCTTCGGCCTCGGTGGCGCCGAGGGTGATCATCAACGCGGGTAGCACCAGCATCTGATCGGGCTTTCGGCCGATGGCCGCGGCCTGCTGATGCAGGTTGGCCCGGAAAGCCACGGCCGCCTCCAGTGAGGGCGGCCCGGAGAAGACCACCTCGGCGTATCGCGCGGCAAGCCCGACGCCCGCGGCGGACTGTCCCGCTTGGACGAGCACCGGGTGTCCCTGCGGGCTGCGCGGAAATGGCTGGACGCCCTCGACGTCGTAGTACTTGCCGTGGAAACGCGGCGCATGCAACTTGGCGCGGTCTGCCCATACGCCGCGTTGGCGGTCACCGATGACCGCGTCGTCCTCCCAGCTGTCCCACACGTGGGTGACAGCGTCGACGAATTCGTGGGCCTGCGCGTAGCGGTCGGCGTGCTCCGGGTGGAACTGCTCGCCGAACGCGGCTGCGGCCAGCGGCGTGACGGTGGTGACGATGTTCCAGCCGGCGCGGCCGCCACTGAGGTGATCCAGCGTCGCGAATCGGCGGGCCAGCTCCCACGGCTTGCTGTAGGTCGTCGAGCCCGTTCCGATCAGTCCGATGCGATCGGTGACCGCCGCCTGAGCCGAGAGCACCGAAATCGGATCGAACTGCGTCTGAGGCAGGTAGGTGGCGCGATATTCGGCGATGGCGAGGTTGTCGGCCAAGAAGATCGAGTCCATCAAGCCGCGTTCAGCGATCCGCGCGATATCCGTGTAATAGGACAGGCCCAGGACATCGCGTACATCGCCGTCCACCACGCGCCACGCGGCCTCGTGATAGCCGTTCGGCCAGATGAAAGCGTTGAAGTGCAAAGGCCTCGTGCTCATGAGTTCGACTCCTTCGTGCGCGCGAATGCCGGCAAGGGTGTCTTCATCCAGACATGGCAACAGCCCTGGCACTCCGAAGAGGCAACGTGGCGCGAGGTTGAAATAGTCCTGCTAAATCAAGGTCCGCACATTTCGAAGATCAATTCGTGACCGCAGATGCGGATGCGATCACCATCAACCAGCGTCGCGCCGGCTAGCTGCTGATGGTGGCGATCTGGGCGTCAGACAGCTTCGCCACGGCTCCCGGCAGCGGCTGAGCGTAGAGGTGCGGCCTGCGCAGGTACCTCGGGGAACTCCCTGCAGTGACCGCCCAGTGCAGGAAAGCCCGGATCGTCTGCGCGACGGCGGGATCCTTCTGCTTGCTGTAGACCACTGCGTATTCGTAACCGACGATTGGGTATCCGTCCGGGACCGGTCCGTTGACCAGTGAAATCGCCTGGTTGGCCGGGGTTTGCGCAACGAAGCCCGACGCCGCGGTGTCAACGCTTTGAGCGCTGGCCAGCACGAAATTGCCTGAGGCATTGCCCAATTGGGCGTCGCCGAGGCCCTTCTCCACAGCGTCGTCGTAGTACCGGGTGCCGATGTAGGCCACGCAGCCAAGAGACTTGACACAGCCACCCAACATGCCGGGTTGGCCCGCGGCGCCTACGGCGTTCGGCACCGCGGGAAAGTTGACGGTGGTGCCGGAGCCGGGCGAGTTACCCCAGCCGTCGGGGTCTTGCTTAGCCAAGTACTGGGTGAAAAGGAATGTATCGCTGCTCTGGCCGTCGGAACGGTGTAGCGGGACTACCGGGATGGCCGGCAGTTCTACCTCAGGGTTCATCGCGACGATCGCCGGGTCATTCCAGGATTTGATAGTCCCCTGGTACATGGCTGCCAGTACTTTGCCGTTGAGCTTGAGGTGCCCGGTGACACCGGGCAGGTTGTAGTGCACGTGCACCGAGGAAACCGCCATCGCAATATTCATCAGGCCCTGGTGCGCGGCGATGTCAGCGTCGGACAAGTAGGCGTCAGAGGCGCCGATGTTGACTGCGCCCGCGGCCGCTTGGGCGATCCCGACACCGGATAGCGCGCTCTGGGTATTGATCGTGACGTTGGGGTATCTCGAGTGAAAAATACCGGCCCACGAGCTCATCAGCGGGTAGAGATTGTTGGAACCGGTCTCCGACAAGGTCACGTCCGACGTGGGGGGCGCGGTGGCCAGATTGCGGGAGGTGGACCCGGCGCTGCCTGAACCGCCTGTCGAGTTCGAACCGCATGCCGCCGCGAGCAGCATCACCGCCGCGGCAATAAGCACACGAAACTTCATCCGTCCTCCCCGTGCTTTTCCGGTGTGCAACTGTCTACGATCCCACCGAGCCAGCGAACATTATCGCTTTGGTTCAGGCTCGGGTGGCAAAAATGAGACGATCGGTCTCTTGGAGTATGGTCTGGCGCGGACCGGCGGACCCAATGTGTATGTGCGTCAACGCTTCACCGATACCCCGCTAGGTGTGCACTTTCCAGCCGGCCAATGGGGTCGGTGCAGCCGGAGCGTTGGGATCGTTGAACTCGATGTAAAAATCGCCCTGTTTCACATTGCTGTCGTAGGCGATGAATCCGTGCGCGGTTTGGCCGTTGGTGACGGTGCCCGAGCGCAGCGGCGGCGTCTTGCCGATCGTCTGGTAATCGACCATGGACGAGCCGCCCTGGATGTCCCGGTAGGGGTCTTGCCGCCACGCGGTGGAGGCGGCGGTGATGGACCTTTCGCTATAGCTGAAGGGTGCATCGGACTTACCGACGATGGTGAGCTCGATGACGTTGCAGCCTCCCCCACCGAGACTGGTGCATCCCGACGAGACCCAGGTCGCGTTGTTGAGCGTGACGTCGGCGGTCGCGGTGCTGTACTCCGTGACATGGATCGACGTGCCGGACTTGCCGGTCGGAAACGGCGACTGCTGGGCCGTCGGGTCGGCGTTGCCGACGGGCGCCGTCGCGCACGCCGTCATCGCCAGCATTGTCGCAACCGCTGCGCGGATGGGCGGAGGTATAGCCACCAGCAGACGATAGCGCGCTGTGGAGGAGGCATTTTCTCGTGTCGGGCGGCCCGCCCCCGATGCCGGGAGGTATCTCGAATCGCGGGCAGGCCTTGCGGCCCCTACTATTCGGCTAGCGGGGTGCTACGGATGTAGTCACCGCTGGAACCCGGGGCGGCAATACCGTCGTCTTCGACGAAAAGGAATCCCAGCATGAAGACGAGAGCATTGATGGCCGCCTTTGGCGCCGCATCGGCGGCCTTGGCCGCTGGTGTGATGTGGACAGCGTCTCCGGCGTCGGCCGGCACCCCGTATTGCGATTCGCTGGGCAACCCGCAGCAAGCTCATGAGTGCAACTGCGGCTTCGACTTCGCGCCGGCTAGTCCTGAGTTTCAGGACTGCATGCGCGGAACTGCGGCTGCCCCCGCTGCACCGCGGCCTTAGCCTTCCGGCCCACCCCGAGCCGGGGCCTTGGCCGGCACCGAATCCGTTTGCCGCAGAGTCCATTTTTGCCGGTAATCGGCGGTTATGATCTCGCCATCGCGAGACGACAGGAGCCGCCCATGCCCGGAGACCAGCAGCGTGTGGTCGACCTGCGCGCGCAACAGGTTGTCCCGGACGTCGGGCGGACGTTGTGGCTAGGCACTCTGCTGCAGTTCGGATTGCGCTCGGTGCTGATCGTGTTGGTCGTTGCGACCTTGTTGCTGGAGCCTCCGGACCACTACGAGTGGGTCTGTGTGTCCATCCCGATGGTGTACGTGATCGTCCTCGGATGCTGGACCGCGTGGGCGCTGCGACGTCGGGCGCCCACGACAACGTCCACCCGGACGGTGGTACCACTGCTCATGCTGACCGCCGACGTCGCGATGGTCTCTGTCCTGTCGATACTCGCCGGCGTGACGTCGCCGCAGGACTGGACATCGGACGTGATGAGGAATGGCTTCTTCCTGATTCCGTTGATCGCGGCCGCCCAACTGGATCCCAAGATCAGTGCGGCGGTGGCGATTCCGACTTTGTCGGTATTCGTTCTGACGTGCTGGATCACCAGGTCGGCCAACCAGGAGCCGTGGGCGTCGATCCTGCTGAGCTCGTTCGTCTTGGCCGCGCTGGCCGGCGGATCGGTTGTCTTATCGTTCATCCAGCGGTCCAGAGTGGACATGATCGCGGACCTGGCGCGGCAACGGCGCCAGCTGCTGGAAGAGTTACTCGAAGTGGAACGGCATGAGCGGCAGGCAATCTCAGAGCGTCTGCACGATGGCGCCCTGCAGTACATCCTGGTCGCGCGCCAAGACATCGAGGATGTGCGCGAAGGTTCGGCCGATGCCGCGGACCGGGTGGCATCGGCGCTCGCCGAATGTTCGGGCCTGCTGCGCGACGTGGTCCGGGAACTGCACCCAGACGTTCTCGTGCGGATGGGATTGAAATCAGCCCTGGCCGCTCTCGCCGAAAGCCTCGGTTCCCGGGCAGGGCTCACCGTCGATTTCGACGCGTCGAGTTGGCCCGATGGCTTGCGCACCGAGGCCGATGACGTGCTGTACAACGCTGCGCGTGAGGCGTCGAACAATGTCATCAAACATGCACGGGCGCAAAATGTTCGGATCGAGTTACAACACTGGGACGGGCTGGCCTCGCTGCGTGTGGCCGACGACGGCGTGGGCATCTCGGAGGCGGCCATGGCGCGAAAAGCTGACGAAGGCCACATCGGAATGACCTCGATGCGCGCGAGAGTGCTTGCCTCCGGTGGACAGTTCGACGTGCGTTCGACCTCTCCCGGAACCGAACTCGCCATCTCCATACCCCTACGGACGGCAAGGCATCTCACCGCCGCGTGACCTGCTCCCGTCATCACCGGTCGCAAGGTAAAGTCGTTTCGACGGCATCAGGGCTGTCCAATCACCGACCGCGCCACGTCACGGCGCTCAGACGTGAATAAATTTCCGGAAGAGGCCACAGCCATTTCTCGCGGATGAACCCGCACCGTCGACGCCGGCCCCGCCACGACGGCGCTGCGCTGCGCTACCTGGCCCAGTGGCGCAAATACGTCGAACTCACTGAACACCGAGCCCGTAGAGGCGAATTCAACCCCCACGCAGGCTGTCCATGTTGCGACGAACTCGCGCACGAGGACGGCCGCGGACAGCTCGAAAGCATGATGCGCAACGGTGGGCGGCGCGCTCATCGGCTGAGAGTGGCTGTCGCAAGACTCGACGAACGCTTCCGCGCGGCGACCGTCGAAAAGGGAACTGATGCTTGGCAATCGGCTCCCTGGTGGGAACGCCGCAAGGTATTAGAGCCGTAGCCCGAATTAGGTTGTCGTCAACCCTTTTAGCGCTTTGTGACCAGTCCGCCCGGTGGGTTTTCGTCCACGTCCTTGAGGATCAGCTCACGCACCGAGGTACGTGTTCCGTACGGTCGCAGCATGCTGCTGGCCGGCCGCGGGCGCACGTGCTGCGGCCACCAGAACCAGCGCCCGAGCAAGGTGGCCAGCGACGGTGTCATGAACGACCGCACGATCAAGGTGTCGAACAACAGGCCCAGCGCGATCGTCGTACCCACCTGGGCCATCACCCGCAGCGGGCTGAACGCGAACGTGGCCATGGTGGCGGCGAACACCAGTCCGGCGGCGGTGACCACGGAGCCCGAACCGGCCATCGCGCGGATCGTCCCCGTCTTGAGCCCGGCGTGGATTTCCTCCTTGAACCGCGATATCAGCAGCAGGTTGTAGTCCGAGCCCACCGCCAGCAGCAGGATGACCGCCATCGCCAGCACCATCCAGTGCAACTTGATCCCCAGGATGTACTGCCACAGGAGCACGGAGAGTCCGAACGAGGCGCCCAGCGACAGCAACACCGTGCCGACGATCACGCATGCCGCAACGGCGCTTCGGGTGATTATCAACATGATGACGAAAATCAGTGTGGCCGCGGCAATTCCGGCGATCAACAAGTCGATGTTGGAGCCGTCGTGCATGTCCTTGTACGTCGCGGCGGTACCGCCGAGGTAGACGTTGGCGCCCTCCCAGGGTGTGCCCTTGATCGCCTCGTGCACGGCCTGCTTGATCGGTTCGATGTGGCTGACGCCCTCAGGGGTCGCCGGGTCGCCTTCATGCGAGATGATCAACCGGACAGCGTGCCCGTCCGGCGAGATGAACTGTTTGAGACCCCGCGCAAAGTCCGGGCTCTTGAACGCCTCCGGCGGCAGGTAGAACGTGTCGTCGTTCTTGGATTTGTCGAAGGCGTCGCCCTGCGCGGTGGCGTTGTCGGCCTGCGCTTTCGCCTGGTCGTTGAGACCCTTGGTGATCGCGTAGTTCGACATGATCGTGTCGAGGTTGTGCTGCTGGCTCTCGATCTGCGGCGGGATCAGCGCCACCAGCTTCGGTTGGATCTGATCCAGCTTGTCCAGATTCGCGCTGAGGTTCACGATGTTCTCAGCCACCTGGTCGATGCCGTCGAGCGCGTTGAAGACCGACCGGATTGCCCAGCAGACCGGGATGTCGTAACAGTGCTTCTCCCAGTAGAAGTAGCTACGGATCGGCCGGAGGAAGTCGTCGAAGTTCGCGATGTCGTCACGCAACTTCTCGGTGATCTCCACTGTTTGCTTGGTGAGCCTGGTGGTTTCGTGCGTGGTGTTGCTCAGATCCTGGGTGACCTGCATCTGCTCATGCAGCGTTGCCATCGTCTTCTTGAGCTCGTCGGCCTGGTTCAGCAGGTTGCTCGCCTGCTCTTCCTGATAGTGCTGCGTCTGTAGCCGCGCCGCGGATTGTGCGCCCATCTGAAAACCGAGGGTGCTGTGGTCGAGCGGCGTGCCCAACGGCCGGGTGATGGTCTGCACTCGGCCGATACCGGGGATGTGGAAGATCGCCTTGGCGACCTTGTCCAGGACGATGAAGTCGGCCGGGTTACGCAGGTCGTGATCGGTCTCGATCATCAACAGCTCGGGATTCAGCCGAGCCTGGTTGAAGTGCCGGTCGGCAGCCGCGTAACCGACATTGGCCGGGGTGTCCGCCGGCAGGAAGTGGCGGGTGTCGTAGTCCGTCTTGTAACCGGGCAGCGCGAGCAGGCCGACCAATGCGGCGGCAATCGTCACCGCGAGAACCGGCGCGGGCCAGCGGACGATGGCGGTGCCGATGCGTCGCCACCCCCGGGTCTGCAGCTGTCGCTTCGGGTCCAAGAGCTTGAAGAACGACGCCACGGTCAGGATCGCCGGTGCCAGAGTCAAGGCCGCGAGGACCGCGACCAGCATGCCGACGGCGCAGGGTATGCCGAGGGAGGAAAAATAGGGCAACCGGCAGAAGCTCAGGCAGTACATCGCCCCGGCGATGGTTAGCCCCGAACCCAGCACGACATGCGCCGTGCTGTGGAACATCGTGTAGAACGCTTTCACGCGGTCTTCGCCCTGACCGCGGGCCTCGTGGTACCGGCCGACCACAAAGATCGCGTAGTCCGTTCCGGCGGCGATCGCCATTAGCACGAGCATGTTGTTGGCGAACGTCGAAAGCCCCATGATGCCGTAATTGCCCAGCGTCGCGACGACACCGCGGGCCGCGGCCAATTCGATGAAGACCATGACCAGCATGACCAGCATGGTGATCACCGACCGATAGACCCACAGCAGCATCACGATAATCACCAGGAAGGTGATCATGGTGACTGTCGCAACGCCCTTCTCACCCGCGTGCGACTGATCGGCAAACAGCGGACCCGCCCCGGTGACATAAGCCTTGATCCCCGGCGGCGCGGGTACCGATTCGATGATCTTGCGGACGGCGTCCGTGGATTCGCCGGACATGGCGCTGCCCATGTTGCCGGCGAGGTAAACCTGGACGTACGCGGCCTTCTGGTCGTGGCTCTGGGAGCCCGCAGCGGTCAGCGGATCACTCCAGAAATCCTGGATGTGCTGGACATGCTTCTTGTCCTGCTCGAGTCGCTTGACGATCTCGTCGTAGTAGCGGTGGGCGTCCGCCCCCAGCGGCTTGTCGCCCTCCAGCAGGATCATGGCAGAGCTGTCGGTATTGAACTCTTTGAACGTCGATCCGACGCGCATCATCGACTGGAAGGACACCGCGTCCTTGGGGCTCTGCGACACCGATTGGCTCTTGGAGACAACCTCGAGCTGCGGGGAAATGGTGTTGGTGACAAAGACGATGCCCAACCACACCAGGACGATCGGCAGCGCAAGCCGATGGATCATCCGCGGCAGGAACGGCGGGATCAGTGGCTGATCGACGCGCGGCGCGGGTGCCTCGGTGGTCTCGCTCATGCGGACTTGTCCAGGCAGTAGACGAAGGCATTCACCGTTTCGTTGGGGGGCGAGTGATTAGCGCCCTTGATCACAGCACCGCGCCCGTCATGGTTGTCCACAACGAATTGGCAGGCAATCCAACTCCCGTCTCCTTGCGCTACCAGGTTTGCCGGGATACCGGGCTTGGTTGAACTCAAGACTGTGCTCCAGGGCAAGGTGACGTTGAGGGCCTGCTGCGGATGGGAGTTTTCATCTAAGTAGTTGACGGTCGCCGTGCTGCCCGGTGAGCCCCAGACCTGGAGGGTGATGGTCTTGGCGTTGAACTGGTCGAGGACCTCGCCCGACGTGCCACCACCGAACGAACCGGCGTGGACCCCGAAGATTCCGTGCAGTCGGTACACCATGAAACCCGAGAGAGCGACGACGGCCACAATAGTGAGGACGAGCCAGAACCGGCTGAACAGGCCTTTTTTCTGGGCGCGCGGTGGACGGGGTTCTTCCTCGCCGCGTGGCGCAGCCTTGGGATCTCGCGACTCTGTCCATGGCTTGGTGGTCGTCATGGGCGCTTTCCTAACCAGGGACGAAGGCTACTCGGATTGCTTAGCTAAGAGTAAGCTTAGACGCTCTAACCTACACCGCGATGGTCCGGGCCTCATGTTGTGAATTATGAGTGTGATGCGCGAACGCCGTACTTAGCTTCCCGGCCTTTGGGCGCACGTTGACTCTAGCGAGGCCGCCCCACCCGGTGCTCCTGCACTCGCGGGTGGGGCGGCTCACAGGCGCGCGCGGGCCGCTGCCCTCGCTGGGCGGGTATTGCTGCATCTCGGCGAACTTGGAGGACACGCAATGAGCGAGGAAACGCAACGCCAACTCGGCTCGCACAACAGCCCGATCGAAGACAAGCTCGAAGATGCTTTCACCAGGATGCTGAGTGAGGGAGCGCAGCGCCTGCACCGAACCTGGCGCGGTCTTTTGGTCACCGGCTTCTTCGGCGGCACCGAGGTCGCGCTGGGCGTGCTTGCCTACCTGGCGGTCCTAGATGCCACCCACCGGCCGCTGCTGGCGGGCTTGGCGTTTTCGATTGGCTTCTTGGCCCTGCTGTTGGGCCACAGTGAGTTGTTTACCGAGGGTTTCCTGGTGCCAGTCACGACCGTGGCGGCCAAGCGCGCCAGCTTCGTTCAGCTATTCAAGCTGTGGGGAGGGACCCTGTTCGCGAATCTCGTTGGCGGCTGGGTAGTGATGTGTCTGATCATGGTCGGATTTCCTCAGCTGCGCGCCCAGACCGTTGAATCGGCGACCCACTTCGCCACCGCGCCGATGTCGGCGCAAACTATGTCGCTGGCCGTGCTCGGTGGTATGGCGATCACGTTGATGACCCGGATGCAGCACGGCACGGACTCGATGACGGGAAAGATCGCCGCGGCCGTTGCTGTTGCTTTCCTGCTCGCTGGTCTGCAGTTGTTTCATTCAATCCTGGACTCCCTACTGATTTTCGGCGCATTGATTACCGGTCGCGCACCGTTCGGCTATTTCGACTGGCTGACCTGGTTCGGCTACACCGTCGCTGGAAACATGTTGGGCGGGTTGCTGTTTGTCACTCTGTTGCGACTGCTGCGGAGCACGGATCGACTGCGGGAAGAACGAGCCGACGCCGAGGCCTCGTGACGGCCACCGCCTTATTCGTCCGGGCAGAATTCAGCGAGTAGCGGATGGCACCAACCGCTTTGCCAGGTACGGGGCCGTGCGGCTGTCCTTAGCGCGAGCCACCTCCGTAGGCGGACCCGCCGCAACGACGCGACCGCCGTCGCCGCCGGCTCCTGGCCCCAAGTCGATCACCCAGTCCGCGCCCGCGACCATCCGCATGTCGTGTTCGGCCACCACGACGGTATTGCCCGCGTCGACCAGGCGATGCAGTTGACGATCGAGCAAATCCACATCGGCGGGGTGAAGCCCGGTGGTCGGCTCGTCGAGGACGTAGAGGGTGTGTCCTCGCCGCGGCCTCTGCAATTCGGAGGCCAGCTTGATCCGCTGCGCCTCACCACCTGACAGCTCGGTCGCGGGCTGTCCGAGTCGGAGATATCCCAATCCGACCTCTCGCAACGTGGTCAGGCTGCGCGCAGCCTTCGTGACGTCGGCAAGAAAGTCCGAGGCCTCGTCGACGGTCATCGCGAGCACGTCGGCGATCGTCCGATCGCGGTATCGCACTTCGAGTGTCTCGTCGGAGTAACGCGCTCCTCGACACGCCGGGCAGGTGGCGTATGTGCCTGGCAGAAAAAGCAATTCGACCGAAACGAACCCCTCTCCCTGACAAGTGGGACACCGACCTTCGGCCACGTTGAAGGAAAACCTGCCCGCCGTCCACCCGCGGCGACGAGCCTTTGGGGTCGCGGCGAATTCGTGACGAACGGCGTCGAACAAACCGGTGTAGGTCGCCAGTGTCGAGCGCGGCGTGCGCCCAATCGGACGCTGGTCGACAGCAACCAGCCGATTGATCTGCTCGACACCTTCTGCCGTCACGCCGATGCTCGCGTCACGATCGAGATCGGCGATCTCGGTGTCGGTTTCGTCGTCGTCGCTTGCGGCCGGTTCGGCTGCGCGTCCGTTGCCGTGATGGCTGTTCACGACGTCGCCGAGGACCTTGACGACGAGCGTCGACTTGCCCGAACCGGACACTCCGGTGACCGCGCTGTACGCACCAAGTGGCAGGTCCACGTCGAGATCTTTGAGATTGTGAAAGGAGATCCCGCGCAGCCGCAGCCACCCGGACGGCGTCCGAGTTTGACGAGCCAGCGGCCTTGCCTCCTCGAATAGGTACCTACGAGTGACCGACTCCTCGATGTCGGCGAGGCCCGGCACCGGCCCGCTGTACAGCACGTCCCCGCCACACTCCCCCGCCCCGGGCCCCACGTCGACGACCCAGTCGGCACGGCGTACCACGTCCATGTCGTGCTCGACGACGAAGAGCGAATTGCCCGCGCGCCGCAGGCGATCCAGCACATCGAGGAGCGGCTCGGCGTCTGCGGGGTGCAGTCCGGCCGACGGCTCGTCGAGCACATAGAGCACACCGAACAGGCCGGCACGCAGCTGCGTGGCCAGCCGTAACCGCTGCAGTTCGCCCGGCGACACCGTCGGAGTGCGGCGACCGAGCGTGAGATAGCCGAGGCCGAGATCGATGAGCACCTGCAGGCGTGCCACGAGATCGGCCGCGATCATGGTCGCTACGTCCGTCAGCTCACCGGAGTTTGTTGACTCGTATGCAGCGGCGGCATCGGTCCGAGAAGCCGTCGGGCGCAATGTATCAGCGAGGTCGGTCAACGGAATCGCCACGTAGTCGGCGATCGTGCGCCCGGCGAAAGTCACCTGCAACGCCTCCGGCCGAAGCCCGGAACCGCCACATGTCGGGCACTCGACGCTGTCGACGAACTGCAGTACGCGGCGACGCATCATCGCGCTCTGGGAGTTGGCCAGCGTGTGGCGGACATGGCGTTCGGCGCTGGAGAACGTGCCGTTGTAGTAATAGTCGGCCTGCACAGGGTGCTGGCTGGGATCGATTTCGACCGTTGGCTGCTCATCGGTGAACAGAATCCAATCACGTTGCCGCTTAGGCAGTTTCCGCCATGGCCTATCGATGTCGTACCCCAGCGTGACCAGGATGTCCCGTAGGTTTTGGCCCTGCCACGCCCCCGGCCATGCGGCAACGGCGCCTTCGCGGATAGTCAGCGACGGGTCTGGCACCAGCGTCTCTTCGGTCACCCGATGGATTCGTCCCAGCCCGTGGCATTCGGGACACGCACCGACCGCGGTGTTCGGGGAGAACGCGTCGGAGTCCAGTCGTTCCGTGGTTCCCGGCGGGTAAGTTCCGGCGCGGGAGAACAACATCCTGAGCAGGTTCGACAGCGTGGTGACGGTGCCGACCGTCGACCGCGACGTCGCCGAACCGCGGCGCTGCTGTAGCGCGACGGCGGGCGGTAGTCCGGTGATGTCATCGACCTTCGGCGCCCCAGAGGGCAAGAGCAGGCGTCGGGCGTACGGAGCGACGGATTCGAAGTAGCGGCGCTGGGCCTCGGCGTAGATGGTCCCGAAGGCCAACGACGATTTGCCTGATCCGGAGATTCCGGTGAAGGCGACCAGCGCGTCGCGGGGCGCTACGACGTCGACGCCCCGCAGGTTGTGGACCCGGGTTCCGTAAACCCGCACGCAGGGGTCGACGTCGTCTGTGCTGCTGTAGGGCGTTTGTGTCATCGTGATCAGGTCTGTACCCGCGCTGCAGCTGCGCAAGCACGGACGTTCGCTGCTCAACCAGGTGCCGGACGCATCATTGTCACGCGTAGGCCGGTTTCATTGAATTCCTGATGCGCGCTCAGGTCGCAGTGATCGTTCTGACAAAACCTTCATCGTCGAAGCGAAGAGTCTGTCGCACGTAAGCGCGTAGGCCCACTCTCGGAGCATCGTGGCACGCTTCCGGTTTCGGCTTACAAGTTATATAACCACGAAAGACGATATGCATTGGAGGAAGGCGCCAGAAGGTCGTAGTAGAATCCCAAAACAATTTGGGTTTGCATACCAAAATACACTCATGTGCAAAGAAGCACGAGGCAAAGATTCGGCCTTCGTTCTGCAACGCTAGGCTACGTGTCGGTACGACGAAAGCGTTCTAACAGCAGGAAGCGCACTGAGTCACCGTGCCTGCTGGGCAAACGCAATAATTGCAGCAACCATTCTTCTGTATGTAATCCACCATCTTGGGGTCTTGCGATGAGTACACGACAATGAACCCCTTTGAGGTCCGCTCGATGCTCTCGTCCAAATTGTGACTCTGGACCGCATCCCACACTGGGTCGCATTTCTCGCCGGTCTTGGAGCTCGTGAAATTGTTCTGAGCATTTTTGTATTCGTCTGCTGCGCCGTGCAAGGCTGTAACAGTGTTTTGGTCATTGGCCATCTCAATGACAATTAGTCCATCTTTCGTGTGTACTGGTTCCACATAAGCCCCGCCGTCCTTAGCAATCTGTTTTATCTTTGCGAGGATCTGAGTTCTCGGACATGCACTGTTGACACCCGACGCCCGCGCAGACGCAGTGGTTGACGTCGATGTAGCAGTGGAGGTCTTGGTGCTGGGACCGCAGCCCAACAGTGAAAAGCTCAGCGCGACAGTGCTGATTCCAATCCAGGCTACTGCTGTCGGCGTCTTCATCGGATGTACCCCCACGCGATGTTTTTCGCCATCTCACTTTCTCCTTCGAGGTGCTGATGATTCAGCGGATTTGGCCGCCAGAGTTTCACGTTCCTTCCGTGAGCGCTCAGACAATAGAGTCTTTAGCCTCCGCGTTGAGGTGGCTTGCCCCTGAAACACGCAGCTGATTCCACTCGTTTAGGTCACGCGGTTGACGACACAACGGCGACCGAGGAGGCCCAACAGCCAAACTGCACAAACACTCGGTAGAGCGGGCAGGGCTCGAACCCGCGACCAACGGATTACCGGTTGGCGGCGCCGCTTATCGCAGCTGGATCGTGACCGCATTGATGGTGCTGTTGAACGGGAACGTGCCGTCGTAAGTATCGGCGGCCGGTGTTCCGCCATCGATGCCGATGTCGACTCCCTCGTCCGCGCTGAACCCGAAGGGCACAGTGCGTTCGATGCGCGCGTCACCGACGCGGCGACCGTCGAGCAGCAACTTCGCCACGCCGCCTTTGCCTAAACCGCCACCGTCGTAGTCGAATTCGATCGAGACGGTGGCTTCGCCGGCGGGCAGAATTTCCGATGCGGTGATGGTGGTGTACGTCGACCCGAAATAGTTGTAGGTGAACGTGGGCCGCCCGTTCTGCACATACAGCGACAGCCCCGCGAAATAGCCGCCGGCTGCGAGCAGAACGCCTTCCACGGCTGTGCCGCCCGGCGTGTCGATCGTCGCGGTGATCGAATACGACCGGTTGAACGTGCTGCGAATGATGTCCTCGGGCATGCGAATAGCGCCCTGACTGAACGAGATGGAAGACCGCTGCCCCAGAATGGTGGGACGGGCACCCATCGCGCGGATCGGTCCGCGGTCGTCGAGGGGAAAGACGGCGTTCTTCTCGGCTTCGGCGTCGAATAATGCCTGTAGTTCGGCGAGCTTGTCCGGGTATTGGGCGGATAGGTCGACCGCTTGGCTGTAGTCGCGGCTCAGGTCGTAGAGCTCCCAGCGGTCATCGCTGAACTCCGGCAGAGGGCTTTTCTTCCACTGGATTTTGCCGTGGTAGGTGCATGCGATCCAATTCTCGTGATAGATCCCGCGGGTGCCTTGGATCTCGAAATACTGTGTGCGGCGACGATCTTCGGCTGCGGCACTGTCGAAGGTGTACGCGATACTGAGGCCGTCGTAGGGCCTTTGGGCCACACCGTGGACAACCGTCGGCGCCGGGATGCCGGCGGCCTCTAGAATGGTGGGGGCAATGTCGATGACGTGGTGAAACTGGGAACGCAGCCCGCCCCTGTCGGTAAGTCGCTCGGGCCAGGTCACAATCATCGGGTTGCGGGTGCCGCCGAAGTGGCTGGCGAACTGCTTGGTGAATTGGAAGGGCGTGCACATCGCCCACGCGAATCCGACCGGATACTCGTTGCTGGCCTTCGGCCCGCCGAATTCGTCCATCTTCGACAGCACAACCGCGACGTCCTCCTGGAGTCCGTTCAGTGCCACCATTTCGTTGAAGACACCATCGATTCCGCCGGCCGGCGCGGCTCCGTTGTCGCCGATGATGTAGAAGAACAGCGTGTTGTCCCATTCGGACATGTCTTTGAGCGCCGCGACGATGCGCCCGATCTCGTAGTCGGTATGGGCCAAGAAGCCCGCGTAGACCTCCATGAGCCGTGAGGCGATGCGCTGCCGATCCGGCGAGATCGAGTCCCATGCGGGAATGGACTCGTGGCGAGGTGTCAACTCCGCGTCCGCGGGGATCACCCCCAGCTGCTTCTGGCGAGCGAAGATCTGCTCGCGTAGCGCGTCCCAGCCCTGGACAAACTGGCCTCGGAAGGGCTCGCTCCACTCGGGTGCGACGTGGTGCGGTGCGTGGGTCGCGCCGGGGGCCCAGTAGGCGAAAAACGGCCGGTCCGGTGAGATGGACCGCTGCCGGTGCACCCATTCGATCATCCGATCGGCGAGATCGGTTGTGAGATGGTAGTTCTCGACGTTTTCGGGACGCTCGATCGGCGTCGTCCCGTGATAGAGGCCGGGGTTGTATTGGTGCGCTTCACCGCCCATGAACCCGTAGAACTCTTCGAAACCCATGCTCGTCGGCCACCGGTCGAACGGGCCGCTGGGGCTCACTTCCCAGACCGGGGTGTTGTGCCACTTTCCGAACGCCGCGGTGCTGTAGCCGTTGAGCCGCAACGTCTCGGCAACCGTGGCGGCCGATCTCGGGATGATGCTGTTGTAGCCGTCGTATCCGGTGGCCCACTCGGTGATATTGCCGGTGTTCACCACATGATGATTCCGGCCCGTGAGCAATGCTGCCCGCGTCGGCGAACACAGCGCGGTGGTGTGGAAGCGGTTGTACCGCAGACCTTCCCGTGCCAACGCGTCACCGGTTGGCGATGGGACCGGACCGCCGAATGTCGCGGTGGCCCCGAACCCCACATCGTCGAGCAGGACGATCACGACATTCGGTGCGCCCTGCGGCGGCCGGATGGGCGTGATCGTGGGCATCACCGAATCAGAAATCGTTCGTGCCGCTCTGCCGCCCGTCGGTGTGTCAGGGAGCGGCAGCGTGGTGCGATCGAGCTCGCTCGTAACCTCTTGCGCCATAGGACCGCACCTTATAGCTGAACCGCGCCGCGTTGCCCGGTGAACGTGCCTTCGCCGGCGCGCCGAGTAGTCACATACTGCGCTGCCACGACCGATACACGATCCGACCGACCGTCGCGGGATCGGGCTCAGGTGCGGTGATCGAGGCGTCGAGGCCCGAATGATCGGCGAGGCGAAGAACTTCGCGGAGGTGGAACGCCACGTCGCCCTCGGCGTCGCGATCGGGGTGCTTGAAGTACTGGGTGTGCGCCGTCCCCGGGCGAAGCCGTTCGGGTCGGTTACCGCTGACCGCGATCTCGCGGATGCCCGGTCCGAACAACGGGCGAAGCACGCCGCCGAACCAGTCCCCGCGGACGCTGCCCCGGCGCACCGGAAACCAGATGTTGGTCCAGCGGGTCACGGCGAACGCGGACTGCGCTCCCAGCACACCGGGCGCACCGTAGTTCGCCGGTCCGTTCCCCACGGTGTCGACAGGCAACGCCTCCGACCGAGGGGGGCAACTGACCACCACGCCCCTGCGGGTAAGCCCGTCGAACAACTCGCGCCGCCGCCCGTCGGAGGAGCTGAGACCGCCGAGGATCGGCGGTCGCGCTACGAACAGGTCGGCCAGCGCCATCGGTGTACCGACAGTTACGAAATCTGTTATTCGCCAAGGGTTTCCCTGCGCTCGCACGTCCTGCCACAGGCCGAACTGCATGGCCCGGAAATCGTCGAGTGCGGCCTGCGAGTCGGCGTCGGCCGCCAGCCGGTCGGCAGCTTTCTCGAGGCCGCCCAACGACTTGAGGCCGCCGGGACCCTCGGCCGGTGCCGCGCGGAGTTCGTGCGTTTCGTCCCACAACGTCGTCAGGGCGTCATAGGCGATATAGCCGCCGATGCCGTGTCCGACCACGACGATGCGTGCGTAGCGGCCTTGGTGCAGCGTGTTCAACAGGTCGACGAGCCCACCCCGGATCGCCCGCCGGGCCGCGTGAGATTCGGGCAACGGGTCGAAGTAACGGGCGACGTTGACAAAGCCCATCGTGAGAAAGCTGCGGGTCAACGCACGCGGCGCGATGCGGAGCAAGGCCAGCCCGATGGTCACCACCACCACGCTGGTGGCGAGGCCGATGATCCATCCGGCCACCCCGGTGTGGAGGAAGTAGCCGCCCACCACAAACAGCACCGCCAGCACGGTGAGCGGGACGAGCAGAGCCAGCCAGATCAGGCGCCAGATACCAAACAACTGGTCGGGCACGTGCCGAGGTCGGCGGAGGAACACCCGCGCGAGCGCTGCCATGAATCCGGCATACCGGGGGCTCTTCATCAGAAACGACCAGTCGTACTCGAAGAGTTCGACTCCGATCGACGGCGCAACGTAGCGGCGCGCCTCGTAGGAATCCGTGATCTCGATGGGATGGGAGTAGTACTCCCAACCTTTATCGCAGGGGCGTAATACCGTCTTGGCGAAGTCGTCGAAGGTGTCCATTGGCCGGCGCTCGCGCAGACCATGCACGAAGACCACGGCGGTACGTACTGTGGTGTCGGCGCTCAATCGTCCTCCCGGGACAGTGCACCGAGCAGGCTAACAGGTTTGCCACCGCTGGCATCTGGTGCGGACAACTCGCCGGCCGATGCGACCGGTGCAACGTGCGACACTCCCACTTTCTCGGCGACCTGCGAAATCGACGACCCACCACCGATCACCGCCAACACGGCCGCAGACCGCAGCCCGGCCACGTGCAGCAACTCCCTCATCTCGGGAGTGTCAAGGATCAACCGAAGTAGCTGTCAACCATCAGCCGAAACACTGTCAGCCATCACCCGAAACCGGGATGTTGAGCATCAACCGAGGTATCACATGGCCTGAAGTGGGGCGGGCGGGGCTCGAAGCCGCGACCAACGGATTATGAGTCCCTTTTCAGCGACTCGCTGACCAGCACAGATAGTTAGCTGGTCGATGCTATACGAGCTGCTAGACAGCAAAAGTCTGCCCTGCCAATACGGGCGCGGTACGCCTCCGGTACGGCTACAAATCGCCCTCGGTCGCCGGTAAAACGCCGGTACAGCCACGCGGTTGCAATCTAGGTACGGCGCGTCTCAGCGTGAAGACATGCCGTGCGATGCGACGATTGCCACGTGGACGAGAAGCGGTATCAGATCTTCGTGAGCTCCACCTACAAGGACCTCACCGAAGAGCGCGCCGCTGTAATCCAAGCGATCTTGAACCTCGAACACTTCCCGGCCGGCATGGAGTTGTTCCCAGCTGCAAACGACGACCAATGGACGCTCATCAAACAGGTCATTGATCAGAGCGACTATTACGTCGTTGTTGTCGGAGGTCGCTACGGTTCGGTCAGCGCTGAAGGGATCAGCTACACCGAAATGGAGTATGACTATGCGGTTGAGACCGGTACTCCGATCCTTGGCTTGGTTCACGGTGAGCCCGACAAGATCGAGTCCGGCAAAACAGAGTCGACTCAGCGAGCGCGCAGAAAGTTAGCGGAGTTCCGCGCGAAAGTCCAGACGCGGATGGTCAAACATTTCACCAACCCTGATCAACTGGGTGGGCAAGTTATAACCAGTCTGAACCGCGAGATCAAAAACAGCCCGCGCACAGGCTGGGTTCGTGGCGACAAGGCTATGACTGTCGAGACCGAGCGCGAAATGCTCGATCTGAGACAAAAACTCGCACAGGCGGAATCAGAGCGCGCAGACGCTCAGCGCGCCTTGGTCGCAGATACGTCGGAACTGGCTCAGGGCAACGATAAGATCGTTATCCCGTTGACTGTGGTCGGGCGCGACAAGACCAAGGCAGGTACCAAAGAACAATGGACTAAGTATCAAAAGCGGGTCGAAGTGGCGATGACTTGGGATGACCTGTTCGGCGACATTGCCGCCTTGATGATCGACGAAGCAACTGAAGACGACGTCCGTAGGCGAACGGAACTCACGATCTACCAATGGGCGACCCCGGAACAGGACAAGGTGTACGAAAACCTTGTCGAGCGCCAACTGAGCATCTATGACGACGACTGGGATTCGATCGTTCTTCAGTTCCGCGCTCTCGGACTAATCGACAAGGGTCAAAAGAAGCGACCGGTCAACGACCATCGAAAGTACCTCGCGCTGACCGGCATGGGTGATCGACACCTCACCTTTCTTCGAGCCCTTCGACGGGATAAAGACCACCCTAATTCGCCTGCCGCCCAAATAAACTGATCACGTTCCTCGGTATTCGGCTGGTTTCGCAGGGGCAGGCGGCGCGGGCAGGCCAGCAAAGGAGGCGGGATGCTCAGACAGCGGCTCTTGTGGGGCGGAACGACAATCACCACGTTGGTGCTGGGTTTCTTGGCGTACGCACAGGTCGAAAATCACCTTGCTCGCTGGGTGTCCTGCATCGTTTTCGGCCTGCTCTGCATCGCGTCGATAATTATGATCCCATGGGGCCAGACCGACGACGGTTCCGCACGACGAATAGTTGACATGCGATCTGGTAAGGGTTCTCCAACGAACGTCGCCGGAGAAAGGTCACCGCAGTTATATAGCAAGGGCCAGCATGCGATTCAAGCCCACACCGACTCCGGGACAATCAATATCCATGTGTCGGAGGACCAGGCGCGTCAGACGTCGATCAACACAGGCAAATCGGCCTTATTACCGGAGATCCATTCGATCGGTATGCCCGACGCGAGGGCAACCGCCGAGGAAATAATGAACCGCCGTCTGGTCGAGTTCACTGAGACGGTGTTGGAGCGCATAAATGTAAAGGATCCAGATTTATTTTCGCGATTCGCAGATCCGAGATTTCTGGCGCCGCTCGCACGAGCCCATCGAAGCTATGCCGAAATTGGCGACAGAGAGCTCGGAAAACTTCTCGCGGGCCTACTCGCCGACACCGCGGCGGAACCAATTCGGACTACTAAAGAAATCGTCCTTCGTCGTGCAATCGACTGCGCGCCACTGTTGACGCAGTTGCAGATGGCCTGCCTGGCCGTCAACTTATTGATCACGAAATCCCGAGTAGAGCCCAATTCACTCGAAGAGCTCCTCGACCATTGGTTGACGAAATTCGCTCCTTTCTTCGACGTCATCACCACAAGGCAGTTTGACTACAGTTACATCGGAACTACGGAAGCAGGCAGCTTCAAAATCGGGCACTCCCTGTCGATCTATCAATACCTCCACTATGTTTATGCAAACGTTATGTATCCACCGTTCAAATTAAGCGAACTTCCACCGCAGTTAGCTAAAATGGGCGCTGAACCACCGTTCGTCGCTAGAGTGTCCGATCCCCGGACATCCGGTGACGGATCACCGCGCTTTCGACTCAATCAAGAAATGGCAGATCGAACCATCTGCCGACCTTTCTTATTGCACAGCACTTTGGATTCTACAGAATTTGAAATTCTGCATTTTGCCCAAGGACGCTCCATGTCGGCTGACAGTTTTTCGAGAAACGATTGCCAAAGACTATCCACAACTAGCTACGTTCTTCGGCAAACTTGCATCGACGAATGCACTGGACCTGGAGCTGTCGCCGGTCGGCGTCATGCTGGCGCGGCACGAAATTGAGAAGCATTGGCCAGAGGATGCGGCCGGGATCGACGCCACATTCTTCCAGCCCGCTTAAACCCACGACAGCACACAACATTTCGGGCATCGCGTCGAGCGCCGTCATCGCGATCCGCTGCGCGCGTCGTCCGTGTCGCACCACGCCTCGCATCGGAACGCTATGAGTTAGCTAGCGCGCCAACGTCACCGCCGGGATTTCGCCGCGCGCCGCGACGACGCCGCGACGGGAGCCCGATCGGACCGATCTGGCACCGCAGAATAGCCTCTACCAGTCCTTATACGGTAGGGCGGGCGGGGCTCGAACCCGCGACCAACGGATTATGAGTCCGCGGCTCTAACCAACTGAGCTACCGCCCCTGGTATTCAACGGGTTCGACCTTAGCCCCAGCTCGCACTCCCGGCGAAGCCGTGGTGCTTAGTCTGCGCCTCGTCCCGTCGCTTGCTGCAGCTCATCGATGAGCTCCGAGGCTTTTGCTTTCGTTAGGTCGTCGGGAACATCCCGGCCGGCCTCCTGAGCCAGCGTGTGCAGGTAACTGCGCTGCGGCCCGGTCATCGGCTCGTCGCCGGTCACCCATTCCGACGTGTCTTTTTCGGGAGTCTCCTGCGGCGCGGCTTGCGTGTTGTTTGTCATGGACGACGGAATATCCATCGCACATGCGTTCGAAACATTCAGCTGAAGACCGTCTGCCCGTCGACATCGAGCAGGTAGGTCTCGGTGCCTTCCGAGACCCTCGGAGCATCGCCACCCAGCGAAACGGCGATTTTGTTGCTGGCATTACGCATCACATCGAGGGTGATCTCGACTGCCTCGGCCGCGGAAAACCGAGCGCGCACCTCGGCGACAACGTCGGCGTCGAGGTGCGCCGGCGTCCAAATTAACGCATCGGCATACCGCAGCGCGGCTTTTGCGCGATCGTCGATCAACTCCGACTGCTCGAACCGCCCGATGTCGTCGTACAGCGTCTCCGAGCCCCCGGCATCCAGCGCCCGGCTCTCCCGCACCGACTTGCACAGCCGGCAGTTGTGCGCGCCCGCCCCGCGCAGCCGCACCAGCTCGGACGTCACCGGGTCCAGCGAACGCATCCGTCCCACCGAGGGCAGGAACTCGTTGAACACCTCCGCGGACGGGTCCGTGGCGTGATCCCACTCGATCGGCCCGCTTGTCCAATCCAAAAAGCTCGAACCGACACCCAGCGCTTCGAATCCGGCCCGCACCCGCGGCACCAGGTCGGCGATGTACATCGCCACCACGACACCAAAGGTGTTGTCCCCCAACGCCTTGAATAACCGCGTCCGCTGCTCGACGGTGATCGCGGACACGTCGGCGCTGAACTGCTCGGCGAACTCGGCGACGACGGCCTCAACGTCGGACACCGGCTCGGAAACCGAGACCTCGACCGGCAGCGGCGGCAACGACATCGTCTGCGCACACACCCGCCGCACCAGGCCCACCAGACGGCCATCGGGCGACGCCAGCGAAACCAACCGCGTCAGCTGTCCGTTTCGAACCGTAGCGGGAACCACCATGCCCGATACGTTACGACTACTGCGCCTGGCTCACCGAGGACATATGGAAATCCGGGATCCGCAGCGTCGGCATCGCCGCCCGGGTCGCCCAGTCGCCCCACTCGCGCGGCAGCGTCTTCTCGCTGACGCCGGCCTCGGTCGCGCGCCGCAGCAGGTCCAGCGGGCTCTCGTTGAAGCGGAAGTTGTTGACCGCCGCGGTGACCTCGCCATCCTCGATCAGGTACACCCCGTCACGGGTCAGCCCGGTGAGCAACAGCGTGGTGGGATCGACCTCGCGGATGTACCACAGCGTGGTCAGCAGCAGACCGCGCTCGGTGCCCGCGATCATGTCGGCAAGGTCCTTGTCCCCTCCAGTCATCACCAGGTTGTCCGCCGCGACGGCCACCGGCGCGTCGAACTTCGCGGCGGAGGCGCGCGGGTAGGCCAGTGCGTTGATCACCCCGTCGCGGATCCAGTCGACCTGGCTGATCTCCATGCCGTTGTCGAACACCGACACCGTCTCCGAGGAACTGCTCGCCATCACGAACGGCGTGCATGCCAGCCCGGGCGCCATCGGATCGGAGAACAGCGTCAGCGGCAGATCGGTGAGCCGCTCCCCCACCCGGGTGCCGCCGCCCGGCGCGGAGAACGCGGTCCGCCCCTCCTGCGCGCCGCGGCCGGCCATCGACCAGCCCAGGTAGATCATCATGTCCGACACCGTCGACGGCGGCATGAGCGTCTCGTACCGCCCGGCCGGCAACGCCACGGTGCGCTCGGCCCAGCCCAGCCGCAGCGCCAGGTCCTCGAGCAGCGAATCCGTCTGCACACCAACGAAATCGTGCGTCCCGACACCGGCCCAGGCGCTCGCGTCGCCGCGCTTGCCGTTGATCTCCACCGCGCCGGTCGGCTGGGTGTAACGCCGCCGCAGCCCCGTCGAGGACGCCAGGAACGTCGTCGAAACACTATGGTGTGCAAAGCCGTACAGCCGGTCGGTGCCGGCGAACCCGCGGCTCAGCGAAGCGGCCACATCGGCGAACACCTCGGCCCCGGTGCCGGGCACCGGCGCATCCCAATCGACGGGCACCCCGGTATCGGCCAGCAGCGGCGCGGCATCGCCGGCTTCCGGCGCCGCGGCGGCCGCGTCCTGGGACGCCGCCACCAGACTCGGGATCACCCGCGGGTCAACCTCGGCGGACGTCATCGTGCCCAAAGACGCGCTATCGCCCTTGCGCACAATCGAAATGACCGTGACCGTTCGGCTGTGCGAAAGCCCATTGGTGGTCATCGAATTGCCGGCCCACCGCAGCGTCGCTTCGACCTTCTCGGTGACCAGCACCATCGTCTCGTCGGCGCGGCCCAGTTTGGCCGCCTCGTCCAAGACGATGTTGACGACGTGTTGCGGTGTGATCATCGGCCGCCCTCGGTCCGGGTGTTGAGCACGTTGACACCCCGGAACAACGCCGACGGGCAACCATGGCTGACCGCGGCGACCTGCCCCGGCTGCGCCTTGCCGCAGTTGAACGCGCCGCCGAGCCGCCACGTCGACTGCCCGCCCACGGCTTCCATCGAATTCCAGAAATCCGTCGTGGTGGCCTGATAGGCCACGTCGCGCAGCTGGCCGTCCAGCCGGCCGTCGCGGATTCGGAAGAACCGCTGTCCGGTGAACTGAAAGTTGTAGCGCTGCATATCGATTGACCACGATTTGTCGCCGACGATGTAGATGCCGTCCTGAACCCGGCCGATCAGATCGTCGGTGGAAAGGTCGTCGGGGCCGGGCCGCAGCGACACGTTGGCCATCCGCTGGATGGGCACGTGATGCGGCGAGTCGGCATACGAGCAGCCGTTGGAGCGCGACTGCCCCAGCCGCGGCGCGAACACCCGGTCGAGCTGGTAGCCGACGAACATGCCGTCGCGCACCAGGTCCCAGCTTTGGGCGGCCACCCCCTCGTCGTCGTAACCGATAGTGGCCAAACCGAATTCGACGGTGCGGTCGGCGGTCACGTTCATCACCGGCGAGCCGTAGCGCATGGTGCCGAGTTTGTCCGGAGTCGCGAACGACGTTCCCGCGTATGCGGCTTCGTAGCCGATGGCGCGATCGTATTCGGTTGCGTGGCCGATGGATTCGTGAATGGTCAGCCACAGGTTGGTCGGATCGATCACCAGGTCGGTGGGCCCCGCGGTCACGCTGGGCGACTTGACCTTCTCGGCCAGCAGCGCCGGCAGCTGCGCGAGCTCGTCGGTCCAGTTCCACACCTCGTCGCCGACAAGCACCTCCCAGCCGCGTCCCATCGGCGGGGCCAGTGTGCGCATCGAGTCGAAGCTGCCCGCCGCGGGATCGACCGTCACCGCCTCCAGCGACGGCATCACCCGCACCCGCTGCTGGGTGATCGCCGATCCGAAGGTGTCGGCGTAGAACGTCTGCTCCTTGACCGCGGTCAGTCCCGCCGAGACGTGGTCGATACCGTCGGCGCTCAACAGCCGCCCGGAGTACTCCTCGAGCACACCGATCTTGTCGGCCGCGGGGATGTCGAACGGGTCGATCCGGTAGTTCGACACCCAGGTGGCGTCGGCGTAGACCGGCTCGGCCGCCAGCTCGACGCGCTCGGTGTTCAGCGCCGCCAGCGTGGTGGCCACGTGCACCGCGCGCCGCGCCGTCTCAGCCGCGACCGAGGGCGCCAGCTCGGCGTGCGAGGCGAACCCCCAGGTGCCGTCGACGATCACCCGTACCGCCAACCCCACCTCACGGCTGACGACCGCGGTCTCGAGTTCACCGTCGCGCAGCTGGATGATCTCGGTGTTGATGCGATGAATTCGCAGGTCCGCGTAGCTGGCCCCGGCCGTCGTGGCCGCCGACAACGCAGCCTCGGCGAGCTCGTGTCGCGGCAGGCCGAGGAAGTCGGCATCGATCCCCCGATTCGGTGTCACGGCTCCCACCGTAACGACTGTGCACTCCAAACCCCGGCAGCGCCCGCTTTAATTAGCTGCATGGCCAGCCGGAGTCAGCCGCGATCCAGCGTGCTGGCCTATGGGTTGCTGGCCCCGAGCCTGTTCGGGGTCGTCACCTTTCTGCTGCTGCCCATCCTGGTGGTGATCTGGCTCAGCCTGTACCGGTGGGACTTGCTGGGTCCGCTGCGCTTCGTCGGCCTGGCCAACTGGCGCTCGGTGCTGACCGACTCCGACTTCGGGCACTCGCTGTTCGTCACCGCGATCTTCGTGGCGATCGTGGTCCCCACCCAGACCGTGCTGGGCTTGGTTGTCGCCTCGATGCTGGCCCGGCTGCTGCCGGGGACCGGCTTCTTCCGGACGGTGTTCGTGCTGCCGTGGATCTGCGCACCGCTGGCGATCGCGGTGCTGTGGCGCTGGATCCTGGCGCCCACCGACGGCGCGATCGCGACCATGCTCGGGCACAGCATCGAGTGGCTCTCCGATCCCACCTTCGCACTGCCCCTGGTGTCGGCGGTCGTCGTCTGGATGAACGTGGGCTACAACTCGCTGTCCTTTTTGGCGGGCCTGCTGGCCATTCCCAACGACATCCACGCCGCCGCGCGCACCGACGGCGCCAACGCGTGGCAACGGTTCTGGCGCATCACCCTGCCGATGCTGCGCCCGACGATGTTCTTCGTGCTGGTGACCGGGATCGTCAGCACCGCACAGGTTTTCGACACCGTGTACGCGTTGACCGACGGCGGGCCGGGCGGCAGCACCGACCTGGTGGCCCACCGCATCTACGCCGAAGCGTTCGGTTCGGCGGCCATTGGCCGGGCTTCGGTGATGGCGGTGGTGCTGTTTGTGATCCTGATCGGCGTCACGGTCGTTCAGCATCTGTATTTCCGGCGGCGGATCACCTATGACCTCGTCTAGCCGCGTCGTTAACGCGCTGATCTACGCCGGCATGCTCGTCGGTGCGCTGATCACGTTGCTGCCGTTCGCACTTGGCCTACTGACCTCGTTCACCTCGGCGCACCAGTTCGCGACGGGCACACCGCTGCAGCTGCCGCACCCACCCACGCTGGCCAACTACGGCGACCTGGCCGGTGCCGGATTCGGGCGCGCCGCGGCGGTGACGGCGTTGATGACGGCAGTGATCCTGGTCGGCCAGATGACGTTCTCGGTGCTGGCCGGCTACGCGTTCGCTCGGCTGGAGTTCCCCGGGCGCGACGTGTTGTTCTGGGTGTACCTCGCGACGTTGATGGTGCCCGGGACGGTCACCGTAGTGCCGATGTATCTGATGATGGCCGAGGCGGGTCTGCGCAACACGTTCTGGGCGTTGGTGCTGCCGTTCATGTTCGGCTCCCCGTACGCGATCTTCTTGCTGCGCGAGCACTTTCGCCTGATCCCCAACGACTTGGTCAACGCCGCACGCCTGGACGGTGCCAACACCCTCGACGTCATCACCCACGTCGTCGTTCCGTCCAGTCGGTCGGTGCTGGCGACGCTGACGCTGATCACCGTGGTCTCGCAATGGAACAACTTCATGTGGCCGTTGGTGATCACCAGCGGCCACAAGTGGCGGGTGCTCACCGTGGCGACCGCCGAACTGCAGTCCCGCTTCAACGCGCAGTGGACGCTGGTGATGGCGGCGACCACGATCGCGATCGTCCCGCTGGCCCTGCTGTTCATCGCTTCCCAGCGACACATCGTCTCCTCGATCGTCCTCTCGGGTGTCAAGTGAAAAGGCCGCGCTCCTCCACACTGGCCGCCGGTGCGCTGGGACTGGTCGCGGTGCTGTTGGCCGCCATCGCCATGCTGCTGAACTACTCCGGCGATCCCCACGGCAACAAGATCGTGGTGCGCGTGCGGGTCTGGGGCACGCCGATCGCCGACGCCTACCGGCAGTCGTTCGCGGAGTTCAACCGCACGCATCCCGATATCGAGGTGCGCGTCGACCTGGTGGCCTACGCGACGTACTTCAACACGCTGCGCACCGACGTCGCGGGCGGCAGCGCCGACGACATCTTCTGGCTGTCCAATGCCTACTTCGCCGGCTACGCCGACAACGGCCGGTTACTGAACATCAGCAAAACCTTTAGCCCGGACGCGATTTCGGATTGGGAACCGGCGGTGGTCGACCAGTTCACCCGCAACGGCTCGCTGTGGGGCGTGCCGCAGCTGACCGACGGTGGTATCGCGGTGTACTACAACGCGGACCTGCTTGCCGCCGCCGGCATCGATCCCGGCCAGCTGAACAGCCTGCGGTGGGATCCCGACGGCGACGACACCCTGCGCCCGACCGCGGCCCGCCTCACCGTCGACGCCGGCGGAAAGGCTGCGGGTACACCGGGTTTCGACCCCGGCCGGATCCGGCAGTGGGGCTACAACGCGGCCAATGACGCCCAGGCGATCTACCTCAACTACATCGGCTCGGCGGGCGGGGTGTTCCAGCGCGGTGACGAGTTCGCGTTCGACAATCCTCAAGCCGTCGCGGCCTTCCGTTACGTGGTCGGCCTGATCAACAACGACCACGTCGCGCCACCGGCCTCGGACACCAACACCAACGGCGACTTCTCCCGCAACCAATTCCTCGCCGGCAGGATGGCGCTGTTCCAGTCCGGCACCTATAACCTGGCGGCGATCGCGCGTGACACCCAATTCCGCTGGGGCATCGCGATGCTGCCGATCGGACCCGCGGGCCGGATCAGCGTCACCAATGGCATTGCCGCGGCTGGTAATTCGGCTACCAAGCATCCCGACGCGGTGCGTCAGGTGCTGGCCTGGATGGGCAGCAGCGAAGGCAATGCCTATCTGGGCAATCAGGGTGCGGCGATCCCCGCGGTGCGCTCGGCCCAGCAGGTGTACTTCAAGTACTGGGCGGCGCGCGGCGTCGACGTCCAGCCCTTCTTCTCCGTCCTGCAGGGCCCGCGCATCCCGGCGCCGGGTGGTCCGGGCTTCGCGGCCGGAGACGCCGCGCTGCAAAGCTATTTCGACGAGATGTTCCTCGGCCGCGGCAACGTCGCAACCACGCTGCGGCAGGCACAGGCAGCGGCCAATGCCGCCGCGCACCGCTAGTCGGTTTCGTTGAGCGCGCTGTGGTGGCGGCCCCACCCGAAGTAGAAGATCAACGCCACGAAGATCCAGCCGCTGAACGCGATCCAGGTGTACCAGTGCAGGCTGGACAGGATGTAGCCGCAGGCCAGCACCGAAAGCACCGGCGTGACAGGGTAAAAGGGCACTTTGAACGCGCGGGGCAGGTCCGGCTCGCGCACCCGCAGAATGATCACGCCGACCCCGACGACTATGAACGCGGTCAGCGTGCCGATCGACACCATGTCCGCCAGCTTGTCCAGCGGGACGAGGCCACCCAATGTCCCGGTGGCGACGGCGACGATCACCGTGTTCGACACCGGAGTCAACGTGCGCCTGTTGATCAATGCGAATCGCGACGGCAGCAGCCCGTCGCGGGCCATCGCGTACAAGATGCGGGTTTGGCCGTACATCGTGATCAGGGTGACGGTGAAAATCGAGATGACCGCGCCCGCGCACAGAATCGTGCTGGCCCAGCGTTGATGTGTGACGTTGTCGAGGATGGTCGCCAGCCCGGCATCCTCCTGCCCGGCGAAATCCTGCCACGGCTGGGTGCCCAGTGCGGCGAGCGCGACGAGCACGTAGACGGTGGTGACCGTGGTCAGCGCCGCGATCAGGGCGCGCGGCATGGTCTTCTGCGGGTCCTTCACCTCTTCGCCCGCGGTGGACACGGCGTCCAGGCCAATGAACGAGAAGAAGATCGTGCCCGCCGCCGAGCCGATTCCGGCCACGCCCAACGGGGCAAAATCCTTGAGCTGGTTGGCGTCGAATGCGGTGAACGCGATGATCACGAACATGCCCAGCACGCCGAGCTTGATCATCACCATGATCGCGTTCACCCGCGCCGATTCGCTGGCGCCGCGGATCAGCAACAGCGCGCACATGGCGATCAGGATGACCGCCGGCAGATTAACGTAGCCGGGGTCGGAATCCCACGGCGCCTCCGACAACGCATGCGGGAGCTCGAATCCGAACAAATTGTGCAGCAGCTTGTTGACGTAGCCGCTCCAGCCCACCGACACCGCCGCGGTCGCTACGCCGTACTCCAGCAGCAGGCAGGCCGCGACCGCCATCGCGACCACCTCACCCAGCGTCGCGTACGCATACGAATACGAAGACCCGGAAACCGGGACGGCCGAGGCCAATTCGGCGTAGCAGATAGCGGCCAGCCCGGCCGCGACGCCGGCGATGATGAACGAGACGATCACCCCGGGGCCGGCTTCTGGCACCGCCTGCGACAGCACGAAGAAAATGCCGGTGCCGATCGTCGAACCGACCCCGAACATGGTCAGCTGGAACGCGGTGATGCCGCGTTTGAGATGCTCCGCGGCCCCGGCTGCGACGGGCGCGCCGGATACCGGGCGGCGCCGCAGCATCTGTGCTGTCAGGCTGATCGAGCTGGCTGGCAAATGGCGCCCCCTCGTGCTGGATCAGCTGATTATGCCCGTAAGACGGCTGCAAACTGGTCGATGGCCCAATCGATTTCTTGCTCGGTAATCACCAGCGGTGGCGCGAACCGCAGCGTCGAACCGTGCGTGTCTTTGACCAGCACACCGTGCTCGGCCAGCCGCAGGCTGATCTCCTTGCCGGTGGCCAGGGTGGGTTCGATGTCGACGCCGGCCCACAAGCCGAAGCCACGCACCGCGATCACACCGTCACCGATCAGGTGCCGCAACCGTCCGTGCAGATGGGCTCCCAATTCGGCCGAGCGGGCCTGGAATTCGCCCCGCGCCAGCATCGCGACCACCGTGGTGCCGATCGCGGCGGCCAGCGGGTTGCCCCCGAACGTCGAGCCGTGCTCACCCGGATGCAGCACGCCGAGGACATCGCGGTTTGCGACCACCGCCGACAGCGGAACGACGCCGCCGCCGAGCGCCTTGCCGAGCAGATAGACGTCGGGCACGACACCCCAGCGGTCGCAGGCGAACGTGTAACCGGTGCGCGCCAGGCCCGATTGGATTTCGTCGGCGATCATCAGCACGTTGTGTTCGGTGCACAGCGCACGAACGGCCGGTAGGTAGTCGTCGGGTGGCACGATAATGCCAGCCTCGCCCTGGATCGGTTCGAGCAGCACCGCGACGGTGTTCTCGTCGATCGCGTCGGCCAATGCCGCGACGTCACCGAAGGGCACCGCACGGAAGCCGGGGGTGAACGGACCGAAGCCTTCCCGCGCCGTCGGGTCCGAGGAGAAGCTGACGATGCTGATCGTGCGGCCGTGGAAATTGTTCTCGGCTACGACGATGTTGGCGCGGCCCTCGGACACGCCCTTGACGTCAGCGCCCCACTTGCGGGCGACCTTGAGGCCGCTCTCGACGGCTTCGGCGCCCGAGTTCATCGGCAGCACCATGTCTTTGCCGCACAGCTCGGCAAGCCCGGCGCAAAACGGGCCCAGGTTCGCGGCGTGGAATGCGCGACTGACCAGCGTGACGGTGTCGAGCTGGGCGTGCGCTGTCGCGGTGATCTCCGGGTTGCGGTGCCCGAAGTTGACCGCCGAATACGCGGCCAGGCAATCCAGGTAGCGCCGGCCCTCGACGTCGGTGATCCAGGCACCGTCGGCGCTTGCCGCCACCACGGGCAACGGCGAATAATTGTGTGCTGCATACTTTTCGACGAGTCCGATCGCGTTCTCGGTTTCGTCGCCGGCCAACGAAGTCGGGTGGTCCAGAATCGTCATTCAAACACCTCCAATGTGCAGCACTTGACTGAACCGCCCCCCTTGAGCAGCTCGGAGAGATCGACGCCGACGCCCTCGAAGCCCGCTTCCCGCAACTGGGCTCCGAAAACCGTTGCGGCGCAAGGATACACGACATGCAGGCCGTCGGATACGACGTTGAGGCCAAGCACGTAGGCGTCCGCGCTTCCCACCACGATAGCGTCGGGAAACAGCGCGTGCAGTTGATCCTGAGCCGCCACGCTGAACGCGGGAGGGTAATAGGCGATCGTGTGGTCGTCAAGCACGGCCAGCGCGGTGTCGAGGTGATAGAACCGCGGGTCCACCAGCTCGAGGGAGACCACCGGCATGCGCAACGCCGCCGAAATCTCGGCATGTGCGCGCCGATCGGTGCGAAAGCCGTAGCCCGCCAACACCATTTCGCCGACCAGCAGCAGGTCGCCCTGCCCTTCGTTGGCGTGGCGGGTCGTGACGGGCTGGTAACCCATCGACGACATCCACTCGCCGTACGCCACCGCCTCGCCGGCCCGCTCCTGGTAGCGGAATCGGGCGACGATGGCGACCTCACCGGCGACGAACCCGCCATTGGCGGCGTAGACCATATCCGGCAGACCCGGGACCGGCTCGACGATGTCCACGCGATGGCCGAGCCCGAGGTAGGTCTGCCGGAGGCCTTCCCACTGCGCGTGTGCGACGTCGACGTCCACGGGCGCACTGGTGTCCATCCACGGGTTGATCGCGTACTCGACCGCGAAGTAGGTCGGCGGCGTCATCGCATATCGACGAGTCCGAGCTGTTCTGGACCGCCTGGGGGCGGCGTCTTGCCATGCCTCGGGCCGGGCGCGCGGAGCCGGGTCGGCGACATAGGAATCCGTCATAGATCAAGGGTATTTGGACGCCTATACACAATCAAACGACGATTCTTGCGTGTCTATGGACGATTTATTGCGCTACAGTGCTGTCGACAGCGATTTATTGCGCAAGCTTGAAATGGGGACAATGGACCGCCTGGATGACACCGACGAGCGCATCCTCGCCGAACTCACCGAGCATGCGCGGGCGACCTTCGCCGAGATCGGCGAGAAGGTGAATCTGTCCGCGCCGGCGGTGAAACGGCGCATCGACCGCATGCTCGACAACGGCGTGATCAGGGGCTTCACCACGATCGTCGACCGCAATGCGCTCGGCTGGAACACCGAGGCCTATGTGCAGGTGTACTGCCACGGCACGATCGCGCCCGATCAGTTGCGCGCGGCCTGGGTGGAGATGCCCGAGGTGGTCAGCGCCGCGACGGTGACTGGGACGTCCGATGCGATCCTGCACGTGTTGGCCCGCGATATGCGCCACCTGGAGTCCGCACTCGAACGCATCCGGGAGAGTGCCGACATCGAGCGCAGCGAGAGCATCGTGGTGCTGTCAAACCTGATCGACCGGATGCGGACCTAGCGCGCGCGCCGGGCTTCGCGAGCGTAACGCCAGGCCGGGATTTTGGTTGAATTTTCAGCGTGTGGTTACGCTCGAGCGCCGAACCAGCGCGCCGGCCGGGCCGCTGGCTGGCGAGTTGCGTAAGGCCAGGGCTGGTTTCGTTCCGGCACCGAACTCGCCCGGGCCCCTTTGAGCTGCATCCGAAGGTGCTGCCGCAGGTCGTGCAGATTGGGATCGGTCCACCGGTTGTTTGCTTCGATCGGGTCGGCGGTCAGGTCGTAGAGCTCCCACTGATCGTCGAGCGGAGACGTCCGATACGCCTCTCCCCCAAGGCCATTGGCCGCCAGATGACGAACGCCCGGCTCGGTCCAGGTGCCCGGGTCGTCGAAGGTGCGAACCAGCTTCCACAGATGTCCGTCGCCGCCGGCCTCGTCAACCCGCAATACCAGACCCTCGAAATTGGAGGCGGTGTGCGCGGGAACCCGAATCCGCAGCGGCGCGGGCGGATTCACCGTCTGCTTCAGGCGCCGCGCCAGACCCGACGCGCCGCTATCCCCTTCGAGCATGTTGTCGCGGGTCATCAGGTAGACGGCCCGGGTGTCGTCGGCGGGTGCGCCGTCGACGACCGGCATCAGATCACGGCCCGGCAGTTCGTGTACCTCCGAGAACGACTCCGCCAGTGTGACAGCCACTTCCGCGACATCGACCCCCGCGGCACCCAGCAGCGTCGGGACCAGGTCGACATGCGATGTCGGCGCCGTGACCACCCGGGGCTGCGTCGTGCGCGCACCGATGCGGGCTATCACGAACGGAACACGGGTGGCCTCGTCGTAGAGGTTGAACCATTTCTGATGCAGCCCGCCGTGGGCGCCCAGCAGGTCGCCGTGATCGGCGGTGCGCACCAAAACGGCGTCCTCCGAACCACCTTCGGCGACGGCCCGTCTGACGCGGTCGATCGGCCCGTCCACCTCGGCATGCAGGCGGTAGTACAGATCGCGGTAGCGCTGCGCGCCGCGCTCGTAGGTCCGGTCGATCGCGGGTGCCGGGCCGTAGCCGGAGTAATACGCCTCGCGGAAGGCGATTTGCGCGGCGGGCTTGGTCGACAGGTCCTCGTCGGCGGTGGGCGCCGGGGCGACGGGTGGCGGGTCCAGCGGCGACGGCTTGACCGGACCGCGCTGCGACCACAGCGGGAACAGCACGATGTCGTGGGGGTTGACGAAACTGGCGACCAGCAGAAACGGGCGCAGCGCGGACGGGTCGCCGGCGCGACGGCGCGCGTAGCGGTCGGTGAGCCACGCGACGACGCGATCGGCGATCAGCTGGTCGCGGCGAATCCCGGCATTGGCCAGCAGCGCCCCGTGCGGCTCCGGGCCGACCCACCCGGAAAAGCCATACGGCCCAAGCGGATCCGCGTCCAGATAGCGTTGCACCGCGGCCGGGTCGACGACGCCGTCGTCGTCGTTGGTCGCCAGCGAACGGCCGGTGTCCGGGTCTTCGAGATCCGCGTGCGAGATGTGCCACTTGCCGTCATAGTGCGTGTCGTATCCGGCCGCGCGAAACCAGTTGCCCAGGGTGGGCACCTCGCCGGGACGAAGCCAGCGCATCCGGGAATCGTCTGCCGTCTTCCCGATACCGTCGGTCTGGGTGACGCCGTGCAGGTCCGGGTACTGCCCGGTGAAAATGGTCGGGCGGCTCGGCACGCAGGCGAGCGATCCCGTGTAGTGGCGGCCGAAACTGACACCGTGGTCGTCGAACCACTTGCGGCCCGTCAGTACTCGGTCGCGCCACGCCAGCACACCGGGCGTCTCGTACGGCGGCACCGCCCGTTCCTCGTCGGTCATCAGGATGACGATGTCGGGGCGATCAGACACGCGCATTCTCCAATCGGTTGGCAAGCCCGGCGAGCATCGAATCAGATTGTCGCGCAGCGACTTGACACACGACACGTTCGGCAAGCTGCTGCGGCGGCCAGGGCCCGATCTCAACCGTGGTGGTCAGCGTCACCACGGTCGAATCGCCCGAACCCGCCGCCAGCGTCCAGCGGTTGACCACCCGGCGCAGCAGCCGGGGCAGACCCTCGATGTCGTAGGCGAGCGCGTGGGGCGGGTCGAACTCGGTGATGCGCTCGACCAGTGTGTCGCGTTTGACCTGGACTCGTCTCGTGGTGCCGACCGGTGCTCCGTCGGCTCCCGAAGCCAAGATGCACGAGTGGTCGACGTTATCGGCCCACGAAACGATGGCGCCGAAGTCCGCCAGGACATCCCAGACCTCTTGCGGGCGCGCAGCAATGGTACGAGTGCGCTGGATGTCGGCCACGCGCTTACGCTACGCGACAAGTCTTAAATCGGAGTGATGTGCATCATTGTCTCGACCACCACCGACGCGGACCCCGCCGCGGCAAACAGCGCCAGCGCCACCCAGTCCGCCGGTTTCGGTCGGGCCGGAGACGCCGACAGCTGACCCGCCCCGCCGCGAGCGGTGATCGCGTCGCCCATCTCGTCGGCACGCCGCAACGTCACGACCATGGCCGTCGCGAGCAGGTCGATCAGCTCCCGGCCCTGTTGCTTGCGCCGGGCCCTGCGGGTCGCCGGCAACTCTTTGGGACGCAGCCGGCGGGCGGCGTAGAGCACCTGGAACTCCTCGATCAGCATCGGAAAGGCGCGCAACGCCAGCGCCAACGTCACAGCCCATTCGTCGACCGGGATCCGGAATACCTTGAACGGGCGGCCCAAAGTTGCCAGTGCTGGGCCGATTTCGGCGACATTGGTCGTCCAGGACACGAGCGCCCCGAGCGCTATCAACAAGATCGTCAATGCGGTCACCCGCAGGAAATGCAGTGATCCGCCGAGGCCAACATGAAGCCCGCCCGCCGATACCACCGGACTACCACCGGCGACCGCGGCGGTGATGAAGCCCAGCGCGATCATGAACCACATCCAGCGCGGCACCGATGGCATGGCGCCGCGCGGAATGTGCGCCAGCCACACCGCCGCGATCGTCAGGGCCCCGAGTAGCCCGATGGTCACCCAACCCGGATAGAAGGTCAGCAGCACCGCGGTGCCGACAACGACCAGAAGTTTGGTGCCGGCCCACAACCTGTGGATGACGGTGTCTCCGGGGACCGGTACCAACAGCACCACCGGACGACGGGGTTTCTTGGTGGTGGCCTTGGCGGCGCGCGGGGACGCGGTGTCGGTCATGCCGCACCCCCGGTCGCGGTGGGCACCGTTTCCAGCACGCCGTCGCGCAAATGCAACGTGCGCGGGCAAATTCCTTCCAGGCCGATGCTGTCGTGCGAGATCACCACCAGAGTCAGACCCTGCTCACGGCGAAGGCGGTCCAGCAGTGTCAGCAACCCGCGCTGACTGGCGACGTCCAATCCCGCCAGCGGCTCGTCGAGAATGAGCGCTCGCGGCGAACGCGCCAACATTCCGGCCAGCACCACGCGGCGCATCTGGCCACCGCTGAGTTGGTCGATGCGGCGCTCGGCCAACGCGGGCTGCAACCCGACCAAACCCAATGCCGCGGCGACCCGCTCTTCGTCTTCATGCGAAAAACCCGCTGCCGAGGCCACTTCCAGGTTGACGTGGCTGCGCATCAATTGCAGCCGGGCCGACTGAAATGCCAATGCCACCACGCCGACACGCTCATGGGTGGGCTCGCCGTCGATCAGGCAGGTGCCCGTGGTGGGGACCGTCAGCCCGGCCATGATCCACCCGAGTGTCGACTTGCCCGAGCCGTTGTCGCCATGGATCAACACACCATCACCCTGCTCGGCGACGAAGTTGATGTCGCGCAACGCGGTCTTGGCCCACGGTGTGCCACTGGCGTATTCGTGCCCGACGCCGACGAGTTCGATCGCTCCCGCGTCGTGGCGCCGCGGCGGCACGGCGCTTGACACCAACGATTCGTCGAATCCGATCGTGACGGTGTTGTCCGACGACTCGCTGAGATTGATCGTGCGGTTTGCCGACGCGGCCTCGTCGTCGAAGTGGGTGATGTGCACCAGGGCGGTCCGGTGCCGTGTGGTGAGGCCCGACATCACGTCCAGCAAGGCATCGCGACCCTGCTGATCGATCATGGAGGTGACCTCGTCGGCGATGAGCAAGGCGGGCTCCCGGGCGAGTGCCCCGGCGAGCGCCAGACGCTGTAACTGCCCGCCCGACAGACTGGACGTATCGCTTTCGGCAAGGTCGTCGAGGCCCACCTCGTGCAGGAGCCGGCTCACGTCGACCTTGGCGTCCGGGGGTAAGCCCCACACCACGTCGTCGGCGACCCGGGTGCCCAACACTTGACTCTTCGGGTGTTGCAGGACAAGCGCCGTGCCGCCCTGTCGGCCCAAACCCACCGCGCCGGGCCGGTGCACGGTTCCCGAGGTCGGCCGCCGGCCGGCCAGGATCAGCATCAGCGTGGTCTTGCCCGAGCCGTTGGCGCCGGTGATCGCGACGTGCTCGCCGCTTCGCACCTCCAGGCTGACTTCGCGCAGTGCGTCCTTAGCCGCCTTGGGGTAACGGAACCGCACCCGGTCCAGCCGCACCGGCACCGGACCGATCCCGGCATCCGCGGGCAGTTCGATGTCGGGTGGATCCAATTTGTGCACATCGGGGATGTCGCCCATCCGTTCCAGCAGCCGCGACAACCCCGACCAGCCGACCAGCGTCACCAGCACGACGACGAACATCAAGTACGGCAGCACCAACCACGGCCAGTACTGCAGCCCCTCCGCGACGTAACGCTGCAGCGCCGCGGCGACATTCGGCAGGTGCACCCAGCGCAAGAATGCGGCGACGCCGTTGACGTTCGCGGTCAGTACGCCAAAGATCAACTGCCGCAACCGAGTCAGCACGGCGAACACGCCGACCCAGGCGGCGCCCCAGAGGAATCCGGCAACCAGGGACGAGACGATCACCGTGGGTACGCCGCGGCCTTTGCGCTTGACGATGCCGCATATCCCACCGACCCAGGCGGCGTCGACAACCATCGCCGAACTGCCCATCCCGGAAATCAAGAAAGCGATCACCGTCGCGGCGACGGCCGAGGCGATCAGCACCCGAGGACGGAAGCGGTAGGCGAGCAACCCCATCGGCACCGTGCCCAGCACGCCGAAGCCCTGAGCGAACGGAATGACCGCGGCAATGATTGCGGTCACCGCACACAGCGCCCCCATCACCGCGGCCTGAGCTAATTCGTTCGGCTGCAGCGGTCCGCTCGTGCTGTGCCGAAGAGGGCGCAAGGTCACTTTCTCGATTGTGCCAGGCCGACACACCGGCCGCCCCGAGTTAGCGGCCCTTTGCTGGCCGGTGACGATTCTGTGCATCAGGGCGACAGCGGTTGGTCTCGCATAGCAAAGCTATGCAAGCATGGATCTATGGACAACGTTGTCGACACCGCAAACGTCGCGCTCCAGCAGGGGCTGGGCGCGGACCTGCTCGCTGTGGTCGCGCGGCTGAACCGACTGGCTACCCAACGTATCCAGATGCCGCTGCCTTCGGCGCAGGCCAGACTGCTCGCGACTGTCGAGGTTCACGGAGAAGCCCGCATCGGCGACCTTGCCGCCGTCGACCACTGCTCGCAACCCACGATGACCACCCAGGTGCGCCGACTCGAGGACGCCGGGCTGGTTAGCCGAACCGTCGACCCCGGCGATGCGCGTGCGGTCCGGATCCGCATCACCGACGAGGGACGACGCACGCTGAACGCGGTCCGGGCCGACCGCGCCGCCGCGATCGAACCGCAGCTGGCGATGCTCGAGCCCGCCGACCGCGAGGTGCTCGCGGAGGCGGTCCAGGTGCTGCGCCGACTGCTCGACAATGCCGCGGCGACGCCGCGCCGCAACACACTGTGACCGGCGTGCACCCCTTGTGGGGCGATGACCGCCAGCGGGTAGACACTTAGTCAGTGGCTTCCGCCTTCCCAGCCTCACCGCTCACCGTCTTCGTCGGCCCGATGCGGTACGTGTTTGCCCCGGGCCGCGACGCGATCGTGGCGTACGGGGATTGGTGTGACATCCCGCTGGACCGCCTGGGCTTTGCCGCCCCGCCACCGCCGATTCCGCAGCCCGACGTGCTGCTGCGCTTTGCCGAGACGCGCTGGGTCGCCATCGATAGGAGCCGCGGCGGCATCTTCGTCGACGGCTCTCGGGTGCCGACGGTCGACATCCGCGACGGCCTCGCGATCGTGCTCGGGGACCCCCAGCGCGGGCCACGGCTGGTTTTCCGGCTTGGCTCGCCCGCCAGCCCGCCGGGGCCACCGCCCGGTCCCCCGCAACGCGCGCCTCAGCCGCCGCCCATGCCGCGACCGCCCGTCGCGCCGCCACCGCCCGTCGCACCGCCGCCGATGCCGCCACCGCCCGTTGCACCGCCGCCGCAGCAGCCGCCGATACCGCCTCCGCGGCAGCAGCCCCCGCCCGTCGCGCCGCAGATTCCGACGCAGCGGGAAACCCAGCGCATGCAGATCGGGCCGACGCGACAACCCACGGTCGAGCAGCGGATTCCTCCGCCGCCTCCGCCCGCGCCGCCTCCGCCGACGGTCGGGCCGCCCGCGCCGCCACCGCCCCTTACCGCGCCGCCTCCGCCCGCGCCGCCACCTGCCGCACCGCCTCCACCACACCCACCTCCGCCACGAGAGCAACCCATCGCGCCGGAGGAACAGCCCAAGGGCCGTGGCCTGATCGAGCGGATGACCGACGCGACCCGCAAGCTGCGGGCAAGCCGTCCCGCCGAGGCCACCACCAACTTCCGCGCCGAGGAGCCGAACACGACCTATCGGCTGCCGCTGGCGACCGGTGCCCGCACGGTCGGCGTCAACGCCTACCGGCTGGGACTGCGCACCGACAGCCACGATCTGCTCACGGACGTGTCGTTCACGGCGCGCCCGGGCACGCTGACCGCGGTCACCGGCCCGTCGGCCGCATGCAATTCGGCGCTGCTGGGGATGCTGGCCGGCACCCGGGCGCCCAGCACCGGGCAGCTCACCATCGACAGCCACGACGTGTACGCCGAACTCGACCCGATGCGCACCCGCATCGGGATCGTCGGACGCAACGAGACCATGCACCGGCGGCTGACCGTCGAACGAGCCCTGCGCTACACCGCCGAGTTGCGGCTGCCGCCCGACACGACACCCGAGCATCGCGACCGGGTGGTCGATCAGGTGCTCGAAGAGGTGGAGCTGACGCCGCACCGCACGACGCGGATCGGCAAGCTCACCCCGGAACTACGCCGGTGCGCATCGGTGGCGATCGAACAGATCACCCGGCCGAGCCTGCTGGTGGTCGACGAGCCGGGCATCGGACTCGATGAGGAGCAAGAAGATCACGTAATGGCCGTGCTGCGACGTCAGGCCAATCTGGGCTGTGTCGTCGTGGTGGCCACCACGACACCGACCCACCTCACGATCTGCGACCAGGTCCTGGTGCTCACGGCCGCCGGGACGCTGGCCTTCACCGGAGCGCCGCCGCAGGTCCAGTCCGCGCTGGGCACTGCGGACTGGTCCGAAGCTCTCGCGCGGATCAGCGCCGATCCCGACGGGGCGCACCGCGCGTTCACCGCACGGCAACAGGCACCCGGTCAGGCGGAACCGCCCGAGGTCGCCGCACCGTGGCCGCCGCAGCAAGCGCCGACCCTGACCCGCCAGGCCTGGCTGGTCGCGCGTCGCCAAGTGCGGGTGCTGGTCGCGGACCCGCTTTACACCGTGTTCTTGGTGGCGCTGCCGCTCGCGTTGGCGGGCTTGGCGTTGCTGATTCCCGGTGACTCCGGCCTGGGCCGGCCCGGGCCGACGAGCCGCAACCCCCATGAAGCCGTCGAGATCCTGGCCGCACTCAACATCGCCGCCGTAATCCTGGGTATCGCGCTGACCATTCGCGAACTGGCCGGCGAGCGGCGCGTTTTCCGGCGCGAGCAAGCCGTCGGGCTTTCGACGTCGGCATATCTGGCGGCCAAGATCGTCTTCTTCGGCGTGGCCGCGGCCGCGCTGGCGGGCGTCGTGTTCGCGATCGTCATCGCCGACAAGGGCCAGCCGACGCGTGGCGCTGTGTTGCTGCACAACGCCACCGCCGAGCTGTATGTCGGCGTGGCGCTAACGGCCATCGTCTCGGCGGTCGTGGGCCTGGCGCTGTCGGCCATGGGCACGTCGCTGCGCGAGGTCCTGCCACTGGCCATCCCGGCGATCCTGGCCTCGGCGGTGTTCGCCGGTGGCCTGATCACCCTGGTAGGCACCTGGGGCTACGACCAGATCTCCTGGTTCGTCCCCGCGCAGTGGGGCTTCGCGGCATCCGCCTCGACCGTCGACCTGCACCGAGTCGACGCCCAGGCCGCCGACATCCTGGTCTGGACGCACTATGCGGGCTGGTGGATGTTCGACATGATCGTGCTCGCCAGCTTCGGCGCGCTGTGGGCCGGTTTTGCTCGGTACCGGCTTCGGCCGCCGACCCGCGACATCGGCCCGCGGCCGCTACATCGCGAACAGCAGGAACTGAGTGATTCCCCGAGGTGAGAAATTGTTGTCGCTGACGAATACGACCGATTGACGGCCGTCGGTCAACTTCGGTCCCAGCGTGATGCCTTCGATGTTGCCCAGCGGCGACAGGCCCGGTGTCGCTGTCATGTCGACCGCCAACGACTTCGTCATCGGCGTCAACATCACGTTCGTCATCGACGGCATATCCAATACGTTTGTGGCAGAACCGATCTCGGCTCGGTAAACGCGGATCGTCTGCGGCATGGAATCGGTCCGCTCGATCACCAGAAACGTCGTATCGGTCAGCGCCACCAGATCCGAGACGCCGTTCTCCTCGGCCGGCGGTGTGGGTGGCTCCATCGGGTAGGCGTACTGGGCGGTGGGCTTTCCGGTGGCGACGTCGAATTTGGTGAACCGGGTCAGCACCCGGTTCCCGTCACCGGTCTCGGGGCCGTCGTTGTAGCCCGGGTCCTCCATCGAGGCGAACACCGATCGACCGTCAGGCGTCAGCGTCACGCCCTCGAGCGCCCGGTTGCGCCGCGGTCCGGTCTGCTGAGCGGACATGGCCAGATTGGCCGGCAACGTGAACTGCCCAAGATAGGCGCCGTCGAGTCCCGCGGTCCTGACCCACGGGTCCAGCAGCACCGGCCCCTCGGCCAGCCGCTCGCCTTCCGAACTCCAATACAAGCGTTGCCGGGCACGGTCGAACGCGATGCCCTCCGGGTCGGGAGGAACCACCGGCGGCGTCGTGTTCACCGCCAGCGGCCGAAACGGCTGATCCGACCGGTCCAGCAGTGGGTGGGTGGCGGTGAAGGTAACCCCGTCAATTCCTTTGTCCGACAACGACAATTGCACGGCGTAGAACCGGACGGGGTTCTTCTCCGAGCGGTCGTCGCTGATCACGTAGTAGAGTCCGCGCTCCGGGTCGTAGCTCAGAGCAGACAAGCCGCCGATCGCGGTGTCACCGAAAGTGGTGCCGAAGGCGACCTGGGCCTGACCGAGGTAGGCCAGCACCGGCCGCGGCGGACTCGGCGGAGCCGACGGGCGCGCGGCATCGCAACCGGTGAGCAAGCAGGCAAGACATAACCCGACCAGCGTCAGCGACCGGCCCCGCATCAAACGACTGCCGCCACGAGCAGGCAGGCGTCGTCGGACTCCGGGTTCTCCGGGCAAGGTGCCGGGCTGGGACATGACGTCATCTAATCGCATCCTGCCGCCTCCGCAACGCTGATACACCGCCACACGGTCGGCACCGGTGGGTTGTTCCCGCGGAGCGGCCGGCAGGTTACCGTCGGGTATGGCGCCAGACACGACAAACACTGCCGAGCACCTGCGCGACGCGTTGGACGGACGTTTCCGGGATGCGAAGAACGAGACCCGCAAATGGCTGAGCCAGGATCAGTTCCGGCCGCACTACACGCCGAACACGGTCCTGGCCCGCGCCAAGGTGTTCGAGCAGATGAAGCTCATCGCCGCCGCGGGAATCCCCGACGAGGGATTCCGCAAGGAACACGGCGGCACCGGCCACGTCGGCGCGGCGATCACGATGATCGAGATGCTCGCGATGTCGGATCTGTCCCTGATGGTCAAGGCGGGGGTGCAGTGGGGCCTGTTCGGTGGGGCCGTCGAAAACTTGGGCACCGAGCGCCATCACGAACCGTATGTGAAAAAGGTCATCAATCTCGAGCTCCGCGGGTGCTTCGCGATGACCGAGACCGGGCACGGCAGCGACGTGCAGGCGCTGGAGACGACAGCGACCTACGACACGCAAACCGAAGAGTTCGTCATCGACTCCCCCACCCCGACCGCCCGGAAGGACTACATCGGCGGGGCCGCCGAGACAGCAACGGTCGCAGCGGTTTTCGCGCAGCTGATCACCACCGAGAACGGTGAGCCGGTCAACCACGGCGTGCACTGTGTGCTGGTACCGATCCGCGACGCCGACGGCAACGATCTGCCCGGCGTGACGACGTCGGACTGTCACTACAAGGGCGGCCTGCCCGGTGTGGACAACGGCCGCATCATGTTCGACCATGTCCGCGTCCCGCGGGTGAATCTGTTGAACAAGTATGGCGACGTCGCGCCAGACGGCACGTACAGCTCCCCGATCGACAACGCGAACCGCCGGTTCTTCACGATGATCGGCACGCTGATCCGTGGCCGGATCACCGTCGGCGGCAGCGCCGGTAACGCCGCCCGCGTCGCGCTCGACATCGCCACTCGATATGCGTTGCAGCGCAGGCAGTTCAGCGCTCCCGCCGACGAGGGCGAAGTCCTGATCATGGACTATCTGGTGCATCAGCGGCGGCTATTCCCGTTGATAGCCAAGTCGTATGCGCTGCAGTTCGCCCAGAACGAGCTGGTGTCCAAGTGCCACGACCTGCAGACGTCGGACTTTCCCGACGCCGAGGAGCAGCGCGAGCTGGAATCGCGTGCGGCCGGCCTGAAGGCGGCCAACACCTGGCATGCCAGCCGCGCCATTCAGGAAGCGCGCGAAGCGTGTGGCGGCGCGGGCTACATGGCCGAGAACCGGCTGATCGCCCTGCGGGCCGACACCGACGTGTTCACCACCTTCGAGGGTGACAACCACGTGCTGACCCAGCTGGTGGCCAAGGAACTGTTGACCGCCTACGCCGACGACATCAAGAGCATGAGCCCGGTCGATTGGGTTCGGTTCGCGGCCAACACCGTTGGCGAGCGGGTGCTGAAACGTACTGCGGCCGAAGCGATTATGCAAACCCTCGTCGACTCTCGCCAGGACAGCGAAGAAGAGGGCAGCCTGTTCAACCGCGGCACCCAGGTGAACATGTTCGAAGAGCGCGAGGAATACCTGCTGTCTTCGGTCGCGCGTCGCCTCCAGGGCAAGTCCAAGGAGATGTCGGAGTTCGACGCGTTCAACGCCGTGCAGGATCACGTGCTGCATGCCGCGAGTGCACACATCGACCGCATCGTGTTGGAAGCATTCGTCGCAGGTATCGACGCCTGCGAAAACGACGCGGCCCGTGAGCTACTGGAGATCGTGTGCGACCTGTACGCGCTGTCGGTGATCGAAGAAGACAAGGCCTGGTACATCGAGCACGGTTACCTGTCCACCGGGCGGGCCAAGGCGGTGACCCGCGGCATCAACGATCGGTGCCGGGCCCTGCGCCCGCATGCCGAGACACTGGTTGACGGCTTCGGCATCCCGGAGCCGTTGCGCTACGCCGAGATGCTGCACCCGGAAAACCTGCCCGAAGCCGACTGAACACGCGGCTCAACCGGCGTCGACCGCATCGGCAAGGCTGCGCAAGCTCAGCGGGCGCCGCACGTACCTGCCCCAGGTCAGCACCGCGGCAGCGACATAGACGGCCAGGAAGATCCAGAACGCCGACGTCATCGTGCCGGTGCTGACATAGGACTGGCGCAACGCGAGGTTGATCCCGACGCCACCCAAGGACCCGGCGCCGGCGACGACACCAATGACGATGCCCGAAATCACGCGGGACCACTGTCGCTGGTCGGCCTCGTCCATCTCCAGGTTCCGGCTGCACGTTTCGAAGATGGTCGGGATCATCTTGTAGACCGATCCATTGCCCAGCCCGGCCAAAGTGAACAGGGCGATGAAGCAGGTGACATAGCCCGCCATCGCCGAGCGGCTGACCGGCCCGGCGTGCGGATCCTCGATGGTGCCGACCGTGATCAGCAGCCCGGCGGCCACGACCATGCTGACAAACACCACGAAGGTGACGCGGCCCCCGCCGAGGCGGTCGGCCAGCCGGCCGCCGTAGATGCGGGACACCGCGGCCAGCAGCGGTCCGATGAAGGCCAGTTCGGCGGCATGCAGGGCGGCCTGGGAATTAGTCTGCCCGCCGGCCACGAAGCTGGTCTGCAGTACCTGGGCGAACGCGAACGAGAACCCGATGAACGTTCCGAAGGTGCCGAGATAGAGCAGCGAGAGCAGCCAGGTGTCGCGCGTGGAAAGCACCGCGGACAGCATCGATCTCAGCCGGCCGGGCTCCACCCGGTGCTGGGCGACGTTGTTCATGAAGAACGCGGCGCCGATGCCCGCGACCATCAACAGGACCACGTACAGGCCGCACACCCAGTACGGCTGCCGGTCGCCCGCGGCGGCGATCACCACCAGCCCGACTATCTGGATCACCGGCACGCCGAGATTGCCGATCCCGCCGGCGAGCCCCAGCGCCGCGCCCTTGAGCCGGTGTGGATAGAAGGAGTTGGCGTTGCTCGCCGAGGCCGCGAAATTGCCGCCACCCATGCCGGACAGGGCCGCGCACACCAGGTACGGCCACAACGGCAGCCCCGGATGAGCCAGCAGCACCATCGCCCCGATGACCGGGACCACCAGGACGAAGGCCGAGAACATGGCCAGGTTGCGGCCACCGAAGATCGCCGTTGCCACCGCGTACGTCGGCCGCAGGCATGCCCCGACCAGGGTGGCGGTGACACCGAGCAGCAGCTTGTCGCCGGCGGAAAAGCCATACACGTCTCGGGGCATGAACAGAGCCATAACCGGCCAGAGCGCCCATATCGCATAACCGAGGTGCACGGTCATCGCGGACCAGAACAGGTTGCGCCGCGCGATGGTCTTGCCGCCCGCCTCCCATGCCTCGAGATCTTCTGCGTCCCAATGCGAGAGGTGACGTGAGCTACCCACTCGCTTGACCGTTCGAAGCAAGTTGGCTCGGGAATTGGGCCCGAAATCGCTGGTGGATTCCTGTAGAAGTACTGGAAGCATCGCCTAGTGCGGGCACCGTAATCCCTTCGATACCAAGACCCAATGCGGCGGAATGTCGGAACATGATGTGCGGTAGACCTATTGGTGCGGAATCTTGCCTAGTGCTTGTAGTGTGCCGTCGGGCCCGATGTGGAACTTAACGGTGCCGATTCCCTTGGGACAACAAGGCTCTTCGTTCCCGGTCTGCCATTGGTACTGAACCGTGACCGCATCGTTGTCGCCGCCGGGCAACACCGTGATGTACGGCTTGGGGTTTGGCGTCGGCGTACCCAATGGCCGGGCATGGTCGAAGAACACCAGCTGCTGGGGAGTCGACTCGCTGGCAATGGTGGGGATGATCTGCACCCAGTACAACCGGCAATTCTTGGTGTGCCCGCGAGCGATCTCGACCCAACTCGACCCGGCAACCTCGATCGGAACGGCGGCGATGGCCTGGCGCACGGTCGCCGCGCTCGGCCCGTCGGCCTCCTTGCACGTGTCCGCTCGCGACGACGCCGGCGGTGCCGTTGGTTTTCCGCCGCAAGACGCTGCCAAGAAAGCCAGAAAAATCACAAAGTGACGACGCACATTGTGAGCTTAGCGAAAACTGTGAATGTGCCATTTGTTTGGTCGGAACCCCTGTTCTGAGGGGAAATTCCGAAGGATCCGTGGGTAATCTGGCCCCAGTCGCGGATCAATGCTGACCTGCGGCTACGCGCTTGACGGTGGATTTCCCGGACATCTCACATTTGCGTCCGGAGCCGGTGAGATCAAGCCGTAAAACGGCGGAAACATCGGACGCCCGATGCCGAAACATCCTTGTCGCACGATTTAGCGGATAGACCCGTGCGCGCCCGGAAGGAGGTCGTAGGCGTGGCTGCAGACCACGGTCAAGACACCGTGAACAGCATGTGCGCCTACTGCGGCGTGGGCTGCGGCATGGTGCTGCAGATCACAACCGATCCGGACAGCGACCGCCGTCACGTTGCGAAATCTGTTGGAAACAAAAGCCACCCGGCCAACTTCGGCCGCCTGTGCACCAAAGGCACAACGACCGCGGACATGCTGGCGGCATCGGGCCGGATGGATTCGGCGTATTGGTGCGCCGACCGTGGCGAATCCCCGGCGCGGATCGACATCGACGCCGCGATCACCCGGTCCGCCACGCAGCTGCGGGCCATTATCGACGAGCACGGCCCGGATGCCTTCGCCCTGTACGTGTCCGGCCAGATGTCGCTGGAGGCGCAATACCTCGCGAACAAGTTGACCAAGGGGTTCATCGGCACCAACCAGATCGAGTCGAACTCGCGACTGTGCATGGCCAGCGCGGGGTCCGGCTACAAGCTGTCGCTGGGCGCGGACGGGCCGCCCGGGTCCTATCAGGATTTCGAGAAGGCCGACGTCTTCTTCGTCATCGGCGCCAATATGGCCGACTGCCATCCGATTCTGTTCCTGCGGATGATGGATCGGGTCAAGGCCGGCGCCAAGCTTATCGTCGTCGACCCGCGCCGCACCGCGACCGCGGAAAAGGCCGACCTCTTCCTGCAGATCTCGTCTGGCGCAGACCTCGCTCTGCTCAACGGACTGCTGCACCTGATCGTCGAAAACGGCTACACCGACCCGGAATTCATCGCCGAGTTCACCGAGGGCTGGGACGAGATGCCGAGTTTCCTCGAACACTTCACGCCGGAGCGGGTCAGCAAGACCACCGGCATCCCCGCCGACGACATCCGGACCGCGGCCCGCTGGATCGGCGAAGCCGAGAACTTCGTAACCTGCTGGACGATGGGGCTCAATCAGAGCACCCACGGCACCTGGAACACCAATGCGATCTGCAACCTGCACTTGGCGACCGGGGCGATCTGCAAGCCGGGCAGCGGCCCGTTCTCGCTCACCGGGCAACCCAATGCGATGGGCGGCCGCGAAATGGGTTACATGGGGCCGGGTCTGCCGGGCCAGCGCGTGGTGACTTCTGCGGCCGATCGCGACTTTGTCGAGGACCAGTGGGGCATCCCCCGCGGAACGCTGCGCACCGAGGTCGGTACCGGCACCGTCGACATGTTCTCCCGCATGGCCAACGGCGAGATCAAAGCCTGCTGGATCATCTGCACCAATCCCGTTGCCAGCGTTGCCAATCGGAAGACCGTGCTGGCCGGCCTGGAGAACGCCGAGCTGGTGATCGCGCAGGACGCCTTCCTCGAGACCGAGACCAACGGCTACGCCGACGTGTTGCTGCCCGCCGCCCTGTGGACGGAGTCCGAGGGCGTGATGATCAACTCCGAGCGCAACCTGACGCTGTTCCAGCCGGCCGTGCAAGCGCCCGGACAGGCGATGCCGGACTGGCAGATCATCGCCCGAATCGCTTGCGAGATGGGCTTTTCGGATTCCTTCAGCTACGACTCCGCCGAGGACGTGTTCGAGGAGATCAAGCGGTTCTGGAATCCCAAGACGGGCTACGACCTGCGCGGTGCGAGCTATGACCGGCTGCGGCAGACTCCGCTGCAGTGGCCGTGCCCGCCCGATGGCGCCGATGACCGCAACCCGATCCGCTACCGCAACGACGGCGTCAGCCAGAATCAGCTGGTGCGCGAGGACGGCACCGTGCCACGGTTGGCTTTCCCCACCGCGAACGGCCGGGCGATGTTCTTCGCCCGGCCGCACCTGTCGCCCGACGAGATGCCGGATGACGACTACCCGTTCCTGCTCAACACCGGTCGTCTCCCCCACCAATGGCACACGATGACCAAGACCGGCAAGGTGGCCAAGCTCAACAAACTCAACTCGGGACCGTTCGTCGAAATCCACCCGGACGACGCCGCGCGGCTCGAGATCGCCGATGGCGACCAGGTCGAAATCGCCTCGCGCCGTGGGCGAGCCGTGCTTCCTGCCGTGGTCACCGACCGGGTGCGGCCGGGCAACTGCTTCGCGCCCTTCCATTGGAACGACGCGTTCGGCGAATACTTGTCGATCAACGCGGTCACCAACGACGCCGTGGACCCGGTGTCTTTCCAGCCCGAGTTCAAGGCGTGCGCGATTACCGTCACCAAGATCGCTGCCGGCACAGCCGAATCCGACGCAGAGCCCGAGCCTTCGTTGGCCACCGGCACAGCAGAGCCCGCTCCCACGGAAGTTATGGAAATCAGCGTGTCACAGGTGGACGCCCTCGCGGAAATCCTCGGTGTCGCAAACGAACCCGCTCCCCAGCTGGGTCCGCTGGGCCGCACCTATCTGGCCGGGGTGCTGGCCGGACTGCGCTCGGAGGCCGGCCGCCGCACGGCCGGGGTCCCCACCCTGCCGCTCAACGCCCCACTCGACGCCAACACCCGGCTATGGGTGGACGGTCTGCTCGCGGGGATGTTCGCTCGTACCGAGGCACCGCCGTCGATGCCGGCTTTCACCCCGGTCTCCCCCGCCGCACAGGAACCGGCCGGCCCGCCCGGCGCCCCGGTAACTGCGGCAGAACCGAAGCAGGCTCCGGTTGTGGTGTTGTGGGCGTCGCAGACCGGCAATGCCGAAGAACTCGCCGCCGACTGCGTCGCCCAGCTCGCGGAGGCGTCGCTGCAGGTCGCCTCGCACAGCATGGACGACTTCCCGGTGGCCGATCTGGCCACCACGCGGGAACTGCTGGTGATCACCAGCACCACCGGCGACGGCGACGCCCCCGACAACGGTGCCGCACTGTGGCGCGCGCTAACCGGCGACAGCGCACCGCGGCTGCCCGGCACCCGCTACGCCGTGTTGGCCCTGGGCGACTCCAACTACGACGACTTCTGCGGTTACGGGCGCAAGCTCGACGAGCGGCTGGCGGAGCTGGGCGCGACCCGGATCGTCGACCGCGTCGACTGCGAACCCGACTACGAGGAGGCCGCCGCCGGGTGGATGAGCGCAGTGATCGAGGCGCTGCGGCGCACCCCCACCCGCGTCGGCGCCCCGGCGCCGGCCCCCGCCACGTCCGCGCCCCGTCCGGCGGCCCGCCCCCAGGCGCCCGCCTACAACAAGAAGCGCCCGCTGGTCACCGACATGATCAGCAACATCACCCTCAGCGGGCCGAACTCCGCAAAAGACGTGCGCCAGATCGTCTTCGACGTTTCCGACGAGGCCGCTAGCTATGAAGCGGGCGACGCGCTCGGGGTGTGGCCGCGCAACAACGACCAGCTGGTCGACGAATGGCTGTCGGTCACCGGACTGAACGGGCAGACGCCGGTCGAGGTCGGCGAGCACGGCCTGATGTCGCTGCGTTCCGCGCTTACCGAGCGAATCGAGATCGCCCACATCAGCCGGGACCTGGTGCGGTTCGTGCAGGAGCGCACCGGTGACCCGAAACTCGCGGAACTGTTGCGACCGGAAAACAAAGCCGCCCTGAGCAATTGGACGTGGGGGCGCCAGTCCATCGACCTGCTGGCCCAGCTGCCGGTCTACGCGTCGGCCCATGAGTGGCTGCGCGTCCTCAAACGCCTGCAACCGCGGCTGTACTCGATCTCGTCGAGCCCTAAGGAATGCCCGGGCGAAGCTCACCTGACCGTCTCTCCGGTGCGCTACAACTTCCAGGGCGTCCCCCGCCGCGGGGTGTGTTCGACCTACCTTGCCGACCGCTCCCCCGGTGATCGCGTGGCTGTCTACCTACAGCCGTCGAGCAATTTCCGGCCGCCGAGTGAGTCAGAGACGCCGATGATCATGATCGGCCCCGGAACCGGCATCGCGCCGTTCCGCGGCTTCCTGCAGGAGCGCCGCGCCCTCGGCCACACCGGGCCCAACTGGCTGTTCTTCGGCGAACAACACGCCGAGACCGACTACTACTACCGCGACGAGATCGAGAAGATGCACGCCGACGGGCTCCTCACCGAGCTGGACCTGGCGTTCTCCCGGGACCAGCAAGAGAAGGTCTACGTCCAGCACCTGATGCGCAAGCGTGGGGCCGAGCTGTGGAGCTGGCTGCAGGACGGCGCCCAACTGTATGTCTGCGGCAGTGCCGACCCGATGGCCAAAGACGTCGACCGCGCGCTGTGCGACATCGCGGCCGAGCATGGCAACCTCGACCTGGACGAGGCAAAGGACTACGTCCAGTCGCTCAGCGCGGACAAGCGCTACCACCGCGACGTCTACTAGGACTTCGTAATACGGCGGAAACGCCGGACAAGCGTGGCCGAAACATCGCTGTCGCACCATGTGCTCAACAACAGGTGCGTACTCGATGAAGGGGTGCCCGCATGGCGACTGACGAACACCTCGGTGACCAGGAATTACCGACGGGTGAAGTTGCGTGGGCGGGACTGCCGATCAACCTGGATTTCGCGTTCTCCTACGCCCAGCGCGACAAGGTCTACGCGCAGCACCTGTTGCGGAAGCGTTGGTGCGCGCTCAGAAACGGCACCGACGCAAACGACGCTGAGGCCGCCACCGAAAACGGCTTGCTCGACTCCGGCGCGAGTCACCCGCGTGAGTGGCTGAGCGACGATCGGCGCCACGCCGGGTAGCACGCGGGCCGGCCTTCGCCGAAGCCAGTCGCCTCCGCGACCGCTCCCGCCCCCCTTGATCGGTCAGATCGCTTGTCGCCGTTAATATTTCATCGGTCGTAGGTACTGCCCGCACGCCGATACCGTAGGCGCGAAGCTTCACTAACCTTCAACAAGGAGCCCGACGCCAGCGACCTGAACTGGGGCTATGCGCCGTGCCCTATAGTGGTGCCTATGCATCAGGCCATACAGCCGCGCCTTGTCCTCACGCGCCGCCCAGCTGTGGACTGTTGTTGTTGCTGCTGTCGTTGATTTCTTGGCGCATTCTTGCTCATTAGAAATCACAGCACGAAAAGGCCTTTTGCGATCACCGATGAACCCCAACCAGGCAACCGCCGTATCCGGACTCATAGGACTATTCCAAGTGCCAATCCCGTTGATGTGCAGCATATCCGACATCACCAGCCCGGCTGACGGATCTTACATCGATATCGTGGAGGAAGTGTCATGAGCATCGCCGAGGACATCACGCAGCTCGTCGGACATACACCGCTGGTCCGGCTGAACCGGGTCGCCGACGGCGCGCGCGCCGACGTCGTCGCCAAGTTGGAATCGTTCAATCCGGCGGGCAGCGTCAAGGATCGCATCGGGGTGTCCCTGATCGACGCGGCCGAGGAAGCCGGTCTGATCAGGCCGGACACCATCATCCTCGAGCCGACGAGCGGAAACACCGGGATCGCCCTCGCCATGGTGGCCGCGGCGCGCGGCTACAAGCTGGTGCTGACAATGCCCGAGACGATGAGTGTCGAGCGGCGCAAGGTGTTGCGCGCCTATGGCGCAGAAATCATCCTGACCCCAGGTGCCGAGGGCATGCCGGGCGCCATTGCCAAGGCCGAGGAACTGGCCAAAACCGACCAGCGGTACTTCATCCCACAGCAGTTCGAGAACCCGGCCAACCCCGCGATCCACCGCAAGACCACCGCCGAAGAGGTGTGGAACGACACCGAAGGCAAGATCGACTTTTTCGTCGCGGGCGTCGGCACCGGCGGCACCATCACGGGAGTCGCGCAGGTCATCAAGGAGCGCAAGCCCTCGGTGCAATTCGTCGCCGTCGAACCGGCCGCGTCGCCGGTGCTGTCTGGCGGTCAGAAGGGCCCGCACCCTATTCAGGGCATCGGCGCCGGGTTCATTCCCCCGGTGCTCGACCTGGATCTGGTCGACGAGATCATCACCGTCGGCAATGACGACTCGATTAACCTGGCAAGACGGCTGGCCCGCGAGGAGGGCCTACTGGTCGGCATCTCGTCGGGTGCGGCCGTCGCCGCCGCTCTGCAAGTGGCCCGCCGACCGGAGAACGCCGGCAAGCTGATCGTCGTCGTGTTGCCGTCCTTCGGCGAACGATATTTGAGTACGCCGCTTTTCGCGGATGTGGCGGACTAGTCATGTTCGAAACCATGCGGCGCGACATCCGGGCGGCCAAGGAGCGAGATCCGGCCAGGCCCACCACGCTGCAGGTCATCTTCGCCTATCCCGGCGTGCACGCGATCTGGGGTCATCGGATCAGCCACCAACTATGGAACCGTGGCGCTCGGCTGGCCGCGCGCGCACTGGCGGAACTCACCCGCATCTTGACCGGGGTCGAGATCCACCCGGGCGCGATTCTGGGCTCGGGGCTGTTCATCGACCACGCCACCGGCATCGTGATCGGGGAAACCGCGGAGGTCGGAGACGACGTCACGATCTATCACGGCGTCACCCTCGGCGGCACGGGCGCGGATCTCGGCAAACGCCATCCCACGATCGGTGACCGCGTGATCATTGGGGCCGGTGCCAAGGTCCTGGGCCCGATCAAAATCGGTGACGACAGCCGGATCGGCGCCAATGCCGTCGTCGTCAAAGAGGTACCGACCAGCTCCGTCGTCGTCGGCGTTCCCGGTCAGGTCGTCACCCGCCTGGCCCGCGGCCACGAGGACGACGCACTGATGCCCGATCTGGTCGGGGTCAGCCTGCAGTCCCTGCTCACCCGGGTGGCCCGGCTCGAGGCCGCGAGTGGGGACGACACCGAGAACGGCCGGATGATCAGGCCCCCCGAAGCCGGGGTGTGGCACGGTGAGGACTTCTCCATCTGACGCGGCCTTCAGTTGCTCTTCAAGATCCGTTTACCGCGATCAGCGCTACCGTGACTGACGTACCGACTCGACAACGGAGGCTTCCGATGAGCGACGGCCACGTGCCGCGGATTCCAATAGCGATGTCCTCGCCCAGCCTCAACCGTGGCGTCGGCTTCACGCACGAAGAGCGGCGGCGGCTCGGGCTGACCGGGCGGCTTCCGTCGGCGGTGCTCACTCTGGAACAGCAAGCCGACCGGGTGTGGCACCAATTGCAAAGCATGTCAACGGATCTCGGGCGTAATCTGCTGCTCGAGCAGCTGCACTACCGTCACGAGTTGCTGTACTACAAGGTGCTCGAAGATCACCTACCCGAGCTGATGCCGGTGGTCTACACACCCACGGTCGGCGAGGCCATTCAACGCTTCTCCGACGAATACCGCGGTCAGCGCGGCCTGTTTCTGAGCATCGACGAACCCGACGAGATCGCCGACGCGTTCCAAACGTTCGGCTTGGGAGCCGACGACGTAGACCTGATCGTGTGCACCGACGCCGAAGCCATCCTGGGCATCGGCGACTGGGGCGTCGGCGGCATTCAAATCGCGGTAGGCAAGTTAGCGCTCTACACCGCCGGCGGCGGTATCGATCCACGCCGCTGTATCGCGGTGTCACTCGATGTCGGCACGAATAACGAACAGCTTCTGCAGGATCCGTACTATCTGGGCAATCGCCACGCGCGGCGCCAAGGCGGTGAATACGACGACTTCATCAAGCGCTACATCGAAACCGCCAACCGGTTGTTCCCCAACGCCATCCTGCATTTCGAGGACTTCGGGCCGATCAACGCGCGCAAGATCCTGCGGACCTACGGCGACGACTACTGCGTGTTCAACGATGACGTGCAGGGTACCGGCGCCGTGGTGGTGGCCGCCGCGCACGGCGGAGCGCATGTCACCGGGGTGCCGCTGCGAAAGCAGAAGACGATCGTGTTCGGCGCCGGAACCGCCGGAATCGGTGTCGCGGATCAGATCCGCGACGCGATGGTCGACGACGGCGCCAGTATCGAGCAGGCCACGTCTGCGATTTGGGCGATCGACAAGCAGGGCTTGCTTTTCGACGACATGGACGACCTGCGCGATTTCCAGGTGCCCTACGCCAAGAATCGTCAACAGTTGGGCGTGGCGCCCGACGAACGAATCGGTCTGATCGAGGCCATCAAATTGGCCTCCCCCACGCTGCTGCTGGGATGCTCAACCGTTTTCGGCGCATTCACCCGCGAGGTCGTGCAGGCGATGACAGCGTCCTGCGAACGCCCGATGATCTTCCCGCTGTCCAACCCGACCTCACGGATGGAAGCCATGCCGGCCGACGTGCTGGCGTGGTCGAATGGCCGGGCGCTGGTGGCAACCGGAACCCCGGTCGCCCCAACCGAATACAACGGCGTCACCTACACCATCGGCCAGGCCAACAACGTGCTGGTGTTCCCCGGGCTCGGGCTGGGCATCATCGTGGCCGGAGCACGGCGGCTGACCCCGGCCATGTTGCATGCGGCCGCGAAAGCCATTGCGGGACAGGCTAGCCCAGCGAAAATCGGGGACTCACTGCTGCCGGATGTGCAGAACTTGTGCGCCATCTCGTCTGCGGTCGCCGAGGCCGTCTATCACGCCGCCGTCGCCGACGGGGTCGCCACCCGAACACATGACGACCCCCGCCAAGTCGCGCTCGACACAATGTGGCGTCCCAGCTACGACTAGGCGGGTGACTACGCGGGCTGTTGGGTCAATCCGACGATCGCCGCGAGCCGGCCCTGGACGCGTTCGAGATCGGCCGCGCAGGGCAGTTCTGCCGCGACGCGGGTGATCGCCGCCTGGATGTCGCAGGCATCGATGTTGAGCTCACCGCGGGCCGCGACGTGGGTCGCCACCGCGGCCACCGCGTTGTCGGGCATGCGCCGCCGCAGCAGCGCCAACAGCGGGACGTAGTCGGCGTACGGCACGCCGTGCGGGTAGCCGGCGCGAATGACAGCGTCGAATGTGGTTACCAATCCGGTCAACGGCACCGCCCGACACCACCCTCCTGCCGTCATGTGCGGACACACACGAGTGAGACGGGCCAACCGTACGCATCGCTATTTAACTGACGGTGACGTAAACGCACCATGCTCTGTACACAGGTCAAATTTCTAACCATGGATGTCGAGCCCCCTGTTGCTGGCGCTCCCGAGCACGCTGGACTGGAGATGCGCCGTTGCCCGCTCCCCCGGGTGGACTCGAACCACCAACCCTTCGGTTAACAGCCGAATGCTCTGCCAATTGAGCTACAGGGGATTAACCTGGCCCGCGCGGAATCTGGCGCGGATCGCTGGACGACTCTAGCGTACTGGCACGGCCGCGCCCAAGTTCGCCGGGCGGCCGTGCGCGCCCAGCTAGACCGATCGGACGCGCACGCACTGCGCCGAGTGAGGCAGGATGGACCCATCCGCACCGCGTGGGGAGGGACGCTTTGATCCGCTATGTCGTCGTGCTCGGACTGGGCTACGTGCTGGGCTCGAAAGCCGGCCGTCGCCGGTACGAGCAGCTCGTCGGTACCTATCGCGCGCTGACCAGCAGTCCGATGGCCCGGTCGATGATCGAAGGGGGGCGGCGCAAGATCGCAAACACCATCTCGCCCGACGCGGGTTTCGTCACCGTGGCCGAGATCGACAACGAGACGGCCGTCGTGCGGCGGGAGGTCGAGCGGCCGGCCGACGAGGCCCTTACGCCGTCAGATCGTCGCCGCTAGCCTGCTCCAGCAGGCTGCGCCGGTACGCCTCCATAGCAACCAGGTCGCCGAACAACGCGTGGTACTCGTCGCCCTGGTCGATCGGTGACATGCGCTGCAGCTTGGACTTGACCTCGGCGATCTGGCGGCCCATCCAGACTTCCTGCAGGCGCGCCAGGACCCCGGCGATGTAGCGGGGCAGCTTCTCGTCATCGACGGTGACGGCCTCCACGCCGAGCTCGTTGATCAGTCCGGCTGTCAGGGTCGAGGTGGTCTGGCGGCGCACCGTGTCGATCCACTGCGCGCCGGTGATGCCGGTCGACGTGCCGCCGGCCGCGTCGATGGCCGCGCGCACGGCCGCATACCCGGGGTGGGTGAAGCTCTCGACAGTCAGCGTGTCGAACACCGGGCCGGCGAACGCCGGGTACTGCAACGCCGACTTGAGCGCCTCGCGCTGTGGCCATAACGTCGGGTCGCGCGGGTCGGGGCGTCCGGCGGCACGGTCGACCGGAGCGCTCGGGGCCGGCGCGTCGGCGCCGCGGCGCGGACTCGGTGCCGACCCGGGCCGGGCCGTCGGGACCTTGGATTTCTTGGCCTCGGTCCGCACCCGGTCGATGATCTGCGCGACATCGTCCCAACCCACCCAGCCGGCGAGCTGGCGGGCGTATTCGTCGCGCAGCGTGGAGTCCTTGATCTGGCCCACCATCGGCACACAGCGACGCAGCGCGGCGACTCTGCCTTCGGCGTTGTCCAGGTCGAACTCGGCAATCGCGGTGCGAATCGCGAACTCGAACAACGGAGTTCGTCGCGCCACCAGGTCACGCAGCGCGCCGTCACCGGAGGCCAGGCGTAGATCGCAGGGATCCATTCCGTCCGGGGCGACCGCGACGAACGACTGCCCCGCGAGATTCTGCTCGCCGCCGAAGGCCTTGAGCGCGGCCGCGCGGCCGGCCGCGTCGCCGTCGAATACGTAGATCAATTCGCCGCGGAAGAAACTGTCGTCCATCATCAGCCGGCGCAGCATGGACAGATGCTCGTCGCCGAAAGCGGTGCCGCACGACGCGACCGCGGTGGTGACCCCGGCCAGATGCATCGCCATCACGTCGGTGTAGCCCTCGACGACGACGGCCTGGTGTCCCCGGGCGATGTCGCGCTTGGCCAGATCGATGCCGAACATCACCGACGACTTCTTGTACAGCAGCGTCTCGGGCGTGTTGACGTACTTGGCTTCCATCGGGTCGTCGTCGAACAGCCGCCGGGCCCCGAACCCGATCACCTCACCGGCCGAGCTGCGAATCGGCCACAGCAGCCTGCGGTGGAAGCGGTCCATCGGCCCACGGCGCCCCTCCCGGGACAGGCCCGCGGCTTCCAGCTCCTTGAACTCGAAACCTTTGCGCTGCAAATGCTTTGTCAGCTTCTCCCAGCCCGACGGCGCGAATCCGCAGCCGAAGCGACGGGCGGCCTCGGCGTCGAAGTTGCGCTCCTTCAGATACTGACGCGCCGGCGCCGCCTCGTCGGACTCCAGCTCCGCCGCATAGAACTCGGCCGCGGCGGCGTTGGCCGCGATCAGCCTGCTGCGACTGCCGCGATCGCGCTGCACGTTGGTGGCCGCGGCGCCGGTGTAGGTGATCGTGTGGCCGATCCGGTCGGCGAGCAGTTCGACGGCTTCGACAAAGCTGACGTGCTCGATCTTCTGGATGAACGCATACACGTCGCCGCCCTCACCGCAACCGAAGCAGTGGAAGTGGCCGTGGTTGGGGCGGACGTGAAACGACGGGGACTTCTCGTTGTGGAAGGGGCACAACCCCTTCAGCGAGTCGGCTCCCGCCCGGCGCAGCTGGACGTAATCGCCGACGACTTCCTCGATGCGGGCGCGTTCACGAATGGCCGCGATATCACGATCGGAGATCCGGCCAGCCATCGGCTCAGTCTAGGACGCCGGATACGACTGCCCCATCAAACCCGTGACGACCAGCTCAGCTGGCCGGACCGATCACGCCGCACGCCACCCGCTCCATCGCCATGTCGCTGTCCTGCACGCCGTGCAGCATCAGGGCCGTCCTGTTGCCCGCCAGCAGCTCGTCCCTGGTGAACGCGTCGGTCGTGGTCACCAGGTAGGCCGAGCCGTCCTTGCGCACATCCAGCGACGACAGGTCGCCGCTTTCCGGCTTTGCGGTGTGTCCCGGCGCCTGGTAGTGGCCACCCGCCGACAAGAAGTTCCCGGGCGCACCGCCCGTCGGGGCCACCGAGTTCGGCTCGCACTTGCCGAACTCGTGCACGTGCATGCCGTGCAGACCGGGCGCCAGGATCCCCGGAGTGTCCGTCTTGACGGTGATCGTGACGTATCCGTCGGTGAAGTCGAAGGTGGCCGTGGCGACCTGCTTGCCGTCGGGCGATTTGAGTTGAGCCGAAAGGGCCTGGCCGCTGGGCGCCGGACCCGATGTCGTCGACGAGCCCGGGGACCCGCTGAGCACCGGCGGCGTCGTGCCCGGCTGAGTGCTCGCGTGCTGAGGCGAACTGCACGCGGTCATGACCACGACCGGCATCGAGAACAGGGCGGCGGCAACAACGGTGTTTCTGCTCATGCCCGCAGCCTAACGGGTGCCACAAGCCCGTTACGGGCTCGCCGGACTGGCATCGATTCGCTCCAGCCGGCCTTCGGTGAACGAGGCGATCTGATCGATGATCACCCGCAGCCGGGCGCCGTCGTCAGCGGCGGTGGTGAATGCCGAGGCGAAGAAGGGGTCAAGCGTGCGCGGAGCTCCGGCGTACAACCACTGCGCCACTTGATGAATGCGGTCGCGCTGGCGAGCCTGAGTCTCCAGATGCCGCGGGTCGGACATGATGAACTGCAGCGCCAGAATCTTCAGCAGCGCGACCTCGGCCCGCACCAAGTCGGGCACCTGCAAGTCGGCTTGGAAACGCACCAGCGGCCCGGCACCCGCCGCCGCGCGCGTGGTCGCGATCGCCGCCGAGGCGAATCTGCCCACCAGTTCACTGGTCAACTGCTTGAGGGCGACCGACGCGGCCAGCGTCGCGTCGAACTTGCCGACCGCAGCGACCACCGGCAGCCCCGACAGCCGGCGCGCGGCCGCCATGAAGTCGTCGGCGCTCACCCGGGAGAACTCGCTCTCCCCCAGCTTGGCCAGCGCCACGGCCTCGTCATCGTCGGCGAGTACCCGCAAATCGATGCGCTGTGAGACGACACCGTCCTCGACGTCGTGCACCGAGTAGGCGACGTCGTCGGCCCAGTCCATCACCTGCGCTTCCAGACACACTCGGTCGCGCGGCGCCCCCGCGCGCATCCAGTTCGCAACCTCGCGGTCCTCCTCGTAGAACCCGAATTTGTGGACACCGTCCCGACGTGTCCACGGATATTTCGTGACCGCATCCAGCGAAGCGCGAGTCAGGTTCAGTCCGGCACTATTGCCTTGCTCGTCAAGCACTTTGGGCTCAAGGCTGTTGAGGATGCGAAAGTTCTGGGCATTGCCTTCGAATCCGCCGTACTCGTCGGCGATCTCGTTGAGCGCGCGCTCGCCGTTGTGTCCGTAGGGCGGGTGACCGATGTCGTGCGCCAGCCCGGCGAGCTCGACGAGGTCGAGATCGCAACCCAGCCCGATCGCCATGCCGCGCCCGATCTGCGCGACCTCGAGCGAGTGCGTCAGCCGGGTGCGCGGGGTGTCGCCTTCGCGGGGCCCGACGACTTGCGTCTTGTCGGCCAGCCGGCGCAGCGCGGCACTGTGCAACACGCGCGCCCGGTCCCGGGCGAAGTCGGTGCGGTGCTGACCTTCCGTGCCCGGCAGACCCGCGGTCTTCGGCGCTTCGGCTACCCGCCGTTGACGGTCGAAGTCGTCGTATGGGTCTGGCACGTTCGTGATCACCTTCTTAGTCACCGCAGCACAGTCTGCCAGGGAATGCCGGGACATGGCCCCGGTCTCCCCCGGCGCTAAATTGACCTATGCCCATTGCCCGCTTCCTCGGCGTGATCCTGACGATGCTCGTCACCGGGCTGCTGGTGGCACCGGCCGCCGACGCACAGCCCCCGTTCCGGCTGCCGGGGTATGTCACCGACAACGCCGGCGCGTTGTCGCCGTCGGGCCGCACCGATGTAAGCGAAGCCATCGACAAGCTGTACAACAACCGCCACATTCGGCTGTGGGTGGTCTATGTCGACGACTTCTCCGGAGAGAACTCGGTGGCCTGGGCACAGCGCACCATCCGCGAAAGCGATCTCGGTACCTACGACGCGCTGCTCGCGGTGGCCACCACCGGACGCGCGTATGCCTTCCTGGTGCCGTCCGGGGTGAAAGGCGTGACCCAAACTCAGGTGGACGAGCTGCGCCGCAACAAAATCGAACCCGCTCTGCGCCAAGGGGACTGGCGGGGCGCTGCGGTCTCGGCAGCCAATGGCCTTGATGCACAGCCGAATCCGACAAGCCGCTTCTGGCTGTTAGCCACCCTCGGTTTGGTTATCGTCGCGGTCGTGGCCCTGGTGTTGGTGATGCGTTATCGCCGCCGCCGACGCCGCCGCGCCGATCTGGCCGCCGCACGCCGGGTGGACCCCACCAATCCGACCGCGCTGGCGGCCGTGCCACTGACCGCCCTCGACGACCTGTCGCGCTCGATGGTGGTGGAGGTCGACAACGCGGTACGCACCAGCTCCAATGAGCTCGCCCTGGCCGTCGACGAGTTCGGCGCCGAGCGCACCGAACCCTTCACCCGGGCCGTCAACAACGCCAAAGCCGCTCTATCCCAAGCTTTTACGGTCCGTCAGCAACTCGACGACGCCATGCCCGAGACGCCCGAGCAGCAGCGCAACCTGCTCACCCAGGTAATCGTGTCGGCGGCCACCGCCGACCGCGAGCTGGACGCACAGACCGCGGCGTTCGAGCAGCTCCGCGATTTGGTGGTCAACGCCGCCACCCGCCTTGATGCGCTCACCCAGCAGGTCGTTGAACTCACCAGCCGCGTCGAGCCGGCCGAACGGCGGCTGGCCGAGTTGAACAAGGAGTTCGGCCCTGTGGCACTGACTTCGGTGTCGGGCAACGTCGCCACCACCAAGGAGCGGCTGGCGTTCGCCGACCGCAACATCAGCGCGGCGCGCGCGCTGGCCGGCAATGCGGTCAGTGGACAGCAGAGCGGTTTGGTCGATGCGGTGCGGGCGGCCGAGTCGGCGCTCGGGCAAGCTCGCGCGCTGCTGGATGCGGTGGACAACGCGGCCGGCGACATCCGGCGTGCCGTCGAGCGGCTGCCCACGGTGATGAGCGACATCCAGGCCGGCATCCAGCACGCCACCGCGCAGCTGCAAGGGCAGAACGCGAAAGCCCCGCATGCCGGCGAGCTCGCGGCGGCCCGTGATGCCGCTATTCGAGCCGTCGACGCCGCCGGCGGTGGATCGGCCGATCCACTGAGCAGTTTCGCGCAACTGGCCAAGGCAGACTCCGACCTCAACCGGCTGCTGGCCACGGTGGCCAAGGAACAGGCGGACGCCGATCGGCTCAACCGTTCACTCGAACAGGCGTTGTTCACCGCGGAATCGCGGGTGCGCGGAGTCTCGGAGTACATCGACACCCGCCGGGGCAGCGTCGGACCCGACGCTCGCACCCGCCTCGCCGAGGCCCAGCGGCATCTCGACGCCGCGCACGCCCAGCGGTCGACCAACCCGGCCGAGGCGATTTCGCATGCCAATGCGGCGTCCACACTGGCGGCCACTGCGCAGTCGCTGGCCAACTCCGATGTGGCTTCCGCCCAGCGTGCTTACACCCGCAGCAGCGGGGGCGACGCCGGCGCGATGCTGGGCGGGATCATCATCGGCGACCTGCTCAGCGGAGGAATGCGGGGCGGATTCGGCGGCTGGAGCTCGACGTCGTTCGGCGGCTCGTCGAACTCGTCGCCGGGCGGCTTTGACGGGGGCTTCATGGGCGGCGGCGGGCGGTTCTGAGCCCTGCACAGTAGTAGGGGCGCACCGATTGCTCGGTACGCCCCTACTACTCGAAATCTGTCAGGCCCAGCTGGACCCGACGGCGCTGTCGGTGCTGGCCATGTTGTTGCCCGCGGTCTGCACCTTCTGCCCGTGCCGGTTGGCTTGCTCGTAGATGACCTGGAAGTTGCGACCCAACTGGGTGATGAACTCCTGGCACGCCACCGAACCGGCGCTCAACCGGCCCACGGAGAATGCGGTACAACGCGGCCGCTTCGTGGCGCTTCGAAACGAGGTTCGGCGTCGCCGCCCCATTCGTTCCAATGCCCCCATTCCTTCTTTTCACTCATGCCGTCGGCCGCCGCCTCTGTATCGGGCCCGTCGGTCGCCTTGCCAGCGGCATCGGAGCGCTCCGCGCGCTCCGGTGCCCAATGGTCATAGTCGTCCGGCGGAACGGCCACGCCCCAGCTGAGCGGAACCGTCAAGCGACCGAGCATGCCTGACTCACCCCGAACTGCCGCGACCGAATCGTCCGGCAGAGGTGAACCAAGAGGCAAAAGCATGATGCCCCCTTCCACACCCGAAACTCTGTTAACACAGACCCCAACGGCGCACAAATCGCCGCAAGTATTTTTCATACTAAAGCAAAGCTAAGGACAATTGTCGGAAATTTACGGTTCTTGTCGACGTTAATCATCAAAATTCAGCCACCCGCCAACCTGGGAGCGCGGTCGGCTCGAGCCGCTCGGTCGCGGCATCGCCGGATGCGACCGTGCGGGGTAGCACGCCACACCCGGCAGGCCGGCCGGCCCGAGCGCGAAAACCGTTGCTCGACAGGGATTTTGCGGGGAGGCGACCCGCCCGTTCGTGGCAACGGCCGCCGCAGGACCCCGGCGCGGCAACCACTTGTCCGGGCCCGCCGGACTCGGGCACCGGACCAGCGCCCGACGGGGAGGGTGCTTGCGGTACGTGTCTTCTGGCGAACATTGCGTGGGCCGGAATCATTCGCCGTCGCAAACCGTACCTAATAGTTTGATTAAGCGGGTAACCGATGAATAGAAGTTGGCTGCATCTCGAGAAATTTGCGACACACACGATTCATTCGTATGACCGCCCCGGCAATTGCGCCCGGCCACGCTCCGGCCCCCCTTCACGCGCCCTTTCTAGGCACCACCTTCGGCCGGGACTGCACCACGTGGGTCGCGCTGGTTCCGGCCTTGCCCACCATTTCGGCCGGTTTGTCACGATCCGCGGCCACCCGCGCCGGCATCGGCATGCCGCTGGTCGATCCGACCGGCTCTGCCACGGTGCCGGACGCTCCCGCACCCGCCATCGCGGAGGTGGCGATCGGGGCGGGCGTCGAACCCTGCCAGACCGGGGGCACCGATATCGCGCCCACCAGCCGCGCCCTGCCCAGACTGGCCGAGATGGACGAGCCCCAGCTCCCGTCGCCGCTCATCATTCTCATCGCCGGTGCGGTCGAACCGACGGTCTGCGACGCACCCGTGGCCGCCATGTTCGTCGCACCGGCCAGCGACGTCACCGGCGCGGTGCCCTGCGCCAGCGCCATCATCGGAGGCAACGTGGTCGCGGGATACATCCCGATTTGGGCTGCCGACATCAACGACGAAACCGGCGTCGAGGTGACGATCGACCCCACCTGGGTCAACGCGGACTGAATCGCGGTCACCGCCGACGAGAAACCCGGACCGAATATCTGACCGCCCACCGACGACAACGCCCCGGCGAATTGCGACGCCAGCGTGCTCAGCGGCGTCGTGAACAGGCCGGCCAGGCTCGACGGTGCCGACGTGATCGACGGCAACGCCGCCATGACGGATTGCGCCCCGGCGTGATACCCGAACATCGCCATCACGTCCTGAAGCCACATCTCCATGTATTCGAACTCGGTGGCCGCGATCGCCGCCGTGTTCTGGCCCAGGATGTTCGTCGCGATCAACACCATCAGCTGGATGCGGTTCGCTGCGATCGCCGCGGGAGGCACCGTCGCGGCGAATGCCGACTCGTACGACGTCGCCGCCACCCGGGCCTGCACGGCCGACATCGAGGCGTGCGCCGCCGCGGTGTGCAACCACTGCAGATACGGTGCTGCCGCCTGCGTCATCGATTCCGACGAGGGACCCGTCCACTGCCCATTGGACGCCAGGCCCGAGACGACGGAGTCGAAGGACGACGCCGACGCCCACATGTCGGCGGCCAGGCCATCCCAGGCAGCGGCCGCAGCCAACAGCGGCCCTGAGCCTGCACCTCCGTACATCAGGGCCGAGTTGATCTCCGGCGGCAAAAACGCGAAATTCAGAACCATCTACTACCTCGACACGACCAGCCGTTTCAACGGCCTTTCAACTGCACCCCGACAGTCACCAGCGACTGGACACTGCGTATAAGACACTGCGTATAAGACTAAGGCCGGATCGTAGGGCAGCACTACACCCAAATGGCCCGGTTTGCCGAAATAGCCGATCAACGGCCCGCTAGGCGCCCTTGAGTCGAACCGCCAGGTAGTCGGCGACAGCATCCAGTGACACCCGCTCCTGCGTCATGGCGTCGCGTTCGCGCACGGTGACGGCGTTGTCCTCCAAGGAGTCGAAATCCACTGTCACACAGAACGGCGTGCCGACCTCGTCCTGGCGCCGGTAGCGGCGCCCGATCGCACCCGCATCGTCGAAGTCGATGTTCCAAGACTTCCGCAATTCGGCGGCCAGGTCCCGCGCCTTGGGGCTCAGGTCGGCGTGCCGGGACAGCGGCAGCACCGCCGCCTTGACCGGGGCCAGCCGGTGGTCCAGGCGAAGCACGGTGCGCTTGTCCACGCCGCCCTTGGCGTTGGGGGCCTCGTCCTCGGCATAGGCATCGATCAAAAACGCCATGAACGACCGGGTCAGGCCGGCCGCGGGTTCAATCACGTACGGCGTGTACCGGGTGTCGCTGGCCTGATCATAGAAGGACAGGTCGGCACCGGAATGCTTTGCGTGCGTTGACAAGTCGAAATCAGTCCGGTTGGCGACGCCCTCCAGCTCACCCCACGGGTTGCCCTGGAATCCGAACTTGTACTCGATGTCGACGGTGCGGTCGGAATAGTGCGACAGCTTGTCTTTGGGGTGTTCGTACAAGCGCAGGTTCTCGGGGTTGATGCCGAGGTCGGTGTACCACTGGTGCCGGGTGTCGATCCAGTACTGGTGCCACTCCTTTGCGGTCGACGGCTCGACGAAGAACTCCATCTCCATCTGCTCGAACTCGCGGGTGCGGAAGATGAAGTTTCCCGGGGTGATCTCGTTGCGAAAACTCTTGCCGATCTGCCCGATGCCGAACGGCGGCTTGCGCCGCGCCGTCGTCACCACGTTGGCGAAGTTGATGAAGATCCCCTGCGCGGTCTCGGGCCGCAGGTAGTGCAGCCCTTCCTCGGTCTCGATCGGGCCGAGGTAGGTCTTGAGCATCATGTTGAATTCGCGCGGCTCGGTCCATTGACCCGGCTCGCCGGTCTCGGGGTCGCGGATGTCTGCCAGTCCGTTGGGCGGCGGATGCCCGTGTTTGGCCTCGTAGGCCTCGATCAGATGGTCGGCGCGGTAGCGCTTGTGCGTGATCAGCGACTCCACCAGCGGGTCGTGGAACACCTCGACGTGGCCGGAGGCCACCCAGACCTGGCGCGGCAGGATGATCGACGAGTCGAGTCCCACGACGTCGTCGCGGCCGGTGACCACGGCGCGCCACCACTGCCGCTTGATGTTCTCCTTGAGCTCCACACCCAGCGGCCCGTAGTCCCACGCCGACTTGGTGCCGCCGTAGATCTCCCCCGAGGGATAGACGAATCCACGCCGTTTGGCCAGGTTGACGACGGTGTCGATGACGGACGCCACGGGGTGGTCCACTCCCTTTCGGATAACTGAGGAGGCGAGGCGACGAATCGTCGCCCGCGAAACACCAGCAATCGTATCGACCGGGCCGCGGTCTTTGACATGCGTCATCATGCATGTGACAGTGGAAGTCGTTCTCTATAGTGGGCACTCCACATACCCGGCACTTTCGAGGAGATGACGCTCGCATGGTGATGCCCTCCTCATCGCCGACCGCCGCCAACGGCTCATCGTCGGATCTGGTCGCCCACCGGCACGGCGAGGCGAGCGCCGGCGAGCATGCTCCCTTCGCCGAATATCCCGAGCCGCCGTCGCGAGAAATCCTGGATGCCGCCGGTGAGCTGCTGCGGGCCCTGGCCGCACCGGTGCGGATCGCCATCGTGCTGCAACTCCGCGAATCCCAGCGCTGCGTGCACGAGCTGGTCGACGCGCTGAGCGTGCCACAACCGCTGGTCAGCCAGCATTTGAAGATTCTCAAGGCGGCGGGAGTGGTTGCCGGGGAGCGGTCCGGCCGCGAGGTGCTGTACCGACTGGCCGACCACCACTTGGCGCACATCGTCGTCGACGCCGTCGCCCACGCCAGCGAGGACACGCCATGACCGGGCCGAGCGTCCGTTCCACCCGTCAGCGGGCGGCGATCTCCACGCTGCTGGAAACGCTGGACGAATTCCGCTCGGCCCAGGAGCTGCACGACGAGCTGCGCCGCCGCGGCGAGAACATCGGGCTGACCACGGTCTACCGGACGCTGCAGTCGATGGCGTCGGCGGGAATGGTCGACACGCTGCGCACCGACACCGGCGAGTCCGTCTACCGGCGCTGCTCGGAGCACCATCACCACCATCTGGTGTGCCGCCACTGCGGGTCCACCATCGAGGTGGGCGACCACGAGGTCGAGGAATGGGCGTCACAGGTTGCCGCCAAGCATGGCTACTCCGAGGTCAGCCACACCATCGAGATCTTCGGGACCTGCTCGGACTGCGGCCGCTAGGGCCCGCTAGCCCTGCCGAATGTGCGGCTGGCCGCACACTCGGCGAGAACTCAGGCCGTCAGGACGCGCCGCATCTGCGCGCCCGAGTCGAGCACCAACAGGATCAGGGTGCGCAGGGCGTCGTCGGCCAGGCCCGCGCCGGGAAAGTTGTAGCGCAGCATCACGTCCGCGGTCTTGGCCGCGCCCTTGCCGGAATTGCGCTGCGCGGCCTTGTCGCTGACCTTCTCGACCACGGTCACATTGCCGAAGTTGCTGTTGTGCGCCTGCTTGGCGACCTGATCGCCGAGTTTCTTGGTCAGCGGCAGATCCCACGCCACCACCTGGGTCAGCGACACCAGGTCGAGCCCCTCGGCGATGTTCACCACCCGCAGCGACGCGAAGGTGCCGTCATGGTGCACCGTCAGCCCGCCGTCGGGTTCGTTCTCGACCGTCAGCACGTCGCGCAGAATCGATCCGAGCCGCTCTTGTAGAGATGGCATCAGGCGCTCCCAAACCGTCGATTGCGGTCCGCGTATTCCTCGCAGGCCGCCCACAGGTCGCGACGGTCGTAATCGGGCCACAGCTTGTCCTGAAAAATGTATTCGGCGTAGGCCGCCTGCCACAGCATGAAGTTGCTGGACCGTTGCTCCCCGGAGGTCCGCAAAAACAGATCCACGTCGGGGATGTCGGGCCGCTGCAGGTGATGGGCCACCGTCGCCTCGGTGATGCGCTCGGGGTTCAGCCGGCCGGCAGCCGCCAAGCGTGCGATTTCCTTTGCGGACGCCGCGATTTCGGCGCGGCCGCCATAGTTGACGCAGTAATTGACGGTGATGACGTCGTTGCCTTTCGTCATCTCCTCGGCGACCGCCAATTCATTGATCACGCTGCGCCACAAGCGGGGCCGCGAGCCCACCCAGCGGATCTTGACCCCGATCGCCTGCAGGCTCACCCGGCGCATGCGCACCACGTCGCGGTTGAAGCCCATCAGGAAGCGGACCTCCTCGGGAGAACGCTTCCAGTTCTCGGTGGAGAAGGCGTACAGGCTGAGCCACTTGATCCCGATTTCGATTGCGCCGCAGACGACGTCGATGACGACGGCCTCCCCCGCCTTGTGGCCGTCGGTGCGGCTCAGGCCTTGTTGGGTGGCCCAGCGGCCGTTGCCGTCCATCACGATCGCCACGTGGTTGGGCAGTCGATCCGCCGGGATCCGCGGAGCGACCGCCTTCGAAATGTGCTGCGGCGGCCGGCTCGGTCCGCCGTCGGGAGACGGCGGCAACTCGGGGAACACCACCGGCCACGTCGACCTGTCGGGAAAAGTCGGATAGTCCTCGGGTGCGGCGGGCAGTTGCGGGAAGGCCCGGTTTGTCACGTCCGCCCCACTGGCCTCGGCTGGGGCTGGACGGTCCTTTGCCCGCCTCCGCGCGACAAAAATCGGCGTCCGGCGGTTGTCGCTCGGAGGCGGGCAAAGCACATGTCGACCGGCGGAGGGGCGGATGTGACGGATGTGACGGATGTGTTCACGGCCCGGTTAGCCATCCGATTAGCCACAGGCCTCATCCTGCCCGAGCAGCGCGGCGCGCTGCTCGGCGATGGTGCCGGTACCCCCGGCTTGCGGGGGACGGTCTGCCCGATAATTGCGCTCCACCAGCGGCAACGTCTTGAGCTGGCGTTCCAGATGCCATTGCAGGTGGGCGGCCACCAATCCGCTGACATGGCTGCGGTGGGATTGCGGCGTCGCCTCGGCGGCCTCCCAATGGCCATCGTGCAGCGCGGACATCAGTTCCAGCACGCCCAGCGGCGGTGTCGTCGAGCCCGCGGGACGGCAGTGTGGGCAGACGCTGCCCCCAGCGGCGATGTGGAATGCCCGATGCGGACCGGGTGTGGCGCAGCGGGCACACTCGGTCAGCGCCGGCGCCCAGCCGGCGATGCCCATGGCCCGCAGCAGGTAGGCGTCCAGGAGCAGGTCACGGGGGCGGCGTCCGTCGGCCACCGCCCGCAGCGCGCCCACGGTGAGCCGGTGCAGCGCCGGGGCGGGCGCGCGCTCCTCGCCGGCGAGGCGCTCGGCGGTTTCCAGCATCGCGCACCCGCAGGTGTACCGGCCGTAGTCGCTGACGATGTCGGTGGCGAACGCGTCGATGGAAACGACCTGGGTGACGATGTCCAGATTGCGGCCGGGATGCAACTGCACGTCGATGTGCGCGAACGGCTCCAGCCGCGCGCCGAATTTGCTGCGGGTGCGGCGCACCCCCTTAGCCACCGCACGGACCAACCCGTGATCATGGGTCAGCAGGGTCACGATTCGGTCTGCTTCGCCGAGCTTGTGCTGGCGCAGCACTACCGCTCGGTCTCGATACAGCCGCATATCAATAGTTTTGCACCCCGCCGCGACATCGCGGGGATCCGCGCCGATAGTCTCGTACCCCGTGATTGGCGCTCCTGGACCCGGTTCTGGGTCCGTTTCCGGGTCCCGCGGCACGCGCCTGCCCACACTCACTGACCTGCTGTATCAGCTGAACAGCCGTGCGGTGACCTCCGACACATTGGTGCGGCGTTCGCTGCATGCGATCGATGTCAGCCAGTCCACGCTGAACGCGTTCCGGGTGGTCCTGACGGAGTCCGCGCTGGCCGACGCGGCCGAGGCCGACCGGCGACGAGCCGCCGGCGAAACGGCGCCGTTGCTGGGCGTCCCGATCGCGGTGAAGGACGACGTCGATGTTGCCGGCGTGCCCACCGCCTTCGGCACCGACGGCCATGTGCGCCCCGCCACCCAGGACTCCGAGGTGGTGCGCCGCCTCAAGGCCGCCGGAGCGGTGATCGTCGGCAAGACCAACACCTGCGAGCTGGGGCAGTGGCCGTTCACCAGCGGGCCGGGATTCGGGCACACCCGCAATCCGTGGTCACGGCGGCACACCCCGGGCGGCTCGTCCGGCGGTAGCGCCGCCGCGGTGGCCGCCGGCCTGGTCACCGCGGCGATCGGCTCCGACGGTGCCGGCAGCATCCGCATCCCGGCAGCGTGGACGCATCTGGTCGGCATCAAACCGCAGCGCGGCCGCATCTCGACCTGGCCGCTACCGGAGTCGTTCAACGGGATCACGGTCAACGGCGTGCTTGCCCGCACGGTCGCCGACGCGGCACTGGTTCTCGACGCGGCGTCGGGCAATGTCGAGGGTGACCGGCACAAGCCGCCGCCGCTGCGGGCGTCCGACTATGTCAGCATCGCCCCGGGTCCGCTGAACATCGCGCTGTCAACCCGGTTCGCGTACACCTTCTTTCGGGCCAAGCTGCATCCGGAGATACTGGCCGCGACCCGAGTAGTGGGCAAGCAGCTGCAATTGCTCGGCCACACGGTTGTGAACGGTAACCCGGACTACGGCGTGCGGTTGGGATGGGATTTTCTGGCCAGATCGACTGCGGGACTGAGGGAATGGGAGGAGCGGTTGGGCGACGGCGTCGTGCTGGACCCTCGCACCCTGTCCAACCTGCGGATGGGCCATGTGTTGGGACAGGCGATCCTGCGCAACGCGCGGGTGCACGAAGCCGCGCTGCAACGGCGGGTGGGCTCGATTTTCGACATCGTCGACGTGGTGGTGGCCCCGACGACCGCGCAGCCACCGCCCCTGGCCCGATCCTTTGACCGGCTCAGTGGCTTGGGCACCGACCGGGCCATGATCAAGGCGTGCCCGGCGACCTGGCCGTGGAATGTGTTGGGCTGGCCGTCGATCAACGTGCCGGCCGGGTTCACCTCGGACGGCTTGCCGATCGGTGTGCAGTTGATGGGCCCGGCGAACAGCGAGGGCGTGCTGATCTCGCTGGCCGCCGAGTTGGAGGCTGTCTGCGGCTGGGCCGCCAAGCAGCCGAAGGTGTGGTGGGAGCACGACCACTTCCGTCCACACGATTAAAGCCATACCGTTAAAGCTCAGGCGCCCAACGGATTTCCAGTTTCTAGCGGCTGATCGGTATCGACTTTCCTTCGCAGCGACGACCAAGTCATAGACGCCCGGTCACCCGTGCCAACTTTGCTTGCGTCATGCGCACCGGCTACCCGCGGCCGGCATGCGCAAACGGTCTCTATGGGTACCTGGATAACCGCGTTTGGCGGCCAATGCCCCGGGTACCCGGCTGCGCACACCAGCCGTGCCGACACTCCAGGAGGCAATCAATGTTCATGCACAACAAAGATCTTCAGTTCGAAGTACGGGTCACCGAACCCGACCCGCGGTTCGCATCGCTGCTCATGGAGCAATTCGGCGGCGCCAACGGCGAACTCACCGCCGCGCTGCAGTACTTCACCCAGGCGTTCGTGCTGCGCCAAAAGAATCCCAAGATGTACGACCTTTTCATGGACATCGCCACCGAGGAGCTCAGCCATCTCGAGATGGTCGGATCGATGATCACCATGTTGCTCGACGGACTCAGCGACGATCTCAAGATCGCGAATCAACGGTGCGACTGGATGCCGGCCGTCGCCAGTACGAACGGGCGCGACAACATCATTCATCAGGTCGCCGTCAACCCGATGTTCCTCGTGCTCAGCGGCGGTGGACCCGACGTCAAAGACTCCGGGGGCAACAACTGGACCGGGGCATTCATCGATGCCAACGGCGATCCCACCGTCGACCTGCGCAACAACGTCGCCGCCGAGTCCCGGGCCAAAGTCGTCTACGAGTACCTCAAGCAGTTCACCGATGATCCGGGCGTGCAGGAGACCCTGACGTTCTTGATGACGCGTGAAGTGGCGCATTATCAGCAATTCACCGCTGCGCTCAACGAACTTCCGGTCAACTTCCCGCCGGGGCAGTTGGCGGGCGATCCCCGTTTCCAAAATGTGGCGTTCAACATGTCCGACGGCGGCGGCGAATCGATCCGTGGGCCGTGGAACGAGGGGCAGGGTCCGTGGCCGCAAGGCATGGAATGGGACTACGTGGAAAAGCCGGAAAAGCAATGGCTGGGCGGACAGGCGCGACAAAACAAGGGAGCCGAACAGAACCCTGAGGGCTCGCCGGCGGTCGAGGCCGAAAAGCCGTTCACGCACGAACAGCACTCGCCCACAACCTGATCGGGTAACAGCGAAGACTGGGCATCGGATGCTCCGATGCCCAGTCTTCGTATTGCCTAGTGGGCTTGTGGGTCCGGCGGGTTGTCTTGGCTGCGGCCGGTGACCGCATCGCGCACGTGGTCTATCACCGCCGCGCCCACTCCCATCGTCATCTGCACCGCAGCGTTCGGCGGAGTGTCGGGGTGCGGCCTGGTGGGGGCGATTTTCTTTGCCGCTTCCAGCTTTTCGCCGATCTTCTCCAGCTCCTCGCGACTCATTACCTGTTCGACCTGGGGCCACACCACCTCTTGCTCGTAGGCGATGTGTTCGCGGCCCGCTTCGACGAATTGCTGCAATGCTTCGTGGTAATCCGGCTCGCCGGGCTTGCCGTCTTCTAGCCGCTGGAGCAGTTTCTTGCCGGTCTGCTCCTGTTCGATCGCCTTGTCGGCGAACGCATCACCGAGCGCCTCGCGTACCGCGGGCCAGAAGAACTGCTCTTCGATCGCTTCGTGCTGCGACTCGGCGATGATCAGGTTGTTCACCGTCGTTTCCAGGCCGCTGGCTTCGGCGCCGGAGCCCGACGGGGCACCATCGAGCGTCTCGAACAATCCGAGCACGCTTTTGTGGTCTTGGCGGAGAAAGGTTAACGCATCCATGTCTTGCCTTCCGATTGAGGCCGTATCGGTCGGTCAGTGGTACCCGGCGCCTGGATGTTGAAACGATTGCGCAGTCGACGATGCCCTCCCACCGGGCGCGGGAGGGCATCGTTTTTCAGCGGCCAACGAGTTGCTTGTCGATGGTGCCGGCCGCCAACTCGTCGGTGCTGGCGTAGGCGGCGGCGGCGGTGCCCAGCTTGGCGGCGAGGTCCTGACAGACACTTTGCATCGCCTCGACCGCGCAACGGCGGGCGGCCTCGACACGAGTCAGCGCAATATTGGAGGGCTCGCTGCCCACCCCGTGGGTAAGCCAGACGGCGGAGCTGATCCCATTGGTCACCTCGGCCGCCGATCCGATCTTCGCGGATGTTTGGTTCTCAATGGTGGCCAGCTGGTCGAGGTAGTTCGGCGTGACGACTAAATCGGACATGGGTCGTTCTCCTTTTCAAGCATGTATTGGGTTGTTTGACAAGAACTTTGACTGCACGTGGACTTTACCCGGCACGTCGTACGGTGGCCTCGGGTGCGGCGAACGCGATGGGTGCGCGCTCGGTGCCCTGGGCACCCGGTGCCGCTACGCCGTCGTCGACGTCGTCGGCAAACCCGTCGTCCTCGGCAAGACCCGCCTTCTGGCCCGTTCGGGGCACGGGGTAAATCGGCCGCGGCCGCGCAGTCTGACTGAGTTGTGCGGCTTTGCCAGGCATTTGGGCGATTGGCGCCAAGGTAGGCGCGCCCGATGATGACGTGGCCGCAGCCGCCTCATCGCGCGCGTCCAACACGCCCCGTCGCTGCGAGGTTTCACCCGCGCCGGCGGGGGTGCTTTGCTTCGTCGAAGCATCCGGGCGTGCCGGCGTGGCGAGTTCGACCGTGCTGAACACATCAGTCATCTGCCTCGAGACCTCGCCGAAGTCGGGCGTGGTGGACTTCAGCGCGGTGGCCACGTGCGACTCGGCAGACGTGGTACCCGTTGGAACCGGAGCCAGCTTTTGGTATTTGGAGATTATTTCGTTGGCCTTGTCCGCGTTGTCTTGCGAGTAGCGGAACAGCGTGAAAACGAAGGAGCTGGCAGCACCGATCCCCAAGACGGCAACGGTGGTCGCGAATGTTTCGGCGAGGGCGAGGCCGGCCGGCGCAGGCACCGCTATCTTCAGGGCCACCTCAATGCCAAATGCCGCCATCAACAGATCCTTCAATATGCCGAAGGCCAACCGCATATGGGTGACCCACTCGGCCTGATTCTGGGTGATGTCGGCAAGCTGGCGGTCCAGCTCGGCCATCCCTTGCGCAACAGTCCTCAGTGCCGTCACCTGTTGGGCATAGGCCTGGGATGCATCGCCCTGCCAGTCGTCATCCGGGAGCGCAGACATCAGCTGGTCCGAGATTTCGATGAGCTGTTGAGATCCTGCCGCGAAATCCCCGCCGTCGCAGGGCGGCCCGAATCCGGTCATCAGCTCCACGACGTCGACGACGGTGAGCGTCTTGAGGATGAGACTGGTGCTGTCCTTCATCCCCTTGTTCATCTCTTCCAGCTCTTCGGGAGACATGTTCCGGGACAGTCGATATTGCTGAACCATCTTGTAGCCGACGAGGCCGCCCGACAGTGCGTCGGCGCTCATGCTGGTCACACTCGACGCAATGTATTCGCCGCCGTAACTCGCGCTACCTGAGCCATTGAATTGGGCGCCTATGCCGCCCAGATTGGCGATCAGCCTTGCGGCATCTACGAATACGTTCATCTGCGTTTCCTTGCTCTCGATGCGTTTGGTGCGGTTCGGCGATGAACCGGGCCGGTTGCTTTCCGACCGTTGATTGAATTCTCGGCGATGGCCCTTGACAGATTCTTGGAAGGAATTCCAGAATTACGCCGCCTCGACGAGGGTGTCGTCTAGGCGCGCGGCGAGGTGATTCCAGTAGAGCCAGTCGGCGACGGTGTTGCGCTGGGCGACCGGATCCACCGTGGTGTGCGCCCGGTTCAGGAGTACCTCCCGGGTGTGCACGGCGTAAGCTCGCATGGCCCGCAGATGTGCGGCTTGGCGGCCGGCAAGCTGGCTGGCCAGGGGCTGCATCACCGCGATCCACAGCGTGGCTCGTCGATCGGCCGGCCGGTCGCCGGCCGGTGCCGGCGATACCAATTCGAGCAGGTCCCGATCCGGGGTCGCCGCCAATCGATGAGCCGCTTGCGGGTCCACTACTTCGAGCCGGGTGCGCCCCACCATCGCGCCGCTGTCCGGGATGTCATCGGCGCTCAGGACGACCTTGGCCGCGCCGGGATCGCAATCGGCCAACTGCTTCTCGGTTCCGATAACCGCCCTCAGCTCACTGCCGCGATGTCTCGCCCAGGCCTGCACGGCCAGCACCGGATAGGTGGCCCAGCGCGCCCGCTCGCCGGTCGGTATCGCCTCGTCGGCGCTTGCCATGTGCACGTTTTCGGGCAGCTGCACGCCGTCGGGGATGTAGGCCAGGCCGTAGCTGTTGGCCACCACGATTTCGCCGTCAGTGGTCAGCGCGGTCAGCCAGAAGAAGCCGATATCCCCCGTGCTGCCGGCGACCGGCGCGTTCAAAGCGGCCGCGACCTGACGCGCCAACCGCAGCCGGCCAGACCCCACGCCACGGGCCGCGTTGCCCACCGTCGCATCGGCAATGGCATCACGAGAGGCCCGCGCCAAAGAGATCGGAACAAGTTGCGCTGCAACGGTATCCGGCGCCCTACGAGGCTCGGCTGATTCCCGGCGCGAAGCGGCCCGGTGCCGAGGTGCCGTCGTGCCAGCCGCGGCCGGGCGTACCGCGGACTTGTCCGCGCGGGTCTGTCCGATTAGAGGACGCGAACCCGAGCCCTGACCGGCGCCGGCCGTGGCCGATGTCATGGGCATGCCCGGCAGAGCGGCAGCCTCTTCGGCCTGCGTCGTTGACCGGTCGCCCGACGACGGTCGAACCGATACCACGCCCTTGCTCCGGACACCCCCATGCGAAAGCAGCGGTGTTGCCGAGCTTTTCGCGACGGCCGGTCCCCCACCCGAAGTCCACGGCATCGCGGCCACGGGGCGTCCAGCAGCCGCCGGCGTTACCGGGGCCGGGGCCGGCGACGAAACCGATGTCAGTCCCGGCAACGAAGGCAGCTGAGGGGTCGGTCGCTGGCCCACTTCTGGCACCGACGGCGACAGCGTTGCCGGCGTAAGGCCGGCGGGCGCGCACGAAGCCGGCCGATCGGGAGCGTCCGCCGGGGAATCGTGGTCGGCGGGCGCTAATGCCTGCTGGCTGAGCAGGTTCCGCGGTGCACTAGCCGGGAGCGCTCCCTGCTTGATTGCCCGAATCTGCTCGGCGGTGTCGCTCACCACGCTGACATTGCCGGCCAGCGTCGCACTCACCAGCGCCCCGATCGCGCCACTTCGCTCGGCGGCCTCGAGGCGGACGTCGTTCTCCAGTTCGTTGATCCTCCGGTGAGCGAGCTCCACGTTGTCGCCGATTTCGGCCTTGGCCCGGACGACCGACCCCGCGATATCCCGATGCCAGGCAATCACTCTCGCCAAATGACGCTGCAGCGTGGCCAGCTCGTCGATACGTATTGCCAGCTCGTCGCCGGCGGTGCCGGCCGACGCGCCCTTCCAGACACCGGTTTCGAAGATCGAAATCTGCTCGTGCCGGCAGGCTTCCAGGACTCCGGTGATGTCCGACATTACCCGCGTGTACTGCCGAGCCCGGTCATACAAGGCGTCCTCATCGACCTGGGGCCACCCGTTGGGTGCCAGCATCTGCTCGGCGTACTGACCCGTCGGCCGCACGATGCTCACGGCTTCTGACCTTTCTGGTCGGTAGCGCTCTTCGGCGCCGGGAGTCGCCCGATGATCCCCTCGGTCCACGCGCGGTTCTCGGTGTAGATCGCGTCGTCGTCGCGTTGCACGCGCTTGCCCTTGCCGGCACCCCGATCGCCCGGGGCGCCCAGTGGCGCCGCGCCCATGCCGCCGCCCGTCGCACCGCCCCCGCTGCGGCCGGGAGCCGCGAAGCCGGCGCCCTCGGTACCCTTCGCCGCGGCACCCGGCGACGCCGTGCCGTAGTGCGGATCCTGCAACGGGGTCGACGGCATTCCGAGCCCGCCGAGGCCGATCGACGCCGGCTTGAGCCCCGGCGCACCCGCTTTCGGCAGGCCCGCAACCTTGGTGTTGTTGATCCCCGCCAAGGCGGGGCTGGGCTGCGGCGGCGCCTTTGGGGTGCTGCCCATCGGCAGACTCGGGATGCTGGGGACGCTGGGTACCCCGGCCGGCGCATCGCCGGGTGAGCCGTCCGGATACAGTGACCCGCCGCCGTCGGGCAGGTCGTCGTCCGACGGCGGCTGGATTCCGGTGGCCGCCGGCGGTGTCGCAGGGTTGATCGGAGCCAGCGGCAGGTTCGCCTTCTGCTGGTATTGCGCGATGAGTTCGTCCGACTTTTCCTGGGCTTTCTGGAAAAACTCGATGTAGGACTGCTTGTATGCGGCCTGGGTGGGGTCGTCCCAAATCCGTTCCCAGGTTTGTTCGCAACGCAGAATTTCCGCGTAGTCGAGGACGTAGTCTCCGCCGGCAGGATTGAGATCGGGAAATACGATGTGCGCACCGCGCATCCAGCGATGCGCGGCCACGACGGTGTGGGCCTGAGTGACCAACTGGTTGCACAATTCCGCCATCCCGGTCAGCCACGATCGCTGTTGATCGAAGTTCGCCTCGACGGCCGCGCACGCCGTGCCCGACCATTCGGTGAACGGCCGGAAGCGAACGACGGCCTGCAGCAGCGCAACACGATGGGCCGCCCACGCATCCGCGAAGGCGAGAAATGCGGCACCTTGGTCGGGTTGCTCCAAGTCGAACGCCCGTTGTTTGACCGTCTGAAACTCGTTCGGCAACGGGTCGGCCGCCAGGCGCGTGTCCTTCAGCGAGGCCCGGTCCACCACCTGAGCGGCGTGCTGCACCGGCCGGTTCGACACGGAGGTTCCGTTGTGCAGAGCCTGCGCGGCGCCCTCGTCCGCGTCCTCGTACGCCTCGGCCGCGTTGCGCAGTGACTCCGCCAGATTTGCCCGCTCTTTTTCGCCCACCGCCAAATAGATCCGCATGTTGTTGGCGGACAAGACAAGTTGTTCGGCGGCCGCGACGATCGGCGCAAGGTTGCACGGCGCCTGCAGCGCTTGCAATTCCGACGGCAGACCCGGGATCGGCTGCTCCAGCTCGGCGGCCCGGGCCAGAAGTTCTTGCTTCTCGACGTTGACCGCCAACGGTTGCGTCATCGCCAGCGACCCTCCTTCTACCGTGATCGGCTTCGGTGCGTTCCGAATTCGCCGGTCCGCGTCGACCGTTAGAGAAACCTTCTGGGAAAGCCCTCAAAGGATTCTTGGAACGGATGCAGCCATCACTCAGCGTCGTCTGTGACCACGACGCGATTTAGCTAGAAGCCCAGTCGCCCAAGCTGTTTGGGGTCGCTCTGCCAGTTCTTGGCAACCTTCACCCGCAGGTCGAGATATACCTTGGTGCCCAGCAGCTTCTCGATTTGCCCGCGCGCCGCCGTGCCCACTTCGCGCAGCCGGGCCCCGCCTTTGCCGATGATGATGCCCTTCTGGCTGTCCCGCTCGACATAGAGCAGCGCGTGCACGTCGATCAGGTCGTCGCGGTCCTCGCGCGGGTTGACCTCGTCGATTACCACGGCCAGCGAATGCGGAAGCTCGTCGCGGACACCTTCGAGCGCGGCCTCGCGAATCAGCTCGGCCATCAGGATCTCTTCGGGCTCGTCGGTCAGCTCGCCGTCGGGGTAGTACGCCGGGCCGGGGGGCAACGCGGCGGCCAGCACATCGATCAGCACGTCGACCTGGGTGCCGGCCACCGCTGACACCGGAACGATTTCGGCCGCACCGTCGACGAGTTCACTGACCGCGAGGAGCTGGGCCGCCACCCGGTCCTTGGGCACCTTGTCGATTTTGGTGACGATCACGACGAGGGTGGTCTTCGGAGCGACCGAACGAATCTGGTCGAGGATCCAGCGGTCTCCGGGTCCGATGGCCTCGTCGGCCGGGATGCACAATCCGATCACGTCGACTTCGGTGTAGGTGTCCCGCACCAATTCGTTGAGCCGCTTGCCCAGCAGCGTGCGCGGCCGGTGCAGGCCCGGGGTGTCGACCAGGATGATCTGAAAGTTCTCCCGGTGCACAATGCCGCGGATCGTGTGGCGGGTGGTCTGCGGGCGCTTCGAGGTGATCGCCACCTTGGTGCCGACCAGAGCGTTCGTCAGCGTCGACTTGCCGGTGTTCGGCCGGCCCACCAAACATACGAAGCCCGAACGGAATTCGCTCATAGCGGGTCGCCGGCGCGATCGGTGAGGATGATCGCCGCGGTCGGGCTGAGCTCGCGCACCGCGGCGATGCCGGCGTCGTCGGCCGACCCCGCCACCAGCACGGCGGCCTGCAGGCCCGTCGCCCCGCTGGATACGGCCGCGGCCACCGCGGCCTGCAGTCCGGTGAGCCGCAGCGCCGACAACTCCACGGGCGCAGCCGCATACGTGCGGCCGTCGACGTCGCGCACCGAGGCCGCGCTGCCGGCCTGCGCCCGGGCCATCGCCGACCGGGCCAGCACTACCAGCTCGACGTCCTCGGAGTCGAGTTGCTCAGCCATGATGCGCGCCCTCGAGCTCGTGGTCCTCCGACTCGGCCGGGCTCAGCAGCACGGTGCCGATCCGCACCCGCCCGCGATGGTCGGGCCCACCCTCGGCCCGCAGCCGCAGGCCGTGCGAGACCACCTCGGCTCCGGGCAGCGGAACCCGGCCCAGCTCCAGTGCCAGCAGCCCGCCCACCGTGTCGACGTCGAGATCGTCGTCGAATTCGATGTCGTAGAGTTCGCCGACATCTTCGATCGGCAGCCGCGAAGACACCCGAAAGTGCTTGTCACCCAAGTCTTCTATCGGCGCGACCTCGGCCTCGTCGTATTCGTCGGCGATCTCACCGACGATCTCCTCCAGCACGTCTTCGATGCTGACCAGACCGGCGATCGCGCCGTACTCGTCGACGAGCAGCGCCATGTGGTTGCGGTCGCGCTGCATTTCGCGCAACAGCGCATCCAGCGGCTTGGAGTCGGGCACGAAGACGGCCGGGCGCATCACCTGCGCCACCTTGATGTCGCGACCACCGTCAGGAGCCAAGAACGTCTGCTCGACAAGGTCTTTCAGATAGACCACGCCGACGATGTCATCGACGTTCTCGCCGATCACCGGAATCCGCGAATGTCCGCTGCGCACCGCCAAATTGGTCGCCTGGCTGGCGAATTTGTCACTCTCGATCCAGATCATCTCGGTGCGGGGCACCATCACCTCACGCGCCGGGGTGTCGCCGAGTTCGAACACCGACTCGATCATCCGGCGCTCGTCGGCGGCGACGACGCCGCGCTGCTGAGCCAGGTCGACGACTTCGCGCAACTCGATCTCGGACGCGAACGGCCCGTTTCGCAGGCCGCGGCCGGGGGTGAGCGCGTTACCGATGACCACCAGCAGGCGGCTGACCGGCATCAGCAGCGACGAAATGACCTGCAGCGGAATGGCCAACGCCAGTGAGATCGTGTACGCGTGCTGACGCCCGAGCGTGCGCGGGCCCACTCCGATCACGATGAAGCTGGTCAGCACCATGATGGTGGCGGCGCCGGACACCGCCCAGTTCAGGCCGAAGTTGTCGTACAGAAAGACCACCAGCAGTACGGTCGCGGTGACCTCGCACGTGATGCGTAGCAGCACCACCAGGTTGATGTAGCGCGGCCGGTCGGCCATCACCTTCGACAACGATCGTGCGCCGGGCCGCTCGTCGCGCACCAGCTCGGCCACCCGGGCCACCGACACCGTGCTGATGGCCCCGTCGATCGCCGCGAAGACCGCACCAAGAATTATCAACGCGAGCGCACCGAGGAGCTGAGATATCCCGGTCAACGGTGCTAATGCCTTGGCTCGGTCGCGGACTCTTTCTTGGCCTCGTCACTCTTGGCTCGACGGTTGAGCAAACCGGCGATCAGCACGACCGCCAGCACCAGCAGCCCGTACCGCACCGCCCACGGCCACCAGGGTTGGGACGGCGCAGCGGGCATGGCGGGTTGGGTCTGGTCCCCGTGCACGGCCAGCGTCACCAGGAAGTCGCCGTTGTCGGTCGGCCCGAAGCCCGGCAGTGACTGGGTCTTGCTGACCCTGATCTGCACGCCGCTGCTGGGATCGGTCACCTGGCCCCAGGCCACGGTGGTGTCGTCGAGCAGGAAGCTGTCCTGGCTGCCCGCGGGCTGACTTTCGTCGCGACCCAGCACCGCCACCTGGCCGACCTGCACGATCTGGTTGTCGGCGGGGACTTCGGCCAGGACGTTCTGGTACAGCGTCGGGGGCGCCGGCGCGGCGTACTCCGGCGGCGGCGGACCCTGCGAGTTGGGCGGCGGCACGAAGGCTCCGCCGTAGAAGCTGCCCGCGACCAGATAGCTTTCGCCGACCGCGGTGAACGGGACCAGGCCCGCGATGCCGGCATCCAGCACGATCCGGCCACCGGCCGGCAGGTACGCGTCCCGGGACGCGCCGTCGTAGGTGTAGCGGAAGGTCATCGCCTGGCTGAGCGGGTTGTACAGGGTCGGGCGGTGATCCTCGTCGTAGTCGACGAAGTCCCAGTGCCGGGGCCGGACCAGCACCTTGTTGTCGGCCCTGATCTGCTCGATGTTTTCGCTGTGGTTGGTGATGACGTTCTGTACCTGCTGATTGAAGTCCGTCGAGGTCGGCGGTTTCGGCGGGTCGGCGGGATTAAGGCGCGCCACCGGTGCGGCCTTGGCCGCCGCGATCGCCTGCGGCGGTGCATCCAGCTTCTTCGGCGGTGCCACCACCCCGACGTTGCGGGGCGCACCCGGGGCCGGCGGATTGATCTTCGGGGTCTGCACCGGCGTCGCCGCCGGACGCGTGGGACTCGGCGGCAGGGGCAACGGCGGCGGCTCCGGGATGTACACCGGGGTGCTCGTCGGTGCCGGGGCCGGCCGCGGCGCCGGGGCGTTACACACGTTCGCGGTGTGATAGGCCTCGACATAGAACATGCAGTGCTGGCAGGACACGGGGTTTGCCCCCTCGCCGGCGCACGGCGACGCCGCCGCCACGCCGGGCATGCTCACCAGCACCACCGAGGGTGCGAAGGCTATCGCGGCCGAAACCGCGATCCAGAGTGCTCGCTTCAAAAGGCTCAATTGTCGAAATACCTTGACTTGTCCAGCAACCGGCGGTCGCGCTCGTCCTGCCGGTCGTAGTGGTACGCCTCGACCTGGTCGGCTACCCACTCTTCGAGAAGCCGCCCCTGCAGGGCGAACATCTCCTTCTCTTCGTCGTGCTCGGCGTGGTCGTAGCCGAGCAGGTGCAGCACGCCGTGAATCGTCAACAGCGCCAACTCTTGTCCGAGGCTATGGCCCGCCGCCGCTGCCTGCTCGGCGGCGAATTCCGGGCACAGCACGATGTCGCCCAGCATCGACGGCCCCGGCTCGGGCGCGTCCGGACGGCCACCAGGCTCGAGCTCGTCCATCGGGAAACTCATCACGTCGGTCGGGCCGGGCAGGTCCATCCAGCGCATGTGCAGGTCGGCCATCGCCGCGGTGTCCAGCAGCACCATCGACAGTTCAGCGCCCGGATTGACATCCATTTTGGCGATGACGAAGCGCGCGACGCTGACCAACTCCGCTTCGGAGATGTCGATGCCGGACTCGTTGGACACTTCGATCGTCATGGCCTGCTCACCGAACCATCATCGGCGATTTCGGGTTCCGGATGCCCGCCGAGCCGCCCGATTCATGCCCGAGTCGGGTTCCTCAAACCTGGCGTAGGCGTCGACGATCTCCGAAACGAGCCGATGACGCACCACATCCACGCTGGTCAGCTCGGCGATGTAGATGTCGTCGACATCATCGAGGATGTCGACGGCCGACCGCAGGCCGGACCGGGCGCCGCCCGGCAGGTCGACCTGGGTCATGTCCCCGGTCACGACGATCTTGGACCCGAAGCCAAGCCGCGTGAGGAACATCTTCATCTGTTCGGCGGTGGTGTTCTGCGCCTCGTCCAGAACGATGAACGCGGAGTTGAGCGTCCGTCCACGCATGTAGGCCAGCGGCGCCACCTCGATGACCCCGGCCGACATCAGCTTCGGAATCAGCTCGGGGTCCATCATGTCGTACAGCGCGTCATACAACGGTCGCAGGTACGGATCGATCTTCTCGCTCAGCGTGCCCGGCAAAAAACCCAGACGCTCACCGGCTTCCACCGCGGGCCGGGTCAATATGATCCGGCTGACCTGCTTCGACTGCAGCGCGTGGACCGCCTTGGCCATGGCCAGGTAGGTCTTGCCGGTACCGGCCGGGCCGACCCCGAACACGATCGTGTGGGCATCGATGGCGTCGACATACCGCTTCTGGTTCAGCGTCTTGGGCCGGATGGTCTTGCCGCGGCGCGCCAGGATGTCGAGGGTGAGCACCTCGGCGGGTGACGCGTCGCCGGTGCCGACCAGCATCGCGACACTGTGGCGCACCACCTCCGGGGTCAGCGATTGGCCGCCGGCCACGATCGCGATCAGCTCGGAGAGGGCGCGCTCGGCCAGCGCGACGTCGGCCGGTTCACCCGAGATGGTGACGGCGTTGCCGCGAACATGCAGGTCGGCGGCCAGGATGCGTTCGAGGGCGCGCAGATTCTCGTCCGACGAACCCAGCAAGCCCACGACGAGATCAGGAGGGATGTCGATGCTGCTGCGAACCTGAGCGTCGGCCTGCAGGGCCCTAGCTGCGTCAGCAGCGTTGGTCTCGCGTGGCGTCACGTGGTTTCCGGTGCCTGCCTTCTCGGCTCGTCAGGGTTTGATCGGATGTCTCAGTCTACGCCGAGGGCTCCGTCTGGTCAGCTCCGAGCGGCTCCGCCGACTCGACCTCGGCGGTTTGCTCCCATCGCGCGGTGAGCACGCCGAGTGCGCCCAGGGCCACCGCGGCGGCCGTCGAAGTCCGCAGCACCTGCGGGCCCAGCCGTATCGCGACGGCGCCGGCGCCGGTCAGCAACGCGAGCTCATCCGGCGCGATACCTCCTTCGGGACCGACCACCACGAACAGCGAGTTCGCCCCCGCCACCGCGACGTCCGCGATGCCATCGGTCGCCGACTCGTGCAGTACCGCGACGGCCGCGCCGGCGGCCACCTCGTCGCGAATCCGCTGGACCAGTGCCGCCGTCGACAACACCCCGTCGACCGGTGGGATGTAGGCCCGTCGCGATTGCCGGGCCGCCGACCGGGCTACCGCACGCCAGCGGCGCAGCCCCTTCTCGACGCGGGCGCCCTGCCAGCTGGCCACGCAGCGGGCCGCCTGCCAGGCCAGGAACGCATCCGCGCCGGCCTCGGTGGCCAATTCGATCGCCAACTCCGAACGCTCGGATTTGGGCAGCGCCTGCACCACCGTCACCGGCGGCTTGCCGGGGTCGACGGTCCAGCGGTCCAGCACCCGGGCCCGTAAGCCGTCGCGCCCCGATTGGTCGACCACGCAGCGGGCCAGGCTTCCGGCGCCGTCGCCGAGCACCAATTCCTCGCCGGACCGGATCCGGCGCACCGTCGCGGCGTGGAATCCCTCGTCCCCGTCGACGACGGCCACCCCACCGGTGTCGGGCAGTGCTTCGACGTAGAACAGCTGAGAAATTCTAGCCACCATCTGCGGGGACCCCTCAGATCTGGCTAGCGCCCGGTGAAGGTCTCGCGCAGCCGGCTGAACAGCCCACCGCCGGCGTGCGTCGAGCGAACCTCGGGCACGTCGCGGCTGCGGCGGTTCTTCAGCTCGCGCAACAGTTCGCTGTCGTGGCCGTCGAGCCGGGTGGGAACCACCACCTCGACGTGGACGTGCAGATCGCCCCGGGTCGCCGAGCGCAGCTGCGGCATCCCGTGGCCGCGCAGCGTGATGACCGAACCCGGTTGTGTGCCAGGCGGAATGGTGATCTCGCTGGTGCCATCGAGGATGGCGTTGACGCTGAGGGTGGCGCCGAGCGCGGCGTCGACCATCGGCACCGAAACCGTGCAGTGCAGGTCGTCGCCGTCACGGACGAAGATGTCGTGGGTCTGCTCGTGCACCTCGACGTAGAGGTCGCCGGCCGGCCCTCCCCCGGGCCCGACCTCACCCTGGGCGGCGAGCCTGACCCGCATGCCGTCGCCGACACCGGCGGGAATCTTGACGCTGATCTCGCGGCGGGCCCGCACCCGGCCGTCGCCCATGCACTGATGGCACGGGTCGGGGATGACCACGCCGACGCCGCGACAGGTGGGGCACGGTCGCGCCGTCACCATCTGACCCAGCAGCGAGCGCTGCACCGATTGCACCTCGCCGCGGCCACCGCAGGTGTCGCAGGGGATCGGCGCGGAGTCGCCGTTGGTGCCCTTGCCCTGGCAGCGGTCGCACAGCACCGCGGTGTCGACGGTGACCTGTTTGGTCACGCCGGTCGCGCACTCCTCGAGGTCCAGCCGCATCCGCAGCAGCGAGTCCGAGCCAGGCCGGACCCGGCCGATCGGACCGCGCGACGTCCCGCCCCCGCTGAAGCCGCCGCCGAAGAACGCCTCGAACACATCACCCAGGCCGCCGAACCCGCCGAACCCGCCGCCGGCGGCAGCGTTCTCCAGCGGATCGCCGCCGAGGTCGACGATCCGGCGTTTCTCGGGATCGCTCAGCACTTCGTAGGCGGCGCTGATCTCCTTGAACTTGGCCTGCGCAGCCTCGTCAGGGTTGACGTCCGGATGCAGTTCGCGCGCCAGCTTTCGGTATGCGCGTTTAATCTCCGCGTCGCCGGCGTTTTTGCTCACGCCCAGCAGCCCGTAATAGTCGCGTGCCACGCCTGACCTTTCTGGGCCTTTTTAAGGCCGATTTACCACGTGTGTCCACAAACCTGATGGTGCGCGATCATCGAGCACCCAGGACTTCGCCAATATAAAGAGCAACCGCGGCCACGCTGGCGATAGTTCCCGGATAGTCCATTCGGGTGGGCCCCAGCACACCCATCCCGCCGTACACGGTGTCCATGGTGCCGTACGCGGTCGACACCATCGAAGTGCCCGCCATCTGCTCGACCGCGGTCTCGTGGCCGATGCGCACCGTCACCTTGCCCGCCTCCTGCTGAGCCGCCAGCAACCGCAGCACCACCACCTGCTCCTCGAGTGCCTCCAGGATGGAGCGCAACGAACCGCCGAAATCCGCCGAGTTGCGGGTCAGGTTCGCGGTGCCGCCCATCAGCAGGCGCTCTTCGGTGTGCTCCACCAGCGACTCCAGCAACACCGTCGCCGACCGGCCGATCGCGTCGCCCAGGCCGCCGGCGCCACCCAGCTGCTGTGCCAGGTCTGCCACCGCGACCGAGGCCGCGGAGAGCTTCTTGCCTTCCAGCGCCTGGCCCAGGATCTCGCGCAGCTGCGAGAGCTGATGGTCGTCGATGACGTCGCCGAGCTCGACGATGCGCTGATCCACCCGGCCGGATTCGGTGATGACCACCATCAACAGCCGGGCCGGGGTCAACGCGATCACTTCCAGATGCCGAACCGTCGACGTCGACAGCGTCGGGTACTGCACCACGGCCACCTGACGGGTCAGCTGAGCCAACAGCCGCACCGCCCGGCGCAATACGTCGTCCAGGTCGACGCCGGATTCCAGGAAGCTCTGGATCGCCTTTCGCTCCGCCGACGACAACGGCTTGACGTCATCGATCCGGTCGACGAACTCGCGATAGCCCTTCTCGGTGGGCACCCGCCCGGAACTGGTGTGCGGCTGGGTGATGTAGCCCTCGGCCTCCAGCACCGCCATATCGTTGCGGATGGTGGCGCTGGACACGCCGAGATTGTGGCGCTCGACGAGCGACTTCGATCCGATGGGCTCCTTGGTCGCGACGAAGTCGGCGACGATGGCGCGCAGTACCTCGAAGCGACGCTCGTCAGCACTGCCCATCGGTTGCTACCTCCTTGATCGCGTCCATTTTACGGTCTCATACGACGCGCTGACCTCGCTGCGCGAGCATCTGCCGCGCACGTCCGGCAACTTTGCGGCTAGCCTGTTCAGCAGGTATCCGCAGGTTTTTCTAGGGCCTCGACGACGCATCGGAGAAGATCTACCAATGATTTTCAAGGGCGTACGAGAAGGCAAGCCCTACCCGGAACACGGGCTCTCCTACCGGGACTGGTCCCAGATACCCCCGCAGCAGATCCGGCTCGACGAATTGGTGACCACGACGACGGTCCTGGCGCTGGACCGGCTGCTCTCCGAAGACTCCACCTTTTACGGCGATCTGTTCCCGCACGCGGTGCGGTGGAAAGGCATCATCTACCTCGAGGACGGCCTGCATCGCGCGGTCCAAGCCGCGCTGCGGAATCGCACCGTGTTCCATGCCCGGGTATACGACATGGATGTGCCGCTGAGCCAGCAGACCCAGGGATCGGGTTCCACGTTCGGGCACTAGCCCGGTCACGTTCGTGCGTCGCCGGGTGTCGACCTAATGAGGCCCAAAACGGGTCCGCACTAGGACTATTCGGGAGGTTCGCCATGTCCCGGCTTCAGGGAGTCTCGGACCACGACGCCAGCCTGGGCGCCAAGATCGCCTTCTTCTTCACCAGGCGCAAGCTCGGGCGGATGGCCGGCCTGGAAACGGCCGGCATGCTCGAGCCGCTGCGGATGTATGCCCACATCCCCGCGTTGCTCAGCGCCATCGGCAAGCTGGAAATGGCCGAATCGAAGCTGGACATCCTGTGCCCGCGCCACCGCGCACTGGCCGAGCTGAAGGCGGCGACGACGGTGCGCTGCGAGTACTGCATCGACCTCGGTTCGCAGATCGCCCGCCGGTGGGGCATCACCGACGACGAACTGGTGGGCATGGCCGATTACCGCGACGCCGCGTGCTTCGACGACGTCGACAAGCTGATCCTGGAGTACGCCACCGCGATGAGCCGGACCCCGGTCGAGGTGACCGACGAGCTGTTCGACGCGTTGCGCGCCCACTTCGACACCCCGCAGCTGGTCGCCCTGACCCACGTCATCAATCTGGGCAATCTGCGTGCCCGGTTCAATGTCGCGCTCGGCATCGGCTCGTCCGGCTTCTCCGGCAACCGGGTGTGCGCCCTGCCCGAATCCGGCCGCGCGTGACGGCTGCACTGGCGGCACGTTTCGAGGCGGCCCGGCCACAGCTTGGCGCCATCGCCTACCGGATGCTGGGTTCGATCGACGATGCGCAGGACGCCGTGCAGGAAGCCTGGTTACGGCTGAACCGCAGCTCCGCCGAGGACATCGCCAATCTGGACGCGTGGCTGACCACCGTGGTGGCCCGCATCTGCTTGAACACCTTGCGCGACCGCCACGGTCGGCATCGCGAGGAACTCCTCGCCCGGCTGCCCGATCCGATCGTGGACCCCCAAGGCGAGTTCGACCCCGAACATCGCGCGATGCTGGCCGACGCGGTAGGGCTGGCGTTGTTCGTCGTGCTGGACACCCTGGCGCCGGCGGAGCGGTTGGCGTTCGTCCTGCACGACGTCTTCACCGTCCCGTTCGAGCAGATCGCACCCATCGTCGAGCGCACCCCGGAGGCGACCCGCAAGCTGGCGAGCCGCGCACGCCGTCGAATCCGGGACGCGGACCCGCTTCCCGACGTCGGCATCACCGCGCAGCGCGAGGCCGTCGACGCCTTCTTCGCGGCCGGGCGCTCCGGTGACTTCGCCCGGCTGGTGTCGGTGCTGCATCCCGACGTCGTGCTGCGGGGTGACTTCGGTTCCGGCGCAGGGCTTTTCCGCGCCGAGGGAGCGTCATCGGTGGCCCGGCTGGCCCGCGGCTACGCATCCCCCGAGCGCGAGGTCCGTGCGGCCACCGTCAACGGTGCGGCCGGCGCGGTCGTGTTCGTGACCGGCCGGCCCACCGCGATCATGGCTTTCGTGGTCCGCGACGGCCTGGTCGCCGCCATCGACGTGCTGGCCGACCCGGAGCGCGTCGCGAAAGCCGTGCCCGACTAGTTGACGGCGGTCGCAGCCTGCAACAACGCCAGTGCGGCGTCGTGTTGTAGCACCCAGTTGCCACCCTGCTGGACGAACACCAGTTGCTTGTTGACCGGCCCGGCGAACTTCGGACCCGCGATGGCCACCTGGGCGGCGGCCATGTTCGGTCCGGCCGGGACGATGTTCGTCACGGTGAAGGTCTCCGGGAAGTTGCCGTTCCGGTAGGCCTTACGCAGGTCGTGGTCGGCAACGTGGCCCTCGTCGGGCGCGATGCCGTTTTCGACCAGACCGACCTTCACGGAGTAGCCCACGCCAGGATCGGTGGCCTGGATGCACAGGTTGGTCAACTGCTCGGCCGTCGGCAGCTGCTGGCCCGGCACCACCGGCGCAGGCGCGGGAGGAGGCGGGGGTTCCTGGGGCAGTGGCGCCAACGGCGCACCCACCGCGGCCAACTGCACCTCAGTCATGGGCGCTGCCACAGCAGCGATGCCGACGGCCGCGCCGCCGATGACGGCCAGCGCAGCCGCGCTCATAGCTATGGATTTCACATTTCCCCCTTTAGAGGCCCGGTCCAGGCCAACCTGACGGATGCTACTCACTGCCCGGCGGCTTGCAGCAGCTCCATCGCCGACGAGCGCGACAACATCCAGCTGCCCTGGTTGACGAACGTGACGTTCTGCATCACCGGGTTCGTCAGCTTGGGGCCGGAAACCGCGACGTCCGCCGTAACCGATCCCGCGGCGGCCGGCGCAATGTTGGTGATGGTGAACGACAACGGCAAGTCGCCGTTCTTGGCCGCCTTCTGCAGCTTCTTGTCCGCGATGTGCGCCACGGTCCCGCTGACGCCGCCTTCGACCAGGTTGCCCTTGTTCGTGAACGACACGCTGGGGTCGGCGAGGGTGTTGAGCAGTCCGGTCAGCTGGTCGGCGGTCGGAACGTCGACGGCGGGAGCCGGCAACGGCGGTGGGTCCTGCGGCAACGGGGCGCCGAAGGCGGCCAGCTGGACCGCGCTAACCGCTGGAATGGATGCGACCGAGGTGACGCCGATGGCGGCGGCGCCGACGGCGCCCAGGGCTGCCACACCCGTGACGATAGCTTTCAGAGATTTCATGATTCCCCCTTCGACGTGCAGCGACGTGACGGAATGTCACCCACACCCCCCACCTGGTGTAGATGGTGTGGTTGTGCACCTTGTGACAGATGCTACGCGGGATCGCACGGACTAATCTGTGCGCAACCTGTGTAGCAGCCCAGAATTTGGGTTCGCCGGCTAACCCGCCGAACGGCTCGCGGAGAGGGAGTCACGCAGGCTCTTCGGACGGATGTCGGGCCAGTTTTGTTCGACATAGTCCAGGCATTCGGCGCGGGTCGCTTCGCCGAAGACCACCCGCCAGCCCGTTGGGACGTCGCTGAACACCGGCCACAGGCTGTGCTGTTGTTCATCGTTGACCAGCACGAAGAAGGTGCCGTTGTCGTCGTCGAACGGGTTAGTACTCATCGCTTCTCCACCATCGTCGGGAATCGGGACAGACCAGCCGCCGGACCGACCCAGGACCCCAAAACCCGGTCCGACAACAGGCCCAGACAGCTCAGGTTCGGGAAACCGGGCCCCTGGGTGAGGCCGGAAAGGTTAGGCAGAAACAGCTTCGGGGCGACGTCGCTGACCGACAGGTCGTAGCCGATCCCCTCCTGCAGGCGATCGGACGCCAGCGGTCCACCCAGACCCAGCTCGAGCAGATCGAGCGCGTCCTGGCTGAACAGTGAGGTGAACCAGAGCGCGTCCGCGCCCGAGCCGTCGATGACGAGATCGAATCCGTGCACCGTCTCCAGGTTCTCGCTGAACCGGTTGGTGGACAGCGTCAGCCGGATCTGCCCGTCGCGGCCCACCGCGTGGGCGACCCGGCCGCGCAGGTGGTGGATGCGGTCGTCGGCCAGCAGCGCTTCCTGCACATTCGCCGAGAAGACACCGCGGTCGGTGCGGGCCAGCGCGTCGCGGCGCTCATCCAGCGTCAGGGCGGTCCAGTCGGTGGGGTCGGAGAACAACGAGTTCTCAAAGAAGCTTTCGCCCCGGGTGAACAACGTCACCTGCGGCGAGATGACCGTGATCGTCGAAACCCGGTGCCGGAAAAGCTCGTTGAGCATCGAGGCGGCCGTCTCACCACCGCCGATCACCGCGACCCGCTCGGCGTTGATGCGGTCGTGTCCGGCGGCGCGATCCCAGAACTGCGCGATCGACATCATGCGCGGGTTGCCGGGCAGCAGCGACTTCTCGGCCTGACCCGGGCCGGTGATCATCAACGCGTCCGCGTGCACGGTGGTCTCGCGGGTGTGCAGCGCCCAGCGGTCGCCCGCGATGCCGAGCCCGTCGACCTCGCCGTGCACCACGTGCATGCCGACCTGGTCGGCGACCCAGCCCAGGTATTGGCTCCATTTGCGATGCGGCGGAGCGGGTCTGCCGCGGTCGATCCACTCGGCGAACGACGCGGTCGCGATCAGATAGGACTGCCAGCTGTACCGGGTCATCAGCTCGTCGAGCTCGCCGTTGCGGCGCGGCACCAACGCCGACCGATACGGAAAGCCGACATCTTTTTCCGGGCTGGTTCCGAGCCGGTGTGCCCCGTCGGTCCAGCCGCCGCTCGCCTGCCAGTTCGCTCCGACTCCGGTGCGTTCGACGGCGATCACGTCGGGAACGTCTTGGATATCGGGGCCCATGTCGCGCAATGCCTTGGCCTTGGCGGCCACCGCCACCGCCTTGGCGCCGGCGCCGAGGATCGCCAGGGTGCTCATTTCACCACCTCCCGCAGTGATTCAATCCAAAGTTGTTGCAACGCAGAGATATCCGCGTCATCGAGAATGCCGGGCAGCGCGCGCCACTGCGCGGCCAGAACACGCTGGGAATCGAACGGCAGCACGGTGGCCATAATCGTGAGTTCGTGGCGCACCGCCACATCCGGCTCCGGCTGCGGCGACACCCCGGCCAGCAGTTCGCGCTCCAGCTTGACCACGGTGCCGCCGCCGGTGTGGGCCGCGCCCAGGTAGTTCAGCAGCACCTGCGGGCCGGGCAGCGGGGCCAGCTGTGCAGCGGTGTCTTTGCGCAGGTAGCGCAGCAGGCCGTAATCGAGTCCGTCGCCCGGGATGGCCGCCAACTGCTTCCCGACCTGCCGCGGGTCGGCCGAGGACACCCGCACCGGATAGATCGAACTGAGCAGTCCGATCGTGTCGCCGGTGTCGGTGGTGTCGTCCACCAAACTGTCTGCGCGGCCGTGGGTTTCCAGTGCCAGCAGCGGCGGCGGCGTGGCCTGGTTTCGCTGCTGGCGCCAGCGTGTCACCATCGCCGCGGTGGCGGCCACCAATAGATGCGGCAGCGGCAGCCCGGAATCCAGCAGCCGGTGGGTGGTGTCCGCATCGGCGGCGACCATCCGGACGATCAGATCGCCGGCCCGGTCGCGATTCGGATCCACCCGTCGGGCACCGAGATGGGGATCGTCCCCTTCGAGCTGCGCCGCCCAGAATCGCGTGGTGTCCAACTTCTCGGCGCGCTGGGTTAGCGCCTCGGCCCAGCGCCGGTAACTGGTGTGCTCCCGGATCGGCGCGGGCGAGTGCCCGGTGGCCAAAGCCCGCAGCGCGGTGTCCAATTCGCCGAGAACGACCCGCCACGACGCCGGATCCATTGCCAACACGTGGGCGGCCAGCAGCAGAACGCTCGGTCCGGTCGGGGGGCGAAGCCAGACCCCGGCCAGCAGCACTCCGCGCTCGGGATCGAGACGTTCGACGGCCGCCGCGACGTGCCCGGGGACGGCGGCCGGCAGATCGCCGGACACGGCCACCTCGTCGACAAGGGTCGCGGTTGCCCCGGTCGGAACCAGAGTCATCGTGTCGCGGTCCAGTCGCGTGCGCAGCACTTCGTGCCCGGCGAAGATGCGGGCCAGCGCGGCAGCCAGGTGTTCGGGGCTGACGTCGGCGGGCAGCCGGATGGCTTCGGTCTGCGCCAGCCGGCGGGGTTCGCCGTATTCGTAGAGCCAGCGGCCGTTGGCCAGCACCGGCATCGGCCCGGCCGATTCGTCGATATCGCTTGCGGCAGCGTAACTCTCGGAATCGATGGCCTCCGATAATTCCCGGATGTTGACGCAGTCGAGGATCAGCCTGGCTCGCAACGCCAGACCGCGCGCCCGCGCCGCCTGCACCACCGACAACGCCATGATGCTGTCCAGGCCCAGCTGCAAGAAGTCCGCGGTGACGTCGACCCGAGGTAGCTGCAGCAGCTCCGAAAGCACTTCTGCCAGTGCGGTTTCCGTCGGCGTTTCGGGTTCGGCCCAGGCGGTGCTCGCGGCGTCGGCCGCATCGAATGCGCTCAGCGCGGTTTCGTCGAGTTTGCCGTTTGCGGTCAACGGGATTTCGTCGACCCCGATGATGCGTTGCGGAATCATGTAGCGCGGCAACCGGGTAGCGAGCATGGCGCGCAACTGCGCGGTCGGCGGTGTGTGCCCGTCCGAGCTCACCACGTAGGCGGTCAGCCGCGCTCCGGTCTGCAGGCGCCGCACCAGAACACCGGCGTGCCGGACCGCGGGGTGCGACTCGAGTGCGGCGGCGATCTCACCCGGCTCGACCCGATAGCCGCGGATCTTCACCTGCGCGTCGGCGCGCCCCACGTACTGCAGCGAGCCGTCGATGCCCCGGCGCACCACGTCGCCGGTGCGGTACATCCGCTCGCCGGCGACGAATGGATCGGCAATGAAGCGGTGGCTGGTCTCTCCCGGGCGGCCCAGATAGCCGCGGGCCAACTGCGCGCCGGCCAGGTAGAGCTCGCCGGTCGCCCCGACGGGCACCGGGCGCAGCCCGGAGTCGAGCACGTACCCGCGGGTGTGGTGCGTCGGCCGTCCGATCGACGGCTCGTCATACTCGGCGATCGCGGCCACCACCGCCTCGACCGTGGTCTCGGTCGGGCCGTAACAGTTGTACGCGCGCAACCGGGTTCGTGCACACTCGCTGCGGATCAGGGTCCACGCGGACTTACCCAGCGCTTCCCCGCCCAGCGCCAGTACCGCCAGCGGAACCGTCGTCAGCAATCCGCAAGCGGTGAGTTGGGCGAACATCGACGGCGTGGTGTCGATCATGTCGACGCCGTGCTCGGCGATCGCGGCGACCAGAGCCTCGGCGTCGGTCTGGGTCCGCTCGTCGACGACGTGCACGCCGTGGCCGTCGAGCAGCGCGACCAGGGGCTGCCACGCCGCATCGAACGCGAACGACCACGCGTGTGCGATCCGCAACGGGCGGCCCAGCCGGGCGGCCGCGGGCCGCAACACGCTGTCCAGATGATCGTCGGCGTACGCGCCGACGGCCGCGTGAGTTCCGATGACGCCCTTGGGTTCTCCCGTCGTCCCCGAGGTGAAGACGACGTACGCGGCCTGCCCGGGGGTTACCTCGACGGCCCGGAAGTCGCGGGCCTCGCCGGTCCGCATCAGGTCTTCGTCGACGACGATCGACGCCCCGGTTTGGCGCAAAATCGACTCCACCCGCTCGGGCGGCAGCCCCGGCTCCATCGGCACGCACATCCCGCCGGCCTTGAGTACCGCGAGCATCGCGATGATGTACTCCGGGCCGCGGAAAAGCCTTATGGCCACTGGTGTTTCGGACCTCACCCCGCGCTCGGCGAGCCGGGCGGCCAGCCCGTTGGCGCGACCGTCGAGCTCGCGATAGCTCAGCGTGCCGCCCGCCCAGCTGACCGCGACGTGATCGGGCAGTGTCGCCGCGATCGCGGCGAACCGGGTGTGGATGCCGGCCGCGGGCGGAGCCGCTGCGCCGGCGGCCGCGACGGCCTCGTCGTCGAAGAGCACGCTGACCTCACGCAACGGCCGATCCCAGCCCTGCAGCAGTCGCTCGGCGGTGGCCATCACCCGTCGGCCGAGCCGCTCGGCGGAGGTGACACCCAGCGCGCCGTCCAACACCTCGACCAGCACCACCAATTCGCGGCCCGCCATGTGGGCGGCGATCGCGATCGGGAAGTGTGACAAGCTCTCCAGCGCGGATGGCCGGAATGTCGCACTGCCCGCGGTCAATTCACCGCCGGCGACCAGCCCGTCCATCGGGAAATTCTCGTAAACCAGCAGGGTGTCGAACATCTCGCCCACCCCGCCCAGCGCGCGCAGCTGTGCGTGCCCGAGATAGCCGTGTTCGCGCAGCAGTGCGGCATCGCGTTGCACGGCGCGGCATTGGTCGCCCACGCCGGCGGCCGGGTCGACTTGTACCCGCATTGGCACGGTGTTGATGAACAGGCCGATCATCGTCTCGACGCCGGCAAGCTCGGCCGGCCGGCCGGAGACCGTGACGCCGAAGACCACGTCGTGGGTGTCGGTCAGCCGCGACAAAACCAGGGCCCACGCCATTTGCATCAGGGTGTTGACGGTGATGCCGCGCGACCGGGCGCCCTCGACGAGCCGCTCGGCGACGTCGGGCGCCAGCCGCAGTTCGGTGGTGCGCGGCAGGCCCGCCGACTGGCCCTCGGCCGCCTCGGCGGAGCCGAGCGCGGCGGCCAGCAGGGTGGGGCCGGAAAGCCCGGCCAGGTGTTGGCGCCAAACTTGTTGGCTGGCCTGCGGATCGCGGCTCGCAAGCCACCCGATGTAGTCCCGGTACGGCCGCGGCGCGACGGGCAGCGCCGCGGGATCTCCCCCGGCCGCGTACAGGATCATCATCTCGTTGACGAACACCGGCAACGACCATCCGTCGATCACGATGTGGTGGGCGGTGATCACCAACCGCCATTGTGGCCCAGGCAATTCGATCAATAGGAAACGGATGGCCGGCCCGCGTTCCAAATCGAACGGGCGCCGACGTTCGCCGACCTCCAGCGCCGGTAGTTCGCCGGGTGTGGCCGTGACACGTCGCCACGGCAACTCGACTCGGGACGGCACGATCTGCACCGGGCGCGCAATGCCCCGACTGAAAAAACTGGCCCGCAGGTTCGGGTGCCGGGCCAACATCTTTGTCGCACAGTCGCGTAACAGCTCCACGTCGAGTACGCCGGTGATGTCCGCGGCCATGCCGATCATGTAGGGGTCGTCGGCCGCGTCGCCTTCGACGAACTCGGTGAGCGCGCTCAGCGAATACAGGCCCTCTTGCAGGGGACTCAACGCCATCACGTCCTCGATGTCGGGTGCGACATCGGTTTTGGTCGCGGTCATGACGTCCCGTCGCGCGACGACGCCCACAGCTGCGACACGGCGGCCAGGTCGTCGGCCGACAGTCCGGACGCGGCCATCGGCTCGAAGCGGGCATCGGCCGGCGCATCGGCCTGGCCGGTGCCGGCCTCGCCTTCGCCCACAGCGTCCAGGGCGGCGGCCAACTGCGCCACGGTCGGATGCTCGAAAACCATGCGCGGGCTGACCGCCAGGCCGGCCGCGCGGGCCCGCGAGGACAGCTGAACCGACAGGATGCTGTCGCCGCCGAGGGCGAAGAAGTCGTCGGAGCGGCCGACCTCCGGCGTGGCGAGCAGTTCGGCGAATACCTTGGCCAGCGCCCGTTCGGTGTCGGTGCGCGACGGTTCGATCCGGCCGCCGGTGCTGACCGCCGGCTTCGGCAGCCCGGGCCGGTTCAGCTTGCCCGAGTCGGTCTTCGGCATCGCGTCCAGCACGGTCAGCGACGAGGGCATCATGTAGCCGGGCAGCGTCATCGCGATCGCGGCGCGCACCGCGGCCGCGAAGCCGGCCTTCCCGGCATCGTCGACGATCGGCCGTTGCGGCACCACGTATCCGGCCAGCGAGAGACCTCCGTGCACCTCCCAGGTACGGGCCGCCGCCGCGGCGACGCCTTCGGCGGCCGCCAATGCGGATTCGACCTCGGCCAGCTCGACCCGGAAACCGCGCACGTGAACCTGATGGTCGGCCCGGCCGGCGAACTCCAGCTGGCCGTCCTCGGTCCACCGGGCCAGGTCGCCGCTTCGGTACAGCCGCGAACCGGGTTCGGCCGCATAGGGATTGGCAATGAACCGCGTCGCGGTCAGCCCGGGCCGCTTCCAATAGCCACGGGCCAGCTGGTCACCGGCGTAATACAGTTCGCCGACCACACCGACCGGCACCGGGCGCAGGCCGTTGTCGAGGAGGTAGGCATCACTACCCGGGACCGGCTTGCCCACCAGCGGATTCGGCGAATTGAGCGGCCCGCGCGACACCGCACCGGAGGTCTCGGTGGAGCCGATGTTGTTCAACAGCTGGATGCCCGTATTGCCCGCACACGCGGCCACCAGGCGCTGCAGCAGCGACGTGCTCACCGGCTCGCCACCGCACACCAGCCTCGACAGGGACCGCACCACATCGGGCCGGATGTCCACCAGCGCCCGGACCAGGCTGGGCACCGCGGTCACCTGCGCCACCGAGTGCCGATCCATCAGCGCCGCCAGTGCTTCGGCGTCCCGGTGCTCGGCGTCGTCGGCGAGAATCATCGTCGCCCCGGCCGCCAGGCCGGCCAGCATCTCCATGCCGCCCTCGAGGAAGGTGATCGAGGCCTGAGCCAACCGAATGTCGTTGGCGCAGGGCGGGTAATGCCGCAACTGCCAATCCAGCCGCGCCGACATCGATCGATGCGTGCCCACCGCACCCTTCGGCTTGCCGGTCGAGCCGGACGTGAACACCAAATACATCGGGTCGTCAGGATGCGGCACCGGTAGGTCCAGACGAGCCGTGCCGTTCTCCACCACCGTGCGCACCTGCGGATCGTCCAGCGAAATGACCTCTACCCCAGGCACTTCTGGCGTGCTGGCCACAGCCTCGGCCGTCGCCAGTACCACCGGCGGCACCACGTCGTCGAGCATGAATTGCTTGCGTGCCAACGGATAGCCGGGATCGATCGGGAAGTATCCGGCACCGGCCTTCATGATGGCCACCAGCGCCACCACCATGTCGATGCCCCGCCGTGTCGAGAGCCCGACCAGCGAGCCCGGTGCCACGCCATGTTCGGCGAGCAGCGCCGCCAGGTTGTCCGAACGGCGGTGCAGCGCGGGATAATCGAGCTGCTCGCTGCCACAGCGCACCGCGATCCGGTCGGACCCCCAATTGCGGCTGGGAGCGAGCAGCTCCGGAATGGTACGGGGCCGGTCGGGTGGCGGCGGGGCACCGCGGCTCCACTCGTCGAGGATGCGGTGCTGCTCGTCGTCGTCGATCACCGCAACGTCGCGCAGGGTTTGGTCGACGTTCTCGGCGAACTCGGTGATGATCCGGGCCAGCCAGCCGGCCAGTCGCTCGATCGTCGACCGGCTGTACAGCTCGGTGCGGTAGATGACGTCGCAGTCGTATCCGGCGCCGTCACCACCGTCGGTGCCCAGGAAGTTGACGCTGAGGTCGGCGTGCGCCATGTCGAAGATCGGGTCCAGCGAGGTGCACACCGTGTCCCCGCCGTCACCGGTGGCGGGTCCCGACTCGATGACCCGGGTGGCCGGCAGGTGATCGCGCACGTGCACGACGACCTGGAACAGCGGGTTGCGCGACAGCGAGCGCACCGGGCTCACGCTGTCGACCACCCGGTCGAAGGGCAGATCCTGGTGGGCGTAGGCGGCCAGCGCCGTCTCGCGCGCCCGGGTCAGCGCCGCACGCAGCGTCGGGTTGCCGTCCAGGTCGTTGCGCAGCACCAGGATGTTGACGAAAAAACCGATCAGCTGGTCTAATTCGGCCTCGGTACGCCCGGCGACCGGGGTGCCCAACGGAATGTCCACGCCGCCACCGGCCTTGTGCAGCACCACGGCGACGGCCGTTTGCAGCAGCATGAATTCGGTGATGCCCAACTCGCGGCACACCTCGGCGAGCTTGGCGCGGGTGGCCGAGTCGATGCGGAAGGCGACGGATTCACCCGCCCCGCTGGGCACCGGCTGGCGAGCGAAGTCCGGCCGCAACCCGGTGTCCTCGGGCATCCCGGCCAACTGGCGGGTCCAGTACTCGCGCTGCTCGGCGGCGATGGCGGACTCCTGGCCGCCGGAGTCACCCAGGAACGTGCTCTGCCATGCCGCGTAGTCGGCATACTGCACCGGAAGCGGTGCCCAGGACGGAGCCTCCCCGGTCCGGCGGGCCCGGTACGCGGTGAGCACATCGGTGAACAGCACGCCCGCCGACCAGTGGTCGGAGGCGATGTGGTGGACCACGAACGACATCACATATTCGTCCTGGATGCCGTTGCGCAGCAACGCAATCCGAATCGGCCGTTCGGCGTCGAGCTCGAAGCAGTGCTGGCGCTCTTGGTCCAGCTGTTTTTGCAGCCAGGCCTCGCTGTCCTGCTCGGCACCATCGAAGGACGCGCGGCGGATCGCCACATCACCGGCCGGATTGACCACTTGGTAAGGCACGCCGTCGATTTCGACGTAGCTGGTGCGCAGGATTTCGTGACGGGCGACGACGTCGCCGATAGCGGCGATCAGCGCCTCGATATCCCACGGACCGCTCAGTTTCGCGGCGAACGGAATGTTGTTGACCCAGCTGGGCCCGTCGATACGGTAGGCGAACCAGCTGCGCAGCTGCGACGCCGACAGCGGCAACGGTTCGTCGTGCGCGGTCGCGATCAGCTTGGGTCGGGTCTCGACGAGCTCGCCGGACCCGAGTTGGTCGACCCGCTCGGCCAGCCGGCCCACCGTCCCCAGCTCGAAGACATCGCGGATACCGAGCTCCACACCGCAATCCGAGCGGATCGCGGTGACCAGTCTGGTGGCCACCAGCGAGTGGCCGCCCAAATCGAAGAACGAGTCGTCGACACCCACTCGGTCGTGGCCGAGCAGCGTGGCGAACAGCGCGGCGATGCGGCGTTCGGTGGGCGTCGTCGGGTCGCGATATTCGGCGGCGGCGGCGATCTCCGGTTGCGGCAGCGCGACGCGGTCGATCTTGCCGTGTGCGGTGATCGGGATCTCGTCGAGCACCAGGTAGCCGGCCGGCGTCATATAGTCCGGCAGAGCGGCGGCCACCCGGGCCCGGATACGTTCGACGTCAACGGATTCGGTGCCACAGTCCGGCGCCGGGGTCACATAGCCGACCAGGCTCTTGCCCAATCGGGGCAGATCCACGGCGAGCACCACCGCTTGCCCGACGCTGGGGTCCACCGAGATGGCGGCGGCGATTTCACCGAGCTCGATGCGGAAGCCGCGGATCTTCACCTGCTCGTCCGCGCGGCCGACGAATTCGATGTCTCCGTCGGCGTTGCGGCGGGCCAGGTCACCGGAGCGGTACATCCGCCCGCCCGCAGTGTTCGGGTCGGCGACGAAGCGTTCGGCCGTCAGTGCCGGCCTACGGTGATATCCGTGAGCGACATGTGTTCCGGCGATGTAGATTTCGCCGATCACGCCGACCGGGACCGGCTGCAGCGCATCATCGAGCAGATACACCTGCGTGTTGATCTTCGGCCGTCCGATCGGCACGATGCGGGTGCCTTGGGTGCCCTGCACGGGGTAGCTGGTGCAGTTGACGACCGTCTCGGTCGGTCCGTAGAAGTTGTACAGCAGCGCATCGAAGGTGGCATGGAACTTGTCGGCGATCTCGCCCGGCAGGGCCTCGCCGCCGATCGGCACCCGCCGCAGGGTGCGCCATCGGTTGACGCCGGGCAGCGAGAGAAACAGCCCGAGCAGTGAAGGCACGAAGTGCATCGAGGTGATGCCTTCGCGGCGCAGCAGTTCGGTCAGGTAGCCGATGTCGCGCAACCCGTCGGGCCTCGGAATGACCAGCCGTGCGCCCATGATCAGCGTGCCGAAGATCTCGCCCATCGACACGTCGAAGCTGGGCGAGGCGACCTGCAACAGCGATTCCGTTGCGTCGACCTGGTATTCGTCGCCGAACCAGACGAAGTACTCGGCGATCGGCGCGTGTGGAACCGGAACACCCTTGGGCAGCCCGGTCGAGCCGGAGGTGTAGATCAGGTAGGCCGTGTTGTGCGGGCTCAGTGGCCGAATCAGCTCGGGCGCGCTCACCGGGTAGTTCGACAGACCGGTAACCGGTTCGCGCAGCACCAGTTTGGCGTCCGCATCACCAAGGATGAACGTGATGCGATCCTGCGGGTAGGTGGGATCCACCGGCAGGTAGACCCCACCCGCTTTGAGGATGCCCAGCGCGGTGATGACGAGTTCGGGCGACTTGTCCAGCAGCAGCGCGACCCGGTCCTCGGTGCCGATCCCTTGGTCGATGAGCCAGTGCGCCACCCGGTTGGACTCTTCGTCGATCTCCCGGTAGCTGTAGTCGCGGCCCTCGTAGCCGACCGCGATGGCGTCGGGCGCCGAACTCGCGCGCCGACTGACCAACTCCGGCAACGTGGCCGCCGCAGTGGTGAACTCTTCGCCCGTCGACACTCGGCGCAGCCATTCGGCGTCTTCGCCGCTCATCAGCGCGCATGCCGACAGCGTCGCGTCGGGGTTGCTCAGCGCGCTGTCCAGCAGGACGACGTAGTGCCGCAACAGCTGTTCGACCAACGGGCGATCGAGCACCTCCACGAGGTATTCGGCCTCGATGAGCCCGCCGCCGTTGCCCGATCGCTGCAGCTCCACCATGAAACTCAGTGGCAGCTGGTTGAAGTGACCGCGCAACTCGGCGCGCGCGCACCGCACCCCCGGCGGGCAGAAGCCGGCGCCGTCGGCGTCTCGCTGTCCGAAGCTCACCCGGGTCATCCGGTCGGCGCCGTGGCGGCGATCGGGATTGGATTCGCGCACCAGCCAATCGAGGTCGGCGCGTGAATGTGCGAAGGCGCCCACCGCGCTGTCGCGCGTCTGGGCAAGCAGTTCGCGGAATGTCTGACGGGAGTGCGGTTGGAGCCGAATCACCACGGTGTTGCCGTAGTAGCCAATGGCATCCTCGGTCCCGACGCCGCGATTGAGCACCGGGACGGCGACCAGAAAATCGCTCGACTGCGTGTAGCGCTGGACCAGTGCCGCGAAGGCCGACATCAACACCATGTACGGGGTGGCGCCGGTTTGTCGGGCCAATTCCGCAACCCGATCGACCAGGTCGGCCGGCAACCGCGTCGTCGCGCGCTGCGCACGCCAGGTGCTGGGCACCACCGAACCGTTGGGCCCCGGAAGCTCAAGTGGCTCCGGCAGGTTCGTGATCAGGGGACGCCAGTAGTCCGCGTCCTGGTCATTTCTCGCGGCGTCGGCGAAGGCCGCCTCGACCGCGGGCGTCGGCACCGCCGGCGCGGCGGCGAATCCGTCCGGGTCGGTGTAGGCGTGCGTCAGATCGGCGAAGAACGGCGCCCATGACCCGTCGTCCCACGCGATGTGGTGGGCGGTGAACAGCAGCATCAGCTCGTCGGCCGACAAGCGCGCCACGGTGACCCGCAGCGGCGAATCCTTGGCCAGGTCGAAGGGACGGCAGAAGTCCCGCTGTGCCAGCACGTCCAGCCGCAACCGCCGCGACTGATCGGGCAGATCCGACAGATCGTGCTCGGCCCAATCCGGCCGAAGGTCTTCGCGGACCACCGGATATGGAAAGCCGTCGGCGTCGGTCTCGTAGGTCGTGTGCAGCACTTGATGCCGCGCGGCCACGGCATTGATGGCGTCCCCCAGCCGCGCTACGTCGACCGTGCCACTGACCCGGTACGAGACACAGACGTTGAGCAGCGCGCTGTCGGGGTCGACCGACTGTACGAACCACATCCGGTGCTGGCCACCGGACATGCGCGGCTCGTCGACGGTCGCCACCGGCGCCTCGGCATCGGGCCGGGTCAGGCCGCGCTCAGCGAGCTTGCGGCGCAACAACTCCAAGCGCTTTTCGTCGAGCCGGGCGCTGGCATTAATTTCAGTCACGCTAGGTGTCCAACCTTTCTAGCATCGCGAGCGTCGAATGGTGCGCCCCGATCGCAGCGGCGCCGCCACCCAACGTCGGCGCAGCTTTGGGCCCGCCGGTCGAGCCGGCGCCCAACGCATCGATCAATTCGTGGACGGTGATGCCGCCGAGCATCCGGGCCACCGGAACCGAGTTCCCCACCGTCCGGCGCAGCCGCTTGCGCAGATCCAGCGCGAGCAGCGAATCCACACCCAGGTCGATCAGCGAGGCACTCGAGTCAATCGACGACGAATCACCCAAGTGCAATGTCGCGGCCAGCTCGGCGCGCACCACGTCGGCGACCGGTTTGACAGCCGAGCCGTTGTCATGCTCAGAGCTCTCGCCGAGCGAGCCGCTGAACGGCATTGGCATTCCCTGGCTTTCGAAGAAGACCGCGAGCCGGTCGAAGTCCGCGTCGAAAATCAGTGGATCGCCGTCGTAACGGTACAGGCTGGCTTCGATCGCCAATTCGGGGTCCATGGCGATCAATCCCGAGCGTTCGGTGCGGGTGATCTCGTTGGCCGCCACCACACCGGCGGCCTGCCATAGTCCCCATCGAATCGCCGTGCAGTCCCGGCCCCCGGCCCGCAACTGGGCGGCCAGCACGTCGAGCATCCGGTTGGACGCCGCATACGCCGCATGGTGGTAGCCGCCCCACACGCCAAACACCGACGAGCAGGCCAGAATCCGGCAGCCGGGCCTGCTCGGCCAAACCTCGGCCAGCAGCGCCAATCCGCGAACCTTCGCCTCACATACCTCGGCCACATCCGTGCCGGTGAGATCCTCGCGCACCACCGCTTTGGCGATGCCGGCGGTGTGTATCAGCAACGACGCACCAGCGCCGGCGTATTCGAGCGCGGCGGCGGACAGCGCGACACGGTCGGTGATGTCACAGCGCGGGGCCTGCACCACCGCGTCATGGTTGTCGGCGAGCCGTGCCAACGTGTCGGGGTCAACGCCGTTGCGGCTCAACAAGGTAACCGTGCGCGCCCCGTGTTCGATGCAGTACCGCGCGTACCGCAGGCCGATCGCTCCGCTGCCACCGGTGATCACCACGTTGTCCAGGGCGGCGCCGTCCAATGGCCGGCTGATTGCCGAGTCTCGGCACTCCCGGAACGTCCGAGCATAGCGTCGGGGCGGTTCGGTCCCCCGCACCGCGATCTCGGCCCCTTCGCCGATCAGCGCCTCGACGACCGCGAGCGCGGTTGCGGCGTCGACATCGCGGCTGGGCAGGTCCAGGTGCCCGAAGATCTGGTCCGGGAATTCGAACCCGACGCTGCGGTGCATCGCCGCCAGGGCGGCCTGTGCGGGCGAGACATTCGGATCCTCTCGCTCGACCTGCTCGGCACCGACGGTCAGCAACCACACGGCCCGGCAACGTGGGCCGGTGATCGCGGCGTAGTCGGGTAGGCCCGCGTCGGATCGTCCGGCGATCTGCTCGATCGCGGCGAGCGCATCCAGCCGGTCGAGTTCCGGGGCGATCACCACGACGATTTCGGCCTCACCGAGCGGCACCGCCCGGCAGCCGTCGTGCGTGGCGACGGCGTCGATCAGTTGCCGCGTCAACGCGCCCGCAGCGGCCTCGCCGAAAAACCCGATGCTGCAACCGGTTGTACCCGTCGTCGACGTCACCTGCTGCCAATCCTCGACGGCAGCGGTCAGCGCGGGCACCGCGACCGGGTCGGTCAGCGGCTCCGGCGTCGCCCACAGGTGCACCGCCCGCATCGGCGCGTTCGGGAACCTCGGCAGCGGCGGCCGGATACCGCCCGGGATGGTTTTGGCCCACGGGCTGCCGGGGTCGGCGGTCGCGACGGCGGCGATGTTCGCCGAAAGGGCCTCGACGATGGGTTTGTCGCGATGCCCCGACCCGACGACCACCGCCGACTCCTCGTCGACGATATCGGCGAGCGGATAGAGCAGCGACGGGTGTGCGGACAGTTCCACGAATGTGTCGACGCCCAGCTTCTGCGCATGTCGCACGGCCCGGTCGAATCGCACTGTGCCACAGAGGTTCTCGTACCAATACTCGGAGAAGTCGATGTCGTCGTCCACCTCGCTGCCGAACGTGGAGCCGACGAACCGCGCCTCGCCGCGCCGGAAGCCCGAATCGGGCATCGACTCGATCAACGGAGTCCGCAACGGCCGCAGTGCGCTGGTGTGACCCGGATAGTCCACGGACAGTTGATGATTGAAGATGCCGCGACGCCCCGCCAGTCGCACCGCCGCGGCCACCGCGTCGTGCTCACCGGAGACCACGGTCGATGACGGGCCGTTGACCGCGGACACTTCCAGCCAGCCGGGCGCATCGGCCAGCACGGACTCCGCCTCTTCGAGGCCGACGCCCAGCACCGCCATCGCGTACCGGCCGGTCAGCCGGTCGACGACGCTCGCGCGCGCGCCGACCAATCGGACCGCGTCCGGCAAGGTGATCGTCGCTGCCACATACGCCGCCGCCACCTCACCGAGACTGTGCCCGATGGTGACCTCCGCAACCACCCCGTGGTTTCGCCATACCGCGGCCAGGCTGACCGCGTGCGCGAACTGCGCGCCCTGGATCTGCGTGCGCGACCAGTGCTGCTCCTGCTCCCCGAACAGGTAAGGCAGCGGCGAGGGCAACCCGGCCGCGACGAACGCCCGCCCGCACTCGTCCGCGGTCTCCCGATAGGCCGGCAGCACCCGGTAGGCGTCGGCTCCCATCGCCTGCCATTGGTTGCCCTGCCCCGGAAACACGAAAGCGATGCGCGGCGCCGAGCTCTTCGACGACCAGCTGGTCAGGGGGTGCTCGTCGTCGAGGGCCAGCGCCGACAAGCCGTCGACGAGCTCGGCCCGGTCGGCTGCCCGCACCACCGCGCGGTGACGTCGCAGCCGCCGCAGCCGCAACAGGGTCGACGCGACCGACGCCGCCAAATCCGCTGCGGCGTTGCCGCTGCGGTCCAGGTAGTCCAGGATCGCAGCGGCATCCCGGCGAATCAGCTCTTTGTCGTGCGAGGTGAGCAGCACCGGGACACGGCCGTCGGGCAACATGTGATCGAGCACTATGCCACCTCTGGCATCGAAACGATCAGATGCGCGTTGGTACCCGCGATCCCGAAGGCCGACGCCACGGCCGTGCGTTGTCCGGCAACCGCCGGCCACGGAGTCAGGGTCTGCGCCAGGCGTAACCCTTGTGCATCCCAATCGATTTCAGGACTTGCCTGGTCGGCGTGCAGAGTGGCCGGTACCGCGCCGTGCTCGGCCGAAACCAGAACCTTAGCCAACCCGAGCGCACCGGCAGCGGCCAACGAGTGACCCAGGTTGGACTTGACCGAACCCAGCAGTGCCCCGGCGCCGGGTTCGGTGTTCCCGTAAGTCTTTGCCAGCGAACGCAGTTCGGTGCGATCGCCGAGCCGGGTACCGGTGCCATGCCCCTCGATCATGCCCACTTCGCCGGGCTGGATTTCGGCTTGGGTGATCGCGCGGCGGAACAGCCGGACCTGAGCCTCCTCGCTGGGGGCGGACAGACCGGCACTGCGACCGTCCTGGTTGACCGCGGTGGCGCGGACTTCGGCGATGATCTGCCGGCCGGCCCTCAGCGCCGCCGATTTGCGTTGCAACACAAACATTGCCGCTCCCTCGGCCCAGACCGTTCCGCTGGCCTGCGCGCTGTACGGGCGGCAGTAGCCGTCGTCGGAGAGGGCGTGTTGCTTGGAGAATTCGACGAAGAAACCGGGCGAGCCCAATACGTTGACGCCACCGGCCAGCGCCAAGTCGCAATCGCCGTCGCGCAGAGCGCGCACCGCGACGTGGAAGGCCACCAGCGCCGACGCGCACGAGGAGTCGAGGGTGAGCGCCGGGCCGGTCAGCCCGAGCGTGTACGCCACCCGCCCCGAGATGACGCTCAGCGCGGTTCCGGCGAGCAGATGGCCACTGTGCCGGGAGAACTCGGCCATTTCGGGCCCATACCCGGTCATGGACGCGCCGACAAAGCAGCCCACATCGTGGCCGGCCAGGTCGTCGGGATTGATGCCGCTGTTCTCCAGCGCGCGCCAGGACACCCGCAGCGTCACCCGCTGCTGTGGGTCCATCGCGATCGCTTCGCGGGGCGAGATCCCGAAGAACTCTGGATCGAATGTTGCTGCCCCGCCGAGGAATCCACCGCGGTCGTGGATCTGTTTGAATCCGCTGCGGCGCGACCCGGCGAGCAGTTCGGCGACCGACCAGCCGCGGTCGGTCGGAAACCGGCCCAAGGCCTCACGGCCGTGCGCCAATAGGTCCCAGTAGCTGTCGGCGGTGTCGATACCGCCGGGTGCTTCGACGGCCATCCCGACGATCACCACCGGATCGATCTCGGTGGCTTGGACTCCGTGGTCAGACATCGGCGTTCACCTGTGCGGCGATCGCATCGACATGGTCGTAGACGTAGAAATGGCCGCCGTCATACAACGACAGCTCGAAGGACCCGGCGGTATGCCGTTCCCACTGGCGCAGCACGTCGATCGCGATGCGGTGATCGTCGCGGCCGCCCAGGACGTGGATGTCGGTGCCGATGCGGATATCGGGACTGGGGTCGTAGCGATTGAAGGCTTGATAGTCGGCGCGCATCGCGGTGGTGAGCAGTTCGGAGAATTCCTCGTCGGCCAGCAGTTCGGGATCGGTACCGCCGAGGTCGGCGAGCTCGGCGAGCACGCCGTCGTCGCTGGTCGGCAGTTCGGGCATGTCGGCGACGACACACGGCGGCGGGCCCGCGGAAGCCCAGAGCTTCCGCACGGCGACATCGCGCTCTTCGGCCACCCGGGCGAACTCGAACGCCACCACGGCGCCCATGCTGTGCCCGAACAACCGCAACGGTGCGACGCGGCGCCAAGGCCCGGCCTCGAAGAGCCCGAGGGCGAGGTCGTGCACGGTCTCGTGGGCAGGTTCGGCGAGCCGGTCGGCGCGCTGTGGGTACTGGACGATGTAGATGTCGCCGCCGGCAGCCAGTGCGGCGGCCAGCAGCCGGTAGCTCGCGGCGGCCGCGCCGGCGTGTGGAAACACCACGGTGGCGCCGTCAGCCGACGTGCGCCCGGGAACCAGCTTGATCCAGGACGGAAAGGTGGATGGCATGCTGATCAGGTCACGGAATGTCATGGTGCTCACCGGATGCCTGGGCGCTGTGGCTCAGAGCGCCGGCCGAGTGGGTAGCAGCGGCCCGGGACCCTGCCGCCACTCGCCGCGACCGGCCGGCCGGCGACGTCACGCGCAGCGAGCCCAAGGCCCGACACCGCAGGTTGCCGGCCTGCTGAACAGCGTCAACAGCAACGCCGACCCACTCGGCTACCTCCGCACGGATATTCTCCGAGCCCGCGGGGGCACGCACCACCAAACCTCCCTGAATTAGCACAGGCTGCCCTAATTTTTTTGGTTACCCTATCCTCTCTCCCTGCGCTGTTGCTACTAAGCCCCCGCCAAGGCACCCGGGTGATCCCGGACACAGCAGGGTCCGCGGAAGCTTGGGTGTCATCGAGCGCCGCGCATCCGGCGTTTGGCCGCCGGCCGGCATCCGTTTGCGGAGGCGCTGTCTCGGCTCGTGCGGCGTCGAGGGTGCGCTGACGGCGGGCCGTCCCGGCGTGTCGGCGCCCCGAGCGCACGGTGGGCACCGCGGGCGCAGACTCAACGCCGCGACCGCACACTCGACGAAGCTGCTAGTAGTTCAACCCGGAGAACATGACCCGGCCCGGATCGAACTTCTGCCGCACGGCCGACAACCGGGGCAGGTTCTGCCCGAAATAACGCGCCGGCGGCTGGTTGGCTTCGATGTAGTTCACATAGCCGCCGACCGAATACTGTTGCACCGCTTGGTGTGCCGTGCTGAGCCAGTTGGTCGCGGCCGCCGGGTCACCGGTTTCGACGTACCACTGCACCAGGGCGGCCTGCCGGCGCCACGGGTAGGCGGTGGCACCCGGGGCGACGGTGGCCAGGGCGCCGTCCAAAGCGTGCATGATGGCGAGCATGCGGCCGGCGCCGCGCGGAAAAGCGTTGACCGCGGCCGCGATTCCCTGAGCGGCGGCCGGGGTGAGGCTCTGGAAGACATCCGACCCGCCGACGTAACCCAGCGGCTGCGGGTTCAGATTGTTGACGGCCAGATACCGGACCAGGTCCATCCGGTTGAAGGTGTGGCTCTCGGTGCCGGTCGGTTGCAGGCCGACGGCTGAGACGATGGCGTTGGCCACGCCGGGTCCCGATCCGGCCGGGCAGGTCGCGAGAATGCGGCACGCCGTGCCCATCCCGTCGGTGGTGCTGTCCGCCAGCGCCCAGCTGTTGCGGTCGGCGGTGCGCAGCCAGTTGGCCCAACCGACGAGCACCTGGGCGAATGACTGCGGCGGAAAGTTCAGGTTGACGGCATCGACGTCGTGGGTGGGGAAGGTGTTGAAGGTCAGCGAGGTGGTCACCCCGAAGTTGCCGCCCCCGCCCCCGCGCAACGCCCAGAACAGATCCGGGTTGCTGTTGGCCGACGCGGTGACCGCCTGGCCGCCGGGAAGCACCACCTGGGCCGAGGTCAGTTGGTCACAGAGCAGACCGGCATGCCGCGAGTCGGCACCCATTCCGCCGCCCAACGCGTGTCCCGCGGCACCCACCGATGGGCAGGTACCCGTCGGCAAACCCCGGCCGGCACCGGCCAGCGTCTCGTGCATTGAATACAAACTCGTCGCCGGCGTCACCGTGACCTGCCCGGTGGCCGCGTCGTAGTTGACTCCCCCGGGCAGCTGACGCAGGTCAAAAACCATGGCGCCGTTGGCCGTCGACGCGCCGATATACGAGTGTCCGCCACTGCGCGGAGCGACCTTGAGGTGATTGGCGGCGGCGAAGGCCATCGCCTTCTGCACGTCGGCCGCCGACGTCGGAGTGACTATCGCCGCCGGCGTCAGTCCGTTGTAGTTGGTGTTGAAAACCTGCTTGGCCGAGCCGAATTGCGGGCTGTCCGGCAACAGCACCTTGCCACCAAGCGCGGACGAAAGACCGTCCCAGCCAGTGGCGTTCGGCGCGGCGGTCGCCGGGGCGGAACCGAATCGGCCCGTGCCGAATACCGCGCCGGCCGCTATCGCGCCGGCGGCACCGCGCAGAAACGTCTGCCGCGAGATCTCACGCGCCACCGTCGGACTCCCGCGATTGCGTCATGCCCGCATTGTTAGACCGCGGGATACGCGGCAGCGCCCGACGTGCGGCGCCATGACCGAAACGAGCTCGAACCGTTACCGCCGCCTGACCAAAGGCTGGCAGTGATTCCCCGCGCCGCACGCTCGGGCCTAAGCTAGTGCTCGGTCGCGTCCACAACGGCTACCGTCAGGCAAGGAGCGCGCAATGGAGCAAGGTTTATACGGGCTGCTCACCGTCGTTGCCCTGGCAATGGCCCTGGTGTTCGCCACCATTGCTGCCGGGTACGTCAAACGCCTGGGGGAACGACCGTCCCCTCCGATAGCCGACGAAATCGGCATCGCCAGAGCGGTCACCACCAAGGTGCGCAAACGCGAACCGATGTCGCAAGAAGAGCTCGACTACGCAAAGCGGATCGTGGCCGACCGCAGCTCCTTGCTGACGCTCAGCATCCCCGGCGCCTTGTTCTCGGTGGGTTGCTTTTACGTGTTCGGGAGCCTGTACCACCTGCACGGGGCGACCCCGTCGGAGCGGACCTTCCTCGGGGTGTTCCCCATGCTCGCCTCCTTGAACTTCACGACTCAGATCCTGCGCAGCGCGAGGTTGAAAAGACGTTTGCGGAAATTGTCGTGAGCAACACGATGGGTTCCGCTCGCACCCTTTCTGACAAGCCGTTTCACACGCCGGCGGCGCCCTAAGCAAACCGGCGTGGTCGCATCGGTTCGCGCTGCAATCAGCGCGACTGGGCGCATCCCCGTTGCCGTGAGCCCCGGTGGGTGGCAACGTCCGTAGTCGTCATGTTCTCGTATTGGCGCAAAGCCGCTACTCTTGACCATCAGTCCACCGCATTGGGCACATGACCGTCTACTATTCGGGCGGCGCGTAGGCGGGGATGACATGCGAGCGCAAGGCCTGAACCGTCGTCCGAAAAGGTGATCGAGTGAGCCCTCGTTCAGTCGGCAGGACCGTCCTGGCACGAGTCTGGATGCCTTTGGTTGCCGTCGTTGCGCTCACCGTCGGAGGGGTGGCCATGTGGAAGGTGCACGAGTTCTCCGATCCCCCGCCCGTCATCACCGTCAACGAGCCCGCGGCACCGCCGGAGTTCAGTATCAAACGGCTCACCTACGAGTTGTTCGGCAACGTCGGGCAAGGCGGGATGCTCGTCTGGGTGGACGTCAACGGACATCCGCATCGGGTTGATCTCACGACGCTGCCGTGGTCGCACACCGAGTCGACCACACTGACCGTGGTGTCCGGCAGCATCTCGGCCCAGGTTCAGGGCGGCCAAGTCGGCTGCCGGTTGCGGGTGAACGGCGTTGTCCGCGCCGAACAGTCCGATGCCCATCAGGACGCACACGTCTTTTGCCTGGTGAAATCCGCATGAGCGAGCATCGGTCGGAGCCCGTGGCGAAGCGACCATTCGTCCCCAGAATGGTCCGCATCTTCGCGATACCGATCATCGCCTTCTGGGCGCTTCTGGCCGTGTCGACGAACACCTTCATGCCGCAAGTGGAGAGGGTCGCAGAAGAACTCGCGGGGCCGGTGGTCCCGCACTACGCGCCGTCGCAGCGGGCGTTGTTGTCCATCGGCGCGGAGTTCCACGAGTCCAATTCGACCAGCTTGGCCATGATTGTGCTGGAAGCCAACCGGCCGCTGGGCGACGCGGATCATCAGTACTACGACGATCTGATGCGACGGTTCAAGCAAGACCCCAAGCATGTGCAGTACGCCATGGATCTGTGGGGCAAGCCGATCACCGCCGCGGGGGCGCAGAGCCTCGACGGCAAGTGCGCATACGTGCTCCTTCGTCTCGCCGGCGACATCGGCCAAATGCAGGCGAACGAATCCGTTGCGGCCGTTCGGGATATCGTCGCCAAGGACACGCCGCCACCCGGGCTCAAGGTTTACGTCAGCGGCGCCGCACCGCTGGCCTCGGACACCGTAGCTATTGCGAATTCGAGCCTGAACGACATCACGATCGTGACGATCTTTCTGATCATCGGGATGCTGCTGCTGGTGTACCGCTCCGTCGTCACCCTGTTTGTCCCGTTGGCCGGAGTTCTGTTCGAGATGTTGGTCGCGAAGGGGGTTATCGCTACCCTCGGTCATCTCGGGTACATCGAACTCTCGTCATTCGCCGTGAATATCGTCGTCGCGCTGACCCTGGGAGCGGGCACGGACTACGGCATCTTCCTGATGGGCCGCTACCACGAGGCGCGACATGACGGCGAGGGCAGGGAGCAGGCTTTCTACACCGCGTATAAGAGCGTCACGCCGGTCATCCTCGGGTCCGGTTTGACGATCGCCGGGGCCTGCTATTGCTTGACTTTCGCGCGACTCAACTACTTCCACACCATGGGGCCGGCGGTTGCGATCAGCATGCTGTTCACCATCGCGGCAGCGCTGACGCTCGGTCCGGCCTTCTTGACGGTGGGCAGCCTATTTGGGCTCTTCGACCCGAAAAGCAAGGCCAAGGCGCATCTTTACCGACGGATCGGGACGAGCGTCGTCCGATGGCCGGTGCCAATCCTGGCGGCCAGTACCGCTGCCGTCATGCTCGGGGCGATCTTCGTGCCGACGTACCGGCAGAACTACGACGATCGTCAGTACCAGCCGCACAATTCCCCCGCCAATCTTGGTTTCCAGGCGGCGGATCGGCACTTCCCGAAGAGCAAGCTCTTTTCCGAGATGTTGATGATCGAGTCGGATCACGACCTGCGAAATTCGGCCGACTTCATCTCGTTGGACCGCGCCGCCAAGGCTCTCGAACGCCTTCCCGGCGTCGCGATGGTGCAGAGCATCACCAGGCCCATGGGTCGAGCTTTGGAACATGCCCATATCCCCTACCTGTTCACCACTCAGGGCAGCGGTCTGGGCCAACAGCTCCCGTTCAGCCAGCGGCAAAACGCCAATACCAGCGAGCAGGCCGAGATCACGCAGCACACCGTCGCGGTCTTGCGCAAAGAGATCGGCTTCTTTCAGACGATGTCGGATGAGATGCACAAGACGGTCCTCACGATGGAGGACATGCAAAAGGTCACCGACGAGTTGAGGTCGAACCTGGCCAACCTCGAAGACTTCTTCCGGCCGATGCGCAGCTATTTCTATTGGGAGAAACACTGTTTCGACATTCCCGTTTGTTACGCATTCAGGTCGCTGTTCGAATCGATTGACGGCCTCGACAAGATGGCCGACGACATCAAGGACGCCGTAGCCTCGCTCGAGGTCATCGACAAGACCTTGCCGCAAATCATCACCCAGCTGAAACTCACGGCCGACGACTCGGAGGCGCTGGCCAATCTATTGGTCAACACCTACGGCCAGTCGTCTCTGCAGACCACGCAGACCGACCAGACTTTCGACGACCAGATCAATGTCGGGCTCGACTTCGACCAGTCCCGCAGCGATGACTTCTTCTACATCCCCCACGAGGGTTTCGACAACGACGACGTCAAAACCGGTATGCAGCTGCTGATGTCGCCGGATGGCAAGGCCGCCAGGATCATCGTGACCCACGAGGGGGACGCCAACGGCCCGGAGGGTGTGCAGCACGTCGAACAGTTCCCCAACGCAATAACCGTGGCGCTCAAGGAGACCTCGCTGGCCGGCTCCAAAGTTTATATCGGCGGTTCCGGAGCAACCAATAAAGACATCAAGCAATACGCCGCGTCCGATCTGCTGATCGTGGCGATCGCCGCCTTCGTGCTGATCTTCTTGATCATGTTGTTCCTGACGCGAAGTCTGATGGCGGCCTTGGTAATTCCCCTGACGGTGGCCTTCTCCTACGCCGGCGCGTTCGGGCTTTCCATCCTCGTTTGGCAGCATCTCATCGGTCTGCCGCTGCACTGGCTGATATTGCCGCTCACGTTCATCATCCTGGTGGCGGTCGGTTCGGACTACAACCTGCTGTTGATCCTTCGCGTCAAAGAGGAGCTGCACGCCGGAATCCACACCGGCCTGATCCGCGCGCTCGGCAGTACCGGCGGTGTGGTGACGTCCGCGGGCTTGGTGTTCGCGTTCACGATGTTGGCAATGCTGACCAGCGATCTGCGAACCATCGGCCAGGTGGGTTCCACCGTGTGTATCGGATTGCTGCTCGACACGCTGATCGTGCGGTCGTTCGTGGTGCCGTGCATTATGCGCATTCTCGGACCATGGTTCTGGTGGCCGACGCTGGTGCGTAGTCGCCCGCTGCCGCAGGCACAAACCACCTAGGGCGTCATTGGGCGGTCCAGCCGCCGTCGATCGAGTAGCTGGCACCGGTGATGGTGGCCGCCGCCTCGCCGGCCAGGAAAACCGCAAGTGCCCCAACGTCTTCCGGTCGGGTGAAGCGGGCCATCGGCTGCTTGTCGGCGACGAACTCTTGCTTGGCCTCGTCAAAGGACTTTCCCGCTGACGTGGCGAACGCTTCGATCTGCTGCTCGATCAGAGGGGTCATGACCCATCCGGGACAGATTGCGTTGCAGGTGATGCCGTACTCGGCGGTTTCGATCGCCGCCACTTTGGTCAGCCCCACAACGCCATGCTTGGCCGCGACATAGGCGGACTTCTCCGCACTCGCGACCAGGCCGTGCGCCGAGGCGATGTTGATGATTCGGCCCCAGGCGCGCCGTTTCATCCCGGGCAGTGCGCACCGAGACGTATGGAACACCGCCGACAAATTCGTCGCGATCACCGCGTCCCACTTCTCGACCGGAAAGTCCTCCAGCTTCGCCACGAACTGGACGCCGGCATTGTTGACGAGGACATCGACCGATCCAAAGGTCCGTTCGGCGTCGCCGATCATCTCGGCGATCTCGGCCGGCTTGGTCACGTCGGCGCCCGAATAGGCCGCCGTCACCCCGAAAGCCTCTTCGATATCGGACCGCTGCTGCTCGACGGCGTCCGGGTCACCGAAGCCGTTGAGGGTCACGTTCGCTCCCTTGGCGGCGAAAGCCCGTGCGATCGCAAGACCTATACCCGACGTGGAACCCGTTACAACGACCGACTTTCCGTGGATCATCGCCACACTCTCCCCTTGGGGCCGCATCTCGGCCATCGGAGGTGATTATCCGCCGAAAGCTTCCCGGCCGGCGTTTCCTGAGGTGGATGCCCCTTGCCCGCCCTCATCGTCACGAATCTGCACGTGGTGATGTGCTGTGTGCTGTGTGCTGTCACCGGTGCGCAATGCTGGGCTGCGATGTGATGAGGGAATCGGACCCTCTGCACTGCCCTTCGTGCGCCAGGAGAGACCGGACTTCGCCCGCCGATCAGGGCTTGCGCACGCCTTCACGACAACTACCTGCTCCACCTCTTAATCCAGCAGATCTACCTCCCAGTTGGAGCGTTGGATCCGCACGTCTAGCTCACGAAGCTCGCGCGCCAGCACATCGGCCTGCGCGCGCAACTCGGCGACAGGCAACGCGGACTGCATTTTCAGCTCAGACCGCAGCTGCCGAGAGTAGCTGGGCTGGTTGGTGCCCGCGGCGGCATCCGCCGCCACGGTCAACACGTAGTGACGGTGGCGCAACGCGTCGCGGCGGGCCAACGCATCGGTCAGGGTGCCGTCCGCGTCGATGGTGGTGGCAGCGTTGGTGCGGTTGATACGCCGGATCAGAGTTTCGAACTCATCGAGCACCTCGCCGACCTCGGTCAGCAGGGCTGACGCGTCTTCAGCGGGCTCTTCGCCTTCTTGGTATCGAGCGTTGTTCACGATGCGAGTGCGTAACTGCTCGATCCGCCGCGCCGCGGTCGCGCGAAGCGACAAAGCCTCTGCGAGCTTCACGATTCCAACTCCTTTGTGATTGCCGGCCCGGCCAAGTGACCGCGTCGGGTAGCCCGGGCCACTAGCATCATGAACCCGGCTTGGGCGGCTGGCAATTCACCTTCCACGCAGTGCCCAAAGCGCCACCTCACGGGCAAGAAGCTATGCGTACCAACCGATCACGACTTGCTGTGCTGTTGATGACCACGACCGGCGCCCAGTCAGGCCTGCCGCGCTTGACCGCACTCGCGTACTTCCCGATCGACGACGCCCTGGTGATCATCGGTTCGCGTGGCGGCGCACCGAACGACCCCGCATGGGTGCACAACCTGCGCGCCAATCCACGGGTGCGCCTGGAGATAGGCACCGAATCGTTCGAGGCCACGGCCCGCGAGGCGCTGGGCGAGGAGCGCGATTCCCTGTTCGACCAGGTGGTGTCCCGGTCGCCGAATTTCGGGGTGTATCAGACCAAGACCACGCGTGTCATCCCGGTGTTCGCACTCCAGCGCGGCAAATAGTCGGCCTGCACGTCCGCTCCGCGATCCCGCTTTGCGCGAAGAGCCCCGCATTTCAGCAACCGGTAAGTAGCATACGACCGAGGTTTGGTCGGCGCCGTCGATTTCCGACGTCACCGGGGGCGAGGGGCGTCGGTAAATGGGGTGGATCAGCGCGTGGTGGCGGCAGCCCGACCACTATGACTGGCTGTCGGAATACCTTGCCGCGCGCGGACTGAAGCCGTTTGTCCGCTTCCTGCTCGTCGCGATCCTGACCACCCTGGTGGCAGCGACGGTGTTGATGCTCAGCAGCCCATCAGGTCCGCACGCACCCGCGCAGCGCGCCGCCGCCGTGGCGGCCATCGTCATCCTCGCGGGGTTCGCGCTGGTATACGGGCGGTGCTGGCCGACCCGGGCGCAATCCAAGGTCTTTTCAGCGGTCGGCGCGCTGGGCATCGCGGTGGTTTGCATTGTGCAGTCCGACCCGCGTAACGGAATGCTCGGGTGTGCGGCATTCGGCGGCCTGGCCGGTTACGTCGCGTTCTTTCACTCGGCTCGCGTGTTGGTTTTCACGCTCGGCACCGCATCAGGTGCGGCAGCAATCTGCGCCGCCCGCATCGCCGCGAACAGCGATGCATTGATCGCCACAGCGGATTGGCTGGTGCTCAGCGCGGGGCTGCTGGCAGTACCGTTCTGCGGACAGGTCCTCGTGCATTGGTTGTCGGTGGACGCCCTGAAGTCCTCGACCGATCCGCTCACCGGGCTGCGCAACCGGCGGGGCTTTTATCGAACGGCGCCCAAGCTGCTCGCCGGGGACGAGCGCCCGCTGTGCATCAGCGTGTTGATGATCGACCTCGACAATTTCAAGCGCATCAACGACACCTACGGTCACGCGACCGGAGACCGGATCTTGGTGGCCGTTGCCGACAGCCTCCGCCGAATTCGCGGCGGCAAGACGGTGATCGCTCGCGTCGGCGGGGAAGAATTCCTGGTCGCCGAGAGCATCGGGAAGCAGGAAGCGCTCCAGGCGGCCGAGGCCATGCGGGTGGCCATTGCCGCGACCCCCTGGTACGTGACCGCCAGCTTGGGTGTCAGCAGCGCTCGTCTGCCGATGGTGGTCGAAAGACCCGGGCGCCAGATCATCGAAAGCCTGGTCGAGGCCGCCGACGCCGCGATGTACGAGGCGAAACGCGCTGGCGGAAACCAGGTTCGGTTGTCCGGATACCGCTACCCGCTGGACTAGCCACGCGGCTGCCGCGCCGTCGACGGCCTGGCCGCCGCGTTTCCCGATCCCGCAGCGGCCCGTCGTCGCACCGCGGAGTCGGTTGCCGCCTTCACGACGCAATGGGCAGGCTGACCGCCGCTCCGGCCAAAAGCTGCCATTGACGAATGTCACCATTTGCTGTTGACTGCGTTGCATGGCGGACATCGTTCCGGCCCGCGGGTCATTGCGGTCCCGCGGCGCAGCGGCAGTAAGCACCTACACCCTGCGACCGTTCAGCGGGCTGGTGCCGCCCGAACGCGCGTGGGGAATCTGGCTGTCGCGCCAGATGATCGCGCGTGTGATGGCCACCTTCGGCCCCTCACTGTCGGGCACCCGCGTTGAACTGGTCGACACGAGACTGCCCGACGGTCGCCGGGTCAAGGGCGAATGGGTGTACGGGCCCCGGACGCCGACGAGCGAAACCAGGCATTCGTCCAGCAAAGCCGGCGCGATCTACTACGTGCACGGCAGCGGTTATGCCATATGTTCGCCAAAGACTCACCGCCGGTTGACATCCTGGCTGTCATCGCTGACCGGCTTGCCGGTGTTCAGCATCGACTACCGGTTGGCGCCGCGTCATCGCTTTCCGACCGCCGCCGACGATGTCCGGGCGGGCTGGGACTGGCTGGTGCAAACGTGTGACGTGCCGACGAAAAATATTGTGATAGCCGGTGATTCGGCGGGTGGTCACCTGACGGTCGACATGCTGCTGCAGCCCGAGGTCGCCGCGAACTCTCCTGCCGCGCTGGTGCTGTTCTCGCCGCTGATCGACATGACCTTCGCGCTCGCACTCGCTCGCGAGAAGATTCGTCCCGATCCCGCCATCCGAGTCGCCGACGCGGCCCGTCTCGTCGCGCTCTACCACCCGGAAATCGATCTCACCCATCCTCGGTTGACACTCGACGTCGCCGGCGGTGCGATGCTGCCGCCGACCCTGGTTCAGGCCGGCGGGGCCGAAATGCTGCAGGACGATGCTCGGCAGTTGGCCGCCGACATCAAAGCCGCCGGCGGCCGCTGCGAACTGCAGGTGTGGCCACACCAAGTCCATGTGTTCCAAGCACTTCCGCGCATGACACCCGAAGCGGCAAAGGCCATGGCCTACGTTGCGCGGTTCATCGCCCACGCCTTGCAGGATGCCCGCGCCGTGGTTGACGAGGTGGGCTGACGATGCTCGGACCACTGGATAAACTGCTCGGCACGTCGAAGACCACCAGCCACAGCGCGTTGGCCGTGGTGACCGGGGCCGGCAGCGGGATCGGCGCGGCGTTCGCCGTCGAACTCGCTCGCCGGGGCGGCACGGTGGTATGCAGTGACATCGACGAGGTCGCCGCGCAGCAGACCGCGGACGCCATCGCCGAGCACGGCGCGAAGGCGATCGCGAACCGCTGCGACGTTTCGCGAATCGACGACGTTCGCGCGCTGGCCGAAGAAGCACGGTCCTTCTTCGGAGCCGCGCCCACGCTGATCATCAACAACGCCGGTGTCGGCGCCGGCGGCGCAGCCATCGGCGATGTGTCCCTGGATGATTGGGCGTGGGCGCTGGGCATCAACCTGTGGGGTCCGATTCACGGCTGCCACGTGTTCACCCCGATCCTGCGCGAGGCCGGGCCCGCGCACGCGCCACGGGGCATCATCAACGTCGCCTCGGCGGCAGCGTTCGGTGCCGCTCCCGGCATGGCTGCCTACAACGTCGGCAAGGCCGGCGTGCTGTCGCTTTCCGAAACGCTGGCCGCCGAATTGTCCGGTACCGGCATCCGGGTCACCGTGTTGTGCCCGACGTTCGTCAAGACCAATATCGTCGCATCGGGCCGGATCAGCGAGCAATCCAGCAACCTCGCCAACACGCTGATGCGCTGGACCGGGTTCTCGGCACAGAAGGTCGCGCGGACCTGCCTGGACGCTCACGATCGCGGTGAGCTCTACTGCCTGCCACAACTCGACGCCAAGATCGGCTGGAACGTCAAACGCCTTGCGCCGCAAGCCTATACCCGTGCGGTTGGCCTTGTGTCGCGGGCTAACATGCACTGACAAATTAAAGAGAAGGGGGCTGCTGGTGGCCATCGACATGGAAGCCATGCTTGCCAAGATCAAGGATCGCCAGTGGGCGCTCGCCGATATCGATTGGGACGCACCGGGGGCCGACACGATCAAGCCCGAGTTCCGGCCCAAACTCCGGGCCTTCATGGCCGACCTGTGCTGGATCGAGAACATCGGCGCCCGGGGATTCGCGGCGCTCGCCAAGAAGGCGCCGAACCCCACCATCGCCGAGATCTACCGGTATTTCCACGCCGAGGAGCAACGGCACGCCAACGCCGAACTGGCACTGATGAAGCGCTGGGGCATGCTCGACGACGGCGAGATCCCCAAGCCCAACGTCAACATCCGGTTGGCCATCGAGTGGCTGGACACATTCGCCGACGATATGCCGCTGTCGGTGCTGGGCACCGTGATCCCGATGCTGGAGGTCGCACTCGACGGCGCGCTGCTGAAGTTCCTCCTCGACACGGTGCAGGACCCCGTCTGCCATCAGGTGTTCGAGAAGATCAACAACGACGAATCACGGCACATCGCCGTCGATTTCGAGGTGCTGGAGATGATCGGCAACGCCAGCGCGCGTCGACTCGCCATCGAATTCGTCGGGCGCTTCGCGTCCCCTGGTCTGATCATCGGCGTGCTGATGTACGTGCCGCTGCTCAATCGGGTCCGCAACGAGATGGCCGGCATGGGGATGGATTCGGAGCGGTTGTTCAACGCGGTCAACCGTTTCAAGCAACTCGGCGACCGGGGTGAACGCACCCGGCGGGTGCCCACCTACAAGTTGCTCAAGCGCCACGGCATGTGGGTGGTCAACCCCCGGCACCCCTATCAACTGCTGGCCAATTCCATGGTGTGGCTGTCGGATTTCTATCCCAAGCCGCTGCTGAGGCCGGCACCGAGCTGGTCGAAGGAACTCACCCACGAGCCGGCAGCGTGACCATGGCAAACGACCACACCTACGCAGCGCTGATCATCGGAGCCGGCTTCACCGGGCTTGGTACCGCAATTCGGCTAGCCGAAGCCGGAATTACCGACATCATCATCCTAGAGCGCGCCGACCGGGTGGGCGGAACCTGGCGCGACACCACCTACCCGGGGGCCAGCTGCGACGTGCCGTCGCTGCTCTACTCCTACTCGTTCGTGAAGAACCCGAGATGGTCGCGGACGTACTCCCCCGCCCCCGAGATCTGTCGCCACCTCGAAGACATGGCGACCAAGTTCGACATCCGTCCGCACATCCGTTTCCGACACGAGGTCAACGATCTGACCTTCGACGAGGCCGCCGGCGTGTGGACGGTGAAGACCAAGAACCGCAAGAAATTTCGCGCCCGCACCGTCGTTGTGGCCTCCGGTCCTCTCTCGGATGTCAGCTTCCCGAACATCCGTGGTCTGAACACCTACCGGGGGCACAAGATCCACAGTGCCCGCTGGGATCACGACTACGACTTCACCGACAAGCGCGTCGCAGTCATCGGAACCGGCGCCAGCGCGATCCAGATCATCCCCGAACTGGTCAAACAGGCTGGATTCGTCAAGGTATTCCAGCGCACCCCGGGCTGGGTGCTGCCCCGCCTCGATGTGGCGACCCCATCGGCCGTGCAAGCCCTATTCGCCAAAGTCCCTGCCGCCCAACAACTTGCCCGCCAGGCGCTGTTCTGGGGCCACGAAGCCAGCGCCACCGCCCTGGTGTGGGATACCCCGCTGACCTCGGTGGTGGCTCGGCTCGGCCAGGCTCATCTGCGCGCCACCGTCAAGGACCCGTGGCTGCGCCGGCAACTGACCCCCGATTTCGCCCCCGGCTGCAAGCGGATGCTGGTCTCCAGCGACTATTACCCCGCGCTGCAGCGCGACAACTGCAAGCTGATCTCCTGGCCGATCGCGACGCTGAGCCCCGTGGGCGTCCGCACCAGCGACGGTATCGAGCATCACCTCGACTGCATCGTGTTCGCCACCGGGTACGACGTCCACCTCACCGGCCCGCCGTTCGCCGTCACCGGCCTCGGCGGGCGGTCGCTGGCCGACGAATGGGCCGATGGCGCACGGGCTTACAAGAGCATCAACGCACACGGCTATCCGAACCTGTTCTTCATGACCGGCCCCAACTCCGGGCCGGGGCACAACTCGCTGCTGGTCTACATCGAGGGCCAACTCGACTACGCGGTGCGCGGCATCCGCACCATTCTCGACGACGACCTGCGCTATCTCGACGTACGTGAAGACGTGCAACGGCGCCACAATGAGAGCATTCAGCGCCGGCTCACCAAGACGACCTGGATGTCGGGTTGTCGCAGTTGGTATCTCACCAAGGACGGGTTCAACGGCTCGATGTACCCAGGTTTCGCGACCCAGTATCTTCGCCAGATGAGCGATTTCCGCTATGCGGACTACCAGGCGGTGGCGCGCGGAGTGACCGCGCGCGTCACGTCGTCGGCCTAAGCCGGCGCACTGAGATGGCACAGAAACCGGAACCCGGCACGATCGCCAGCGTCCTGTACAACGTGCGACGGGCGCCCAAACGCGTTCGGCGCCAATCGCGGGACTTCATCGACACCGCGGTGTCGCAGCTGTTCGACGCGGCGGTGCGGCACCCGCACGGCGATGCGGCGTCCGGGGAGTACCGGATCGACGACCTGGCCCGGCTGGCCGGCACCACCACCCGCAACATCCGGGTCTACCGGGATCGCGGACTGCTGCCGCCGCCAGTACGGGTCGGGCGCATCGCGTTGTTCAACGACACGCATCTCACCCGGCTGCGGCTGATCACCTCGATGCTCGACCGCGGCTACAACATCGCCCATGTGCGGGAAATGCTGGGCGCCTGGGAAGAAGGCAAGAGCCTCGGCGACGTGCTGGGCCTCGAGACGGCCATCGTGGGCAGCTGGACCACCGAGAAGCCGGAGACCATGCCGCTCGCCGACGCCCAGGCGCTCGTCGACGACCCGACCGCGTTCGACCGGCTGGTCGCCTTGCAGGTGATCCGCGTCGACGGCGCGCAGGCCACCGTGACCCGGCCCAAGCTGATCGAAGCGTTCAACGAGATCCGGGGCTACGGCGTCGAATTGGAGAAGCTGGTCGACCTGCACGAGCAGATCGTGCCCGAGATCGACAAGATCAGCGACCTGTTGGTGCGCGCCGGCGCCGAACACGTCATCGACAAGATCAAACCCGGCCAGGCGCTGCCCGCGGATGCCGAGATCGCCGAGTTGATCACGATGCTGGTTCGGTTCCGCACTCAGGCGGTGGCGACCGTCACCGCAACGCTCGCGTCGTCGATCGAGTCGAACATCGAATCGTTGACCAGCCGCATCCTGGCCGATTACCTGGAACGCTCACCGGAAGCCGGGACCGAGGCGCCGCCCGACGAATTGTCGGCACGCCGGCGCAAAGCCAATTAGCGCGCAATCAGTTGGGGCGCGGCCGACGTCGACAGCTTCACGCAGGTTTGCCATTCGGGTCCCCCGGGGCGCCGCGCACCGATCGATCGCTCCTGGAATTAATCGGGCGTCGCCTCTTCGGAGCAGCCGGGCGGTCGGCCGCCCGAGTTCCGTTTTCCCAGGCAGCAGCCGCGAACTCATCGCATGAGGGCCGATCGAGCGGTCCACCCGGAGGCACCGGTAGGCCAAAACGTTTGCCCCTCGTTCACCTGCTTGGCGAATAGGAAAGGGCTACCATGGCTGTCCATGGCTGTGTTCCCCGTACCATCATTGGCTCCGACGCGGACTGCATGGGGGGCTTGCCAGTGACCGGCGCGGAGAAGGGGGTAGCCCGGGTGAATCGCTACCTAAGGGATTCGTACCACGGAAGCATTTCGGGGCCGGAAGAACCGTGCCGGACGTTTTCCACGGACCCTGACAGAAAAACGTAACAAAGGTTTAATCCGGCCGGTGCGGATGACCCAGCAAATGCCCGATCGCGATTAAAACCCATCCACTGAGAGGAACATTATGTTCGTGATCAGGCTCGCGAACGGTGAGGAAGTCCACGGTTCGGACGGCGACGAACTCGAAATAAACCAGGAAACAGGCGTCCTTACGGTTTCCCGGGTCGACGGATTCGAAGAGATTACGACGCATTACTCGCCGTCCGCCTGGCTGTCGGTGACCCACCGCAAACGGGGCGCCGGCGTCCGGCCCTCGCTAATTTCTGGTTGAGCTGCGACACGCTAATCCTGACAGGAAATGCACAGCGAACTCACACCAGATTCACGCTAATCCCACCTTACCCCGTCCTACCAGCATCGCTGTGACCACGGGTTTTGGGATTCCCAGCCATTTCGGCGCGGCTTGGAACGACATGCACAATTCGGGTCAGATCCGAGTGGCGGTTTGGCAGCGGCAGAGCTAAATTTTCCACGGTCGTCGGGACGTTCGTGGTAGCCCCCGCTTGCGGACGGTGCTTCCCCCGGGCCACCGGACGGAAAAAGAGAGGCACCAATGCTGCAAGAGTTCTGGCATAACTTCACGCATAACCTGTTCAAGCCGCTTCTGCTTTTCTTCTACTTCGGATTCCTGATCCCGATCTTGAAGGTGCGATTCGAGTTCCCCTATGTGATCTATCAAGGCCTCACCATGTACCTGCTGCTGGCTATCGGCTGGCACGGTGGTGAGGAACTCGCCGAGGTCAATGCCTCCAGCGTCGGGGCGATCATCGGATTCATGGTGTTGGGCTTCGCGCTCAACTTCGTGATCGGCATCGTCGCTTATTACCTGCTCGGCTGGCTGACCAAATTGCGCAGGATCGATCGGGCGACGATCGCCGGCTATTACGGGTCGGACTCTGCCGGTACGTTCGCCACCTGTGTGGCGGTCCTGGCCGCGGTGAACATCGCCTTCAACGCGTACATGCCGGTGATGCTGGCCGTGATGGAGATTCCCGGCTGCCTGGTGGCGCTCTACCTGGTGGCGCACCTGCGACACCGGGGAATCGACGCCGCGGGCAACATGGCCGACGAGCCGGGTTACGCGCCGGTGAAGGTCGGCATCGGGCCTGGCACCGCGGCTCGGCCTCCGCAGGGCCAGAGCCTGGAGACCGAGCGCGCGATCGAGGACGAACTCGAACTCTCACTGGAAAAGCGCGAGCGCACAGAGGAACTCGACGTCAGCCCGAGCGCGCAGCTCACCAAGAAGAAGCCGTCCATCTTCTCCCGCGAGTTGTTCCAGGAGGTGTTCCTCAACCCCGGGTTGGTGCTGCTGATCGGCGGGATCGTGATCGGCCTGATCAGTGGCCTGCAGGGTCAAAAGGTCGTGCAGGACGACGACAAGTTCTTCGTGATGGCGTTCCAGGGTGTGCTGTGCCTGTTCCTGCTCGAGATGGGCATGACGGCCTCGCGCAAGTTGAAGGACCTGCGAACGGCGGGGCCCGGGTTCATCTTCTTCGCGGTACTCGCGCCGAATGTTTTTGCCACGCTGGGGATCATCGTCGCCTGCTCCTACGCGAGCCTGACCCACACCGACTTCAAGACGGGCACCTACGTGCTGTTCGCGGTCTTGTGCGGCGCGGCGTCCTACATCGCGGTGCCGGCGGTCCAGCGATTGGCGATCCCGGAAGCGAGTCCGACGCTGCCGTTGGCCGCGTCACTGGGTCTGACGTTCTCCTACAACGTCACGATCGGGATCCCGCTCTACATCGAGATTGCCCGCCTCGTCGAAGGGTGGTTCGGCGTTTGACGCCGTCACCCTAGCAGGGTCCGCACCACCCCGTCGGCCAGCAACCGGCCGCGGGGGGTGAGGACCAGCCGGTCGCCTCCGTCCACCAACAAGCCGTCGGCGACAACGGTTTTGGCTCGTTCGCGTTCGGCGGCGTTCAGCACCTCCAGCGGAAGCCCTTGACGCATACGGGTTTTCAGTAGCACATCCTCGGTGTGCAACGCCTCGGCGTCCAGCTGCTCGAAGCCCGCCACGGGTAACGCCGAATCCGACAATATCTCGGCGTATGCGTTGGGGTGCTTGACGTTCCACCACCGCGTCGCGCCGACATACCCGTGCGCACCCGGCCCCGCGCCCCACCACTGGCCACCGTCCCAGTAGCCCACGTTGTGCCGGCACTCCCCACCCTGCCGCGACCAGTTCGACACCTCATACCAATCGAACCCGGCCGCGGACAGGCGCTCGTCGAGCAGTTCATAACGGTGCGCCAGCACGTCGTCGTCGGGTGCGGCCAGCTCACCGGTGCGGACCCGGCGCCCCAGCGCGGTCCCCTCCTCCACGACCAGTGCATACGCGGACACATGGTTGACGCCGGTCGCGATCGCCGTATCGACCGAGCGCAGCAGCTCGTCGTCGGTCTCCCCCGGCGTGCCGTAGATGAGGTCAAGGCTCACGTGTTCGAAGCCCGCCTGCAGCGCCTCGCGGGCCGCGGCCGCCGACCGGTTCGGCGTGTGGATCCGGTCGAGGACACCCAGCACGAACGGCGACACCGACTGCATGCCGAGCGACACCCGGGTGTACCCGGCCGCTCGGGCGGCCTCGAAGAAGTCCGGCCAGGCCGATTCCGGGTTGGCCTCCGTGGTGACCTCGGCGTCCGGGGCGAGCACGAAGTGTTCACGGACCATGTCGAGCAGCGCGACGATGCGCGCGGGCCCCAGCAGGGATGGCGTCCCGCCGCCGACGAACACCGTGTTCACCGTCGGTGCATCCAGCCGCGCCGCGGCCAGCGCCAACTCGGTGCGCAGCGCCTCCAACCAGGCGTCCGGGTTGACGCCGCCGAGCTCGGCGGGCGTGTAGGTGTTGAAATCGCAATACCCGCAACGCGTTATGCAGAACGGGACGTGGACGTACACCCCGAACGACTGCCCAGGACTGCGCTGTATGCCGGGAAGCTCAACCGGTGCCGCGCGAAGGGCCATGCCAAATGATTGCACGTTCGCCGGACCCAGCCGCCCTCTCGACGGGGAGGCCATCGCCGAGCGTGGGGCCTATGGACGAATTCAAGACGGTTCTGGTACCTAGCACCCACGGTCGACGCGAAAGTTCCAGCCGCAGGGTCAGACGGGATCGACGTAGGCCTGAACGCACGGTGGGGCGATTGGGCACGTCAGACGCGGCCAGGCTCACCTCTCAGGGATTTCTCGGCTTTGTATGTCGAATTACCCAGGATTACCCGGTAGTTTTGCTCACCGTGAGGGCAAATTTGACCTGGTGGCGACTGCCGCCTCTATCCATGGCAGAATGGGCGCGTGACCGTCGCCCAGCCCAGCCAGCGCATTGCGCTAGTGGTTCGGCGGCACATCGATCTCAAGCGTGTCTGCAGCTGTAGCTGTCCGGCTTGATTCCGTAGACCCGCCCACCTGTACGTCCAGCTGGCGCCGGATCTGCGCCTGCCGTAGGAACCGGTGAGTCGCGCGTCCACGCCTGCACAGCCCGCGAAGGAGATCTTCGAATGACCACAGCCCGCCCCGCCAAGGCTCCTCGAAGTGAGGGTCAATGGGCGCTGGGAGAGCGCGAACCGCTGAACCCCAACGAGGAGTTCAAACAAGCCGGTCCCCCACTCGAGGTGCGCGACCGCATTTTGGACACCTATTCCAAAGAAGGCTTCGACAGCATCGAGAAGAACGATCTTCGTGGCCGTATGCGCTGGTGGGGTCTGTACACCCAGCGCGAGCAGGGTTACGACGGCAGCTGGACCGGCGACGAGAACATGGACAAGCTCGAGGCCCGGTACTTCATGATGCGGGTGCGCTGCGACGGCGGCGCCCTGTCGGCCGCGGCACTGCGCACGCTGGGCCAGATCTCGACCGAGTTCGCCCGTGACACCGCTGACATCTCCGACCGGGAGAACGTGCAGTACCACTGGATCCGGGTGGAGGATGTCCCGGAGATCTGGCGGCGGCTGGCCGAGGTCGGATTGCAGACCGCCGAGGCGTGCGGTGACTGCCCGCGCGTAATCCTGGGCTCACCGCTGGCCGGCGAGTCCCTCGACGAGGTACTCGACCCGACCTGGGCGATCGACGAGATCGTCAAGCGCTACATCGGCAAGCCCGAGTTCGCCGACCTGCCGCGCAAGTACAAGACGGCCATCTCCGGTCTGCAAGACGTGGTGCACGAGGTCAACGACATCGCGTTCATCGGCGTCAACCACCCCGAGCACGGCCCCGGGCTGGACGTGTGGGTCGGCGGCGGGCTGTCCACCAACCCGATGCTGGGCCAGCGCCTTGGCGCGTGGGTGCCTTTGGCGGAAGTGCCCGAGGTCTGGGCCGCGGTCACCTCGGTGTTCCGCGACTACGGGTACCGGCGGTTGCGCGCCAAGGCGAGGCTGAAGTTCCTGCTCAAGGACTGGGGCGTAGAAAAATTTCGTGAAGTTCTCGAACAGGAATACCTCAAGCGGCCGCTGATCGACGGCCCGGCCCCCGAGCCGGTCACGCACCCGATCGACCACGTCGGAGTACAGCGGCTCAAGAACGGACTCAACGCGGTGGGTGTCGCCGCGATCGCGGGCCGGGTCTCCGGGACCATCCTGTCCGCGGTGGCCGACCTGGCCGAGCAGGCGGGTTCGGACCGGATCCGGTTCACCCCCTACCAGAAGCTGGTCATCCTCGACATTCCCGACGACAAGCTCGACGGCTTCGTCGCCGGCCTCGATGCCCTCGGATTGCAGGCGAACCCCTCACACTGGCGCCGGAACCTGATGGCCTGCACCGGGATCGAGTTCTGCAAGTTGTCTTTTGCCGAAACCCGGGTCAAGGCACAGACTTTGGTGCCAGAGCTGGAAAAGCGGCTCGATGACATCAACTCGCGCCTCGACGTGCCGATCACCGTCAACATCAACGGCTGCCCCAACTCGTGTGCGCGAATTCAGGTCGCCGACATCGGCTTCAAGGGTCAGATGGTCGACGACGGCGACGGAAACTCGGTCGAGGGCTTCCAGGTGCATTTGGGCGGCAGCCTCGGGCTGGACAGCGGTTTCGGCCGAAAGCTGCGCCAGCACAAGGTGACCAGCGACGAGCTGGGCGACTACATCGATCGGGTGGTGCGCAACTTCGTCAAGCACCGCAACGAGGGAGAGCGGTTCGCGCAGTGGGCACTTCGCGCCGAGGAAGGCGAGTTGCGATGAGCACCGAAACGACCGACCCGGAATACGCCGCACTGCGGGAGCTGGCCGCCCGGGGCGCGGCCGAACTCGAGGGCGCCAGCGCCACCGAGCTGCTGCGCTGGACGGATGACAACTTCGGCGGTATCAACGGCCCGCGCGGCTGGGCGACGTGCAATTACATCGTCGCCTCCAACATGCAAGACGCCGTGCTGGTCGATCTGGCGTCCAAGGTTCGCCCCGGTGTGCCGGTGCTGTTCCTGGACACCGGCTACCACTTCGTCGAAACCGTCGGCACCCGGGACGCGGTCGAATCCGTCTACGACATACGGGTTCTCAATGTCGCGCCGGAGCACACGGTGGCCGAGCAGGACAAGCTGAAGGGCAAGGACCTGTTCGCGCGGGACCCCGGCGAATGCTGCCGGCTGCGCAAGGTCGCCCCGCTGAGCAAAGCGCTCAGCGGTTACTCCGCATGGGTGACCGGGATACGCCGGGTCGAGGCGCCGACCCGCGCGAACGCGCCGCTGATCAGCTTCGACGAGGCATTCAAGCTGGTGAAGATCAACCCGCTGGCGGCGTGGACCGACGAGGATATGCAGAACTACATCGACGAGCACGATGTGTTGGTCAATCCCCTTGTCTACGAAGGCTATCCGTCGATCGGCTGCGCCCCCTGCACGGCCAAGCCCGCCGAGGGCGCCGACCCGCGCAGCGGACGCTGGCAGGGGCAGGCCAAAACCGAATGCGGACTGCACGCGTCGTGACGCGCCGGCGACGATGCAGAGCGTAGCGATGAGCAGGAGTGGCGCCATCAAGCCTGCCCTCGTCCTGACCGCACACGGGAGCAAGGATCCACGGTCGGGGGCCAACTCACGGGCCGTCGCCGACCAGGTGGTGTGCTTGCGGCCGAACCTCGATGTGCGACTGGCCTTCCTGGAACACAGCTCACCGAGCCTGGCCGATGTACTTACGTCGGTGGATGGCCCGGCGGTCGTCACCCCGTTGCTGTTGGCCAACGCGTACCACGCCCGCGTCGACATCCCCGCCCAGATCGCCAATTGCGTTACGAACCAACAAGTGTGGCAGGCACCGGTGCTCGGCGAGGATGACCGGATGGTGGCGGTGCTGCGCCGGCGCGTGACCGAGCTGGGTGTCTCGCCCCGCGACGACAGCGTCGGTGTCCTCGTCGTGGCGATCGGCACCTCGGACTTGGCAGTGAACGCACGCACCGGCCGGGTAGCGCCAAAGCTGTTGGCAGGCACGTCCTGGGCGGGGGCAACGACCGCGTTCGCCACCCAACAGGAACGTTCGCTCTCCGAAGCGTTGGGCAGGTTGCGCCGCCAGCGCGCCCAGCGGGTAGTCGTCGCGCCGTGGTTCCTGGCGCCGGGACGCATCCCCGATCGGGTGGAGAGATTCGCCGCCAAGGCCGGCATCGAGATGGCGGCCCCGCTGGGAGCCGACCGGTTGGTGGCCGAGACGGTGCTGGATCGCTTCACCGCGACGGCCGCCGGCCAGATCGCGGCTTGAGCAGGCTGACGGTACGTCAAATCGCTTGCGGCACTAACATGGCGCAATGGGCGATTACGAACCACGTGGGCTCGCCGAGCATCTGGCCGGCCTGCCGCACTTCCACGTCGTCGCCCTGAACCGGAACAACGAGGTCATCTACAGCGACGGCCTGACGTGGCCCGGCGCAGAAGGATTCGCCGCGGACCTGATCTCACCGGCGCCGGGCGCCCCCGTCCCCGAAGTCGAACTCGAAGCGGTGTGGATCGTCGAAACCGATCCACGAAGGTGCCCATTCGCCCACGGCGACGACAACGCTGAATCCGACGAGCTGACGGTGACCGAGTACATCGAGCGACTGACCCAGCAACCGCCCTACTGGTCGCTGCAATAACTCTCAGGCCGACGTCAACGTGCTCTGCTCTTCGTCGGCCCCGCCCGACGGCGCCGCGGCGGCGACGCTGGAGGGCACCCGGGTGGCGCGCACGTAGACGGTGTCCCCGTCCTTGAGGGCCAGCGCCTCGGCGTCGCCTCGGGTGATTTGGGCGGTGAAGCTGCCACCGGTGGCAGCGCTGGTCAACTCGACGCGCACTTCGAATCCCAGTGCCACGACGCGGTCGACGGTAGCGCGGACGACTCCGATGGATTCGGCGGTGCCGTCACCACCGGCGATCGCCATCTCGGGATTGCGACCGACTCGAATGTCATGCGGGCGAACCAAACTGCCGTTCAGGGTCGAGACCGCACCGAGGAACGACATCACGAACGCGTTCGCCGGGGCGTCGTAAACCTCGGTCGGGGACCCGATCTGCTCGATACGGCCCTTGTTGAGCACCGCGATCCGATCGGCGACATCCAGCGCTTCGGCCTGGTCGTGAGTGACCAGCACCGTGGTGACGTGGACCTCGTCGTGCAGCCGGCGTAGCCACGCGCGCAGATCCTCGCGAACCTTGGCGTCCAGCGCCCCGAACGGCTCGTCGAGCAGCAGCACCTGCGGATCGACGGCCAAAGCACGCGCGAGCGCCATGCGCTGTCGCTGACCGCCGGACAACTGGTTGGGGTAGCGACCCTGAAATCCGCTGAGCCCCACGACTTCCAGCAGGTTGTCGACCTTCTCCTTGATTTCGGCTTTGGGTCGCTTGCGAATCTTCAATCCGTACGCGACATTGTCGCGGACCGTCATGTGCTTGAACGCGGCGTAGTGCTGGAACACGAATCCGATGCCGCGCCGCTGCGGTGGCACCCGCGTGACGTCACGGCCGTTGATCGTGATCGTGCCGGTGTCGGGCTGGTCGAGACCCGCGATGGTGCGCAGCAGGGTCGACTTGCCGGAACCGCTGGGGCCGAGCAGGGCCGTCAGCGAGCCGGTGGGGACCACGAAGTCCACGTGGTCCAATGCGACGAAATCACCGTAGCGTTTGTTGGCGTCGCGCACAGTGATCGCCAGGTCGGCGGTTTTGGCGTCGGTCATGTCCGAATCTCCTTGTCAGGCCTTGCTCGCCGCTCGTGCCCGGCGGGCATCCAGAATCACCTGGACGATCAGCACGGCCACGGCAACACCCATCAACAACGTCGACAATGCGTAGGCACCGTATTCGGCCCCACGGTTGTAGCGATCCGAGACCAGCAGCGTCAGTGTCTGCGACTTGCCCGGGAGGTTGGACGACACGATGGTCACCGCGCCGTATTCACCGAGAGTACGAGCGATGGTCAACACGACGCCGTACGTCAGGCCCCACCGGATGGACGGCAGCGTGATCCGCCAAAAGGTTTGCCACCAGCCAGAACCCAGGGTGGCCGCCGCCTCCTCCTGGTCGGTTCCCAGCTCATGCAGCACCGGCTCGACCTCGCGCACCACGAACGGCAGCGTGACGAAGATGCTGGCAAGCACGATGCCGGGCAGGCCGAAGATGATTTTGAAACCCAGGTCTCGTTCCACGAAGCCGAGCGCACCCGCCGACCCCCACAGCACGATCAACGCGACGCCGACAATGACGGGCGAGACGGCGAACGGCAGGTCGATGACCGCCTGCAGCACGCCCTTACCGCGGAATCTGTTGCGCGCCAAGACAAGCGCTGTGGGAATGCCGAAGCAGACGTTCAGTGGCACCACGATGGCCACCACCAGCAGTGACAAGTCCAGCGCCGATATCGCCGCCGGGGTGCTGATCCAGTCGACGAACTGACCGAACCCTGGCGCGAACGTCCGCCACAAGATCACCGCCACCGGGATGATCAGCAGCACCCCGACATAGGCCAACGCGACATACCTGGTGAGGTAACGAACCCAGCGTGACGATGTCACTGCGCCCGCTCCTCATGCCGGGCCGCCCGCGCGCCGACTAGGCGCAGAGCGAACAACACCACAAACGAAAGCAGCAGCAGCACAATCGATATCGCTGCCGCCCCGGTGCGGTCGTCGTTCTCGATCAACGTGCGTATCCACTGCGACGACACTTCGGTCTTGCCCGGTACCGCGCCGCCGATCAGGACCACCGAACCGAATTCGCCGATGGCCCGCGAAAACGCCAGGCCGGCACCGGACAACAACGACGGCAGCAGCGCGGGCAACACGACCGAGGTGAAGACCTTGGGCCCGCTGGCACCCAACGACGCGGCGGCCTCCTCGGTTTCCCGGTCGATCTCCAGTAGCACCGGTTGAACCGCGCGCACCACGAACGGCAGCGTGACGAACGCCAGCGCCACCGCCACACCCCAGGCGGTGTGCTGAAGATGCAGCCCGACCGGGCTGTTTTTCCCGTACAGAGCCAGCATGACCAGGCTGGCGACGATCGTCGGCAAGGCGAACGGCAGGTCGATGATCGCGTCGACGAGACGCTTTCCGGGGAAGTCATCACGCACCAGCACCCAGGCGATCAGCAGGCCGAATAACAGATTGACCACCGTGACCCCGACGGAGATGGTCAGCGTTACGCGAAACGACTCGATTGCGGCACGCGATGTGACGGCCTCCCCGAACGCGCGCCAGCCGCCACCGGCGGCCTGCCACACGATGGCGGCCAGCGGCAGCAGCACGATCACCGAGAGCCACAGCGTCGCCACCCCGACGCGAAGCGACGAGGTGCCGCCGCGCCCGAAAGACCGCGCGACCGGCTGGGTCCCACCGGGCGCGTCGAGGTCGGGCCGAACAGCTTTCGGGTCCGGGGGCGTCGTCACGGTCATCCGGTGGCCTTCGTATAGATCTTGGTGATGCTGCCGTTGCTCTTGTCGAACAGCTGCGGATCGACCGTGGCCCAGCCGCCCAGGTCGGCGATCGTCCAGAGCTTCGGCGGCAACGGGAACTGGTCGGCGAATTCGGCGGCCACCGACGGGTCGACCGGCCGAAAACCGGCCTGGGCCCACAACCTCTGCGCCGCGGCCGTGTATTGGAAGTTGCGGAACGCGGTGGCGACGTCGAGGTGCGGGCTCGTTGTCACCAACGCCAGCGGGTTTTCGATCTTGAAGGTCTGCGGTGGGGTGATGTGCTCGACCGGCTTGCCTTGTCGCTCAGTGGCGATGGCCTCGTTCTCGTAGCTGATCAACACGTCGCCGCTGCCCTGGACGAACACGTCGGTGGCCTCTCGCCCCGACCCGGGCCGCAATTTCACGTGGTCGCGCACCAACCGGCTGATGAAGTCGATTCCCGCTTGGCCATTCCGGCCGCCCTCGCTCTTGGCGGCGTACGGGGCCAGTAGATTCCATTTGGCCGAGCCGGAACTCAACGGGCTGGGCGTGATGACCTCGACGCCGGGCCGCAGCAGGTCATCCCAATCCCTGATGTTCTTCGGATTGCCCTTGCGCACTACGAAAGTCACCACCGACCCGAACGGGATGCCCTTGGTCGCATCGGTGTTCCAGTCCTTGGAAACCTTGCCCGCCTTGACCAATCGGGTCACGTCCGGCTCCACCGAGAAGTTCACCAGGTCGCCCGGCTTGCCTTCGGCAACGCCGCGGGACTGGTCACCCGAGGCGCCGTAGGAGGTGATCACCTGCACGCTCTTGCCCTCTTGGGAGTTGTTGAACGCGGGAATCACCTTGCTCCATCCGGGTTCTGGAGCGGAGTAGGCGACCAGGGTGATCGTGGTGTGCGCGCCCGAGGGCCCGCTGCCGCCAACGACATCGCTGGGACCGCCGCCGCAGGCCGCGACGACACCGACGATCAGTGCGAGCGCAACAAGAGGCCGCCAGCGCGGTGCGCCGGCGTTGTCGATAAGCATTGACGGCCTTTCGGTGCGGGCTTACGGATTTCGGTCCGTTGCTGCGGAAAGGCGATCAAACGTCAGGGGAATTCGCGAACTCCCTACCAAACCGCGCGCGGGTGGTAGTCAGCGACAACAGTGCACGAAGACATCACATTCCGGGGCTTCGGATGTCAGGTGCATGGCGCGAAGCCTAACAGGAATTCGCTGACCCGCCACCGGACCGGGTGGCATCGCAAGTCGGCGCGCCCGCCTCAGTGCGTCACCCACCAGGCGACGATCACCAACACCACGAGCGTGACGAGAACCAGCGTCACGTGAGAACGAGGCATCGCAGGTTACCTGGGCGTCCCGTCGGTCTGGCGGGCGCGCTGCATCAATTCGAGGCCTTTGCTGAGCACGGCGTCCAGCGCCACCGCCAGGAGGTAGGCGACCGCCAGCACGACGGGCATCACCACCATGGCCTGCAGCACGAAGGGAAGTCCGGAAAGCCAGAGCTCATTTCCGTCCCACCAATTGAGAAACCCGTTCACCCGGCTCACACTATTCGTCCGAGCTGTGGAAACACCAATGTGTGAAGATCGGCAAGTGCCTGTCGCATCCGAGGAAACTACGTGTGTCATCGCCGGCGGCGGTCCGGCCGGAATGGTGCTTGGCCTGCTCTTAGCGCGGGCCGGTGTAAGAGTCACGGTGATGGAAAAACACGCAGACTTCCTGCGTGACTTCCGGGGCGACACCGTGCACGCGAGCACGTTGCGCCTGCTCGACGAACTCGGTTTGGGCTCGCGCTTCACCCAGCTCCCGCATCGCCTGATCGACAGCATCACATTGGAGATGCAGGGCCAACCGCTGAACCTCGATTTGTCCCGGCTGCCGGGCGCGCACCAGCACATCGCCCTGGTGCCGCAGTGGGACTTACTGGAGATGTTGGCCACCGCGGCCGAGGCGGAACCCAGCTTCCGGTTGCTGCGCAGTACCGAAGTGACCGGGGTGGTGCGCGACGGCAACCGCGTCACCGGGGTTACCTATCGCGACTCGAACGGCGAAAGCAAGCAGATGCGCGCCTTGCTGACGGTGGCCTGCGACGGGCGCGGATCCACGGTGCGCTCCGCGCTCGGATTCCAACCGCGGCGGTTCGGCGCCCCGATGGACGTGTGGTGGTTCCGGTTGCCTCGTCATGCCGACGACCCGAGCGGGCTTGCCGGCATGTTCGTGGCCGGACACGGGATCATCATGATCGACCGCGGCGACTACTACCAGATCGCCTACATCATTCCCAAGGGCGCCGATGCCGACCTACGAGGCCAGGGCATCGAGGCGTTGCACCGGGTGCTGGTGGATCTGGTGCCCTGGCTCGCCGACCGAGTCGGCACGCTGACTTCTTTCGATGACGTGAAACTGCTTGACGTGCAACTCAATCGGCTCCGCCGGTGGTACACCGACGGCGCCCTGTGCATCGGCGACGCGGCGCACGCGATGTCGCCGGTCGGCGGTGTCGGGATCAACCTCGCGGTCGCCGACGCCGTGGCCGCCGCGCGCCTGCTGGCCGATCCGCTGCGAGCCGGCCGGGTTTCGACGCTGGAGCTGTTGCGGGTGCAGGTGCGCCGCTGGGTACCCACGGCGATCATCCAGGCGGTACAGCGGACAATCCACGCCCAGGTGGTCGCCGACGTGGTGGCCGGAAGCGACGGCGAAGCGCCCCGGGGCGTGCGACTGGCCGCCCGGCTGCCGTCTTTGCGGCGATTCCTCGCCTACCTGGTGGCGATCGGTCCACTGCCCGAGCACGCACCGAAGTTTGCCCGGTCAACCGGCTGACCCGCCGATCGCCGCCGCGCCAGCGGCTGGACAAAAAATGGACGCCGGGCACCTCGACAGATGATGATGGCGGGATGGTCATGCACGCCGAACCCGCCGACCAGCCCGCCAACGGGGAGTCCGAGCAGTCATTTCCTTCCGCGCGCCAACCACCGCTGGCTTCGCCGCTCGATTTCAGCGCCGCGGCTCCGTTTACCTCCAGCAGCTCGCTGCGCAACCCGTTTCCGCCGATCGCCGACTATGCATTCCTGTCCGACTGGGAAACGACGTGCCTGATCTCCCCCGCCGGTTCGGTCGAGTGGCTGTGCGTGCCCCGGCCGGACTCGCCCAGCGTGTTCGGCGCGATCCTGGACCGCAGCGCGGGCCATTTCCGGCTCGGACCGTACGGCGTCTCGGTTCCCTCGGCGCGCCGCTACCTGCCCGGCAGCCTGATCATGGAAACCACCTGGCAGACCCATACCGGCTGGCTGATCGTGCGCGACGCGCTGGTGATGGGTCCCTGGCATGACATCGAGCGCCGGTCGAAGACCCACCGCCGTACGCCGATGGACTGGGATGCCGAGCACATCCTGCTGCGCACGGTGCGCTGCGTCAGCGGCACCGTCGAGCTAGTCATGAGCTGCGAACCGGCGTTCGACTACCACCGCATCGGCCCCGCGTGGGAATACTCGGCCCACGCGTACGGCGAGGTGCTCGCGCGCGCCAGCAAGCAGCCCGACGACCACCCGCAGCTGCGCCTGACCAGCAACCTGAACATCGGGCTGGAGGGCCGCGAGGCGCGGGCGCGCACCCGGATGAAGGAGGGCGACGACGTGTTCGTCGCGCTCAGCTGGACCAAGCACCCGGCGCCGCAGACCTATGAAGAGGCCGCCGAGAAGATGTGGCAGACCACCGAGTGCTGGCGGCAGTGGATCAACATCGGCAACTTCCCCGACCATCCGTGGCGGGCCTATCTGCAGCGCAGCGCGCTCACCCTGAAGGGCTTGACCTACTCACCGACCGGCGCGCTGCTGGCCGCCAGCACCACGTCGCTGCCGGAGACGCCGCAGGGCGAGCGCAACTGGGACTACCGCTACGCCTGGATCCGCGACTCGACCTTCGCGTTGTGGGGTCTGTACACGCTGGGCCTGGATCGCGAGGCCGACGACTTCTTCGCGTTCATCGCCGACGTGTCCGGCGCCAACAACAACGAGCGTCATCCGCTGCAGGTGATGTATGGCGTCGGTGGCGAGCGCAGCTTGGTCGAAGAGGAACTGAACCATCTGTCCGGCTACGACCACGCGCGGCCGGTGCGGATCGGAAACGGCGCCTATGACCAGATCCAGCACGACATTTGGGGCTCGATCCTGGATTCGTTCTATTTGCACGCCAAGTCACGCGAACAGGTTCCGGAGACATTGTGGCCGGTGCTCAAGAAGCAGGTGGAAGAGGCGATCGCGCACTGGCGCGAGCCCGATCGCGGCATCTGGGAGGTGCGCGGGGAGCCGCAGCACTTCACGTCGTCGAAGGTGATGTGCTGGGTGGCACTCGACCGCGGCTCCAAACTGGCTGAGCGCCAAGGCGAGAAGAGCTATGCCCAGCAGTGGCGGGTCATCGCCGAGGAGATCAAGGCCGATATTCTCAAGAACGGCGTGGACTCCCGCGGTGTTTTCACCCAGCGCTACGGCAGTGACGCGCTGGACGCCTCGCTGCTGCTGGTGGTGCTGACGCGATTCCTGCCGCCCGACGATCCGCGGGTGCGTAACACGGTGCTGGCGATCGCCAACGAACTCACCGAGGAAGGCCTGGTGCTGCGCTACCGGGTCGAGCAGACCGACGACGGGCTGTCCGGCGAGGAAGGCACGTTCACGATCTGCTCGTTCTGGCTGGTGTCCGCGCTGGTCGAGATCGGCGAGGTGGCACGGGCCAAGCGGCTGTGCGAGCGGCTGCTGTCCTACGCCAGCCCGCTGCATCTCTACGCCGAGGAGATCGAACCGCGCACCGGCCGGCACCTGGGCAACTTCCCGCAAGCGTTCACCCATCTGGCGCTGATCAACGCGGTCGTGCACGTGATTCGCGCCGAGGAGGAATCCGACGGTTCTGGCATGTTCCAGCCCGCCAACGCGCCCATGTGAACACTCTGGTAGCGAAAGCTATTACCCGGCTTGGAAATACAACGGAACACACCTGACACGATGGGCGGGCGATGAGAGCAGCGGTGAAAACGGTGGCCCTGGTCTGCGCGTCGATCGCGTGGCTGGCCGGGTGCGGTGGCCACAGCGGCGATTCGACCGCGACGTCGACCTCGGCGACGACCACCAAGCCGCATTCCAATTGGACACGTCCGGCAGCACCGCCCGACCCGCAGACCCTGCTGCATGCCGGATCCGTTGCGGTGGCAGCGGTTCCGAACGGCAAGCTGACGTTGATCAGATCCCAGGAGGCCGGATCGTGGCGGGTCCTGGTGGCCACCCCCGACGGAACAAACCAATCGATGGACGTGTCCAGTGACGGTGTCACCCTGATGGTCGGGCCGACCCCGGCGAACCAGAGCGACGCCGACAAAGCCCAGACCCGCGCCTGGGTGCAGGCCGCGAAACTGGACTACCGTGCCGCGGCGCAAAAGATCCTGGCCATCATCGCGGGCGCATCGATCAGCGAGCTGAGCCTGGGCGACAGCAACGGCGCCACCGTGTGGCAAGCCGTGGCCTGGGACAGCTACATCGTCGAGCACCGGGTCACGATCGATGCGGTGTCGGGCGATGTGATCGCCAACAAACAGGTGTAGCCGCGTCAGCTCAGCGCGCTGACCTTGTCCATTATCGCGTGCGCGATGTCGACACCACTGGTGTCGATGTTGCCCGATCCCGGGTCCGAAGAGCGTCGCTCACCGAAGAACACCACCTGGACCTCGACGAGGCAGTTGGACCGGACGCCGATGGCGCGGGCCTGCGGCGTCGGCCGCAGAGCCGGCATGTTGGGCAGCACCGATGTCGCGGTATTGGTCACTGCGACAATGGAATCCGTAACGCTAACGGTACCGATCTGATTCGTCGTTGCGATCGGGCCATTCCGTTCCGACGCCGTCACGCCGCCGCACTGTTGCCACTGCTGCGAGAATTGCCGGAACAACCCCTGGGCCTGCGCGACCGATCCAAGCGCGACCACTCCCTCGATGACCGTGATCACTTGCGCGGGTTCGCCGTTGTTCCACCACGATTCCGACGTCACGTCGGTGACTTGGGCAGGCTGGGAGGCGGAATCGTAAACGCTGGCCTGCAGCATTTCCGTCACGCCCAAGCAATCGGCCGGCGACACATGTCTGTCAACCCGGTAAAGCTTGCCGGGGCCGCCGACGTCGGCGGGATCATGCGCAACCAGTGGCTGGTCGAGCATCCGCGACAATGCGGGGCCGTCGAGCAGCGCCTGCTTGACCGCTTGGCCGGTGAGCGGTCGTGGCTTCAGATTCGGCGCGGGCCGGGCCACCCCGTCGACGACCGCACTACAACCCCCGGCCACAGCGGCCACGATCACCAACGAAGCGGTCAGCCGGAATAGACGCATGACAACCTCTTACCTTCTCGGCATCGACGGACAGCACGGCGGTGGGCAGTGCGCGCAACTCAACTCAACGCGCTGACCTTGTCCATCAACGCGTGCGCGATGGTAACGGCTTCGGTCTGGGCGGGCGACTGGTCCGACAACTCGCTGCTGCCGACATAGGCGACCTCGACCTCGACCAGGCAGTTGCCCCGCACCCCGAGGGCACGCACTTCCGGGACGGCATGCAAGATCGATTGCGCATCAGGATTTTTCGAAACATTGGCCACGGCAACGGAATCCGCGACGCGGACATTCGTGACGACGTTCTCGACGAAACTGCTGGACGGCACGGACACCGTTTTGCCATCGCAGTGCCGCCACTGGTCGTTGAATTGTGCGAACAACGCGTTTGCGTCCGCCCGCGTCGGCAGCGCGATGACGCTCTCGGCGATGTCGGCGGCCGTGGCCGTGTCGCCCTCCTGCTGCCACAGCTGCGTCGCGATGTTCTTCACCCCCGCGGACTGGTAGACGCTTTTCTGTGTCATGTAGATCACCCCTAGACACTCGGTGGGTGAAACGTCCGGATAGGCGTCATCCAATATGTCGGCACCGCCGAAGACCGGCGGGAACTGAGAGATGGCCTGGAACCGTCGGTCGAGGAGTTTCGACAAGGTGGTGGCATCCAGCGGTACCTGCCTGACTGTTTCACCAATGAGCGGATGCGGCAGCTGATTCGGCGCAGGCTTGGCCGTACCCCCGACAACCGCGTCACAGCCGGCCGCCGCGGCCGCGACCGCCAGCACCGCCGCCGCCAGCTTTACCGTGCGCATGGTTACTTCTAACATGTCAGCTCAGGGCGAGCCGGTCCATCATGGCGTGTGCGATGTCCACGGCGCTGGTCTTGGGGTCCGCGGTGCCCTGGGCACCGGGATTGTCTACCCCGTAGAAGCGCACCGCGACCTCGAACACGTAGTTGCCCCGAACACCCAGAGCCCGAGCAATCGGTATCCCGGCCAGAATCGACTGTGCGTGCGGGTTCATCAGAATGCTTGCTGCGACAACAGAATCCGCGACGCGCACGTCGGAGATGGCGGCGGTCGGAAAGGTGCGATCGCTGGTGGTCAATGTCGCGCCGTCGCATCCCTGCCATTGGGCGGACAAGGTTGCGAACGCGGCGGCGGCGTCCTTCGCGGAAGGAAACGAGACGACGCCCTCGTCGACGTCATCCACCCGCACCGAGTGGCCGTCGTTGGCCCAGATCTCGTCGGCCACGCCCTTCACCGGGACGGATGCGTACGCCATCTTCTGCATCATGAACCTGACGCCGATGCACTCGGCCGGCCGGGAGTCTTCCCAAGCCGTTCCGAGCTTCTCGCTGCCGCCGTACGACGGCGGCAGGTACGGTGCACGCTGGAACGGTTGGTCAAGCAGCTTGCTCAGCGTTGCGCCGTCGAGCAGGAGCCGTAGCAGGGGCGGAGCCGGCGCTGGAACTGCTTTGCCGCCGATCGTGGAAGTGCACCCGGTGGCCAGCAGGACTGCTATCAGCGGCGCCACGCTGCACCACCGGTAACTCATTTCTTGGCTTTGTCCCCCGCGGCATCGGTGGACAGCGCCGCGACGAATGCCTCTTGCGGAACATCAACGCGCCCAATGGTTTTCATCCGCTTCTTGCCCTCCTTCTGCTTTTCCAGCAGTTTGCGCTTACGGGTGATGTCACCGCCGTAGCACTTGGAGAGCACGTCCTTGCGGATTGCCCGGATATTCTCGCGCGCAATGATTTTCGACCCGATCGCGGCCTGCACCGGCACCTCGAACTGCTGACGCGGGATCAGCTCCTTGAGCTTGGTCGTCATCTTGTTGCCGTAAGTGGAAGCCCCGTCCTTGTGCACGATCGCCGAAAACGCGTCGACGGCCTCCCCCTGCAGCAGGATGTCGACCTTGACCAGGTCGGCCAGCTGCTCACCGGCCTCCTCGTAATCCAGGCTGGCGTAGCCGCGGGTCCGTGACTTCAGCGAGTCGAAGAAGTCGAAGATGATCTCGCCCAACGGCATCGAATAGCGCAGCTCGACACGTTCCGGCGACAGGTAGTCCATGCCGCCCAGCTCACCGCGGCGTGACTGGCACAGCTCCATGATGGTGCCGATGAACTCGCTGGGCGCGATGACGGTGGTCTTGACCATCGGCTCGTACACCTCGCGGACCTTGCCCTCGGGCCAGTCCGACGGGTTGGTCACCACGATCTCGCTGTTGTCCTCTTTGACCACCCGGTATACGACGTTGGGCGACGTCGAGATCAGGTCCAGATCGAATTCGCGCTCCAGGCGTTCGCGGGTGATCTCCATGTGCAGCAAACCCAAAAAGCCGCAACGGAATCCGAAGCCCAGCGCGACCGAGGTCTCGGGCTCGTAGGTCAACGCCGCGTCGTTGAGTTGCAGCTTGTCCAGGGCGTCGCGCAGGTCCGGGTAGTCCGAGCCGTCCACGGGATACAGGCCCGAGTAGACCATCGGCTTGGGTTCCCGATAACCGGTCAGCGCCTCCTTGGCGCCGTTGCGCGCCGTCGTCACGGTGTCCCCGACCTTGGATTGGCGGACGTCCTTGACACCGGTGATCAGGTACCCCACCTCGCCCACACCCAGCCCCGCGCTGGGCTTCGGTTCGGGCGAGACGATGCCGACCTCGAGCAGCTCGTGCGTGGCGCCGGTGGACATCATCAGGATGCGCTCACGCGGCACGATCTTGCCGTCCACCACGCGGACGTAGGTCACCACGCCACGGTAGATGTCGTAGACGGAGTCGAAGATCATCGCGCGGGTCGGAGCGTCGGCGTCGCCCTGCGGGGGCGGCACCTCGCGCACCACATGGTCGAGCAGGTCGGCCACGCCCTCGCCGGTCTTGCCGGAGACACGCAGCACGTCGCCGGGGTCGCAACCGATGATGTGCGCGATCTCGCCGGCATAGCGGTCCGGGTCGGCGGCCGGCAGGTCGATCTTGTTGAGCACCGGGATGATGTGCAGGTCGCGGTCCAGCGCCAGATAGAGGTTTGCCAGCGTCTGGGCCTCGATGCCCTGCGCCGCGTCGACCAGCAGCACCGCACCCTCGCACGCTTCCAGCGCGCGGGACACCTCGTAGGTGAAGTCGACGTGGCCCGGGGTGTCGATCAGGTGCAGGACGTAGTCGGTGCCATCGACTTTCCAGGGCAGCCGGACGTTCTGGGCCTTGATGGTGATGCCGCGCTCCCGCTCGATGTCCATCCGGTCCAGGTATTGCGCACGCATCGAGCGCTCGTCGACGACGCCGGTGAGCTGAAGCATCCGGTCGGCCAGGGTGGACTTGCCATGGTCGATGTGAGCGATGATGCAGAAGTTCCTGATCTGCGCCGGCGCGGTGAAGGTCTTGTCGGCGAAACTGCTGATGGGGATCTCCTGGCGGGTGCTGTTGATGCTGCTTGACCGGCGGTTCGCGGTTACGTCCAGGGTATCTATGCAAGCTGGTCGGGACATACTCGGACACAGAGGCGCCCGGGTACCGACGACTATGCTGCGACTATGGCGTCCAGCCGGAAATCGCAGTGGAAGACCTTCCAGCGGTTTGCCCAGAACGTCGTCGTTTACGGGGTTCCGCGTTTCATCCAGCAGGTTCAGACCGCGCACGCGGTCTACCGCGAAATCGAGCAAGTCGTCAAAACGACCGCGAACGCGCGGGCGTCCAGCGGCGACTCACAGGCGCCGTCGATCACCGAGGGACGGCCGGTGACCAGCGACAGCTTTCCGACCGCGCAACGGGCCCGCAAAGTGGTCTACGCCCCAGACCTCGACGGGCGGGCCGATCCCGGGGAGATCGTCTGGACGTGGGTGGTCTACGAAGACGACCCCACCCAGGGCAAGGACCGCCCGGTCCTCGTCGTCGGCCGCGACCGCGGCGTCCTGCTCGGACTCATGCTGTCCAGCCAGGAGCGCTACGCCGCCGACCCGGATTGGGTCGGGATCGGCACCGGCGACTGGGATTACGAGGGCAGGCCGAGCTGGGTGCGGCTGGATCGGGTGCTCGATGTGCCCGAGGAGGGCATTCGCCGCGAGGGCGCGATCCTGCAGCGCGAGGTCTTCGACGTGGTGGCCGCACGCCTGCGCACCGACTACGCCTGGCGGTAGGCCCTGGCGTTGTGTCGCGAGCGTAAGCGCACGGCCATTCGCGGCGTCGGATTTCGCAGTGTGCCTACGCTCGCGGTGAAGTCTCCCGCACTCAGCCTTGGGTGATGTAGGACTGCAGCTGCTGCTGTTCGGCCTCGAGCTCTTCCATGCGCGTCTTGACGACGTCACCGATGCTGACGATGCCGATCAGCTTCTTGCCGTCGAGCACGGGCACGTGACGCACCCGGTTCTTGGTCATCAGCACGCTGATCTCGTCGACCGTGTCGGACTTCGTGCACGTCGCGACCGTCGCGGTCATGATCTTGGAGATCGGGCGAGTGAGCATGCCGGGGCCATGCACGTGCAATTGGCGCACGACGTCGCGCTCGGACACGATGCCGACGACTCCCTCGTCGCCGACCACCACCATGGCGCCGATGTTTTGCTCGGCGAGGCCCGCGAGCAATTCCCGGACCGACGCGTCGGGATTGATCGTGGTGACCGCCGCGCCTTTGTTCCGCAAAACGTCCGCTATCCGCATCAAGCCTCCAGCTGGTTGTGATCTGCTTCACACCAGGCTACGGCCAACTCGCGCGGTGGGAAAGCCAACGCGAAAACCGGCGGCCCGATCACCCGTCGATACCGGCAAATGAGCCACACTCCGCCGACGCGTCTTGAAGGATAAGGGCCATGATCGAGATCACCCTGTTGGGCACCGGCAGTCCCATCCCCGACCCGAATCGCGCGGGACCGGCGACGCTGGTGCGGGCCGGCGGGCAGGTGTTCCTGGTGGATTGCGGGCGCGGTGTCCTGCAGCGCGCCGCGGCCATCGGTGTGGGCGCCGCCGGGTTGTCGGCCCTGCTGCTCACCCACCTGCACAGCGACCACATCGGCGATCTCGGCGACCTGCTGATCACGCGATGGATCACCACGTTCACACCCGATCCGGCGCCGTTCCCGATCATCGGGCCACCGGGCACGGCGGAGACGGTCGAGGCGACGCTGAAGGCGTTCGGCCACGACATCAGCTACCGGATCGCCCATCACGACGACCTGAACACCCCACCAGCGGTCGAGGTGCACGAGTACACGCACGGCCCGGTGTGGGACCGCGACGGCGTCTCGATTCGGGTGGCTCCGACCGACCATCGGCCGGTCGCACCGACGATCGGGTTCCGGGTCGACGCCGACGGCGCCTCGGTGGTGCTGGCCGGCGACACGGTGCCGTGCCCGGGCCTGGACGAGCTGGCGGCCGGGGCAGGCGCGTTGGTGCACACCGTGATCCGCAAGGACATCGTCACCCAGATCCCGCAGCAGCGGCTGCAGGACATTTGCGACTACCACTCGTCGGTCGAGGAAGCCGCGGCCACCGCGGCCCGCGCCGGGGTGGGCACGCTGGTCATGACGCACTATGTGCCCGCGCTGGTGCCCGGACAAGAAGAACAGTGGCGGACACTGGCCGCCCAGGAATTCGGCGGCCGCATCGAGCTGGGCGACGACTTGCACCGGGTCGAAGTCCCGCCGCGGTCGTAGCTGGGGTGAACGACGTCGCAGTCCACGAGGACGAGAATTGGGCAGATATCGAACCCGGCGCGCTGAGTCATCTGCTGCAGGTGCCTCGACCCGCGCTATATTTCGCCGCCAACATCGGCGACGCCGTCCTGACGCTGCCGACGGTGCGCGCCTTAAGCGACATGTTCGACGCCCCACTGACGGTGCTTTCCCCCAAGGTGTCCTTCGACCTCTGCTTCCGGGAAGTGAGCCCCCGCCTTGTCGACGTCACCGGAGTGCCGGAAACGGGGCCGTCCGCTCTTCCCGTTCGGTCCCCCGACTGTGCGGCCTTGGCCGCACAGCTCGGTCCCGTCGACGTGCTCATCAACGCCGTGAGCACGAACTTGCCGATGGACGCTTTTCGGGACCTCCGGCGGCGCCTCGGCCCTACCACGACCATCGGCTTCGCCGGCGACTACGCCGAATACGACGTCACGGTTCCCAAACAGGCGTGGCACGCCTGCGACCTGCTGTTCAAGTTGGCGCGTCTGTTCGATCGGTCGCTGCGGATCGAGGACTACGCCCAGCCGGTGTCCATTCCGTCGTCGGTGCAAGAGCAAGCCCGGTCGATGCGTGCGGCGCTGCGGCCCGGGACCAAGGTACTGGTCGTGCACGCGGACACCGATTGGAAGGAAAAGCGTTGGCCCGTCACACGATTCATCGATCTGCTGAACCGATTCCTGTCGAGTCGGCCCGACTTCGTGGCATGGGTCGTCGGGATGGGACTCGAGGACCTCACCGTCGGGCGGGAACGGGATCGCATCGTCCCCCATCTCGGGCTCCCGCTGGATCTGAGCATGAGCATGGTCGCCCACGCGGACCTATTCCTGGGCATCGACTCCTGCATGCTGCATGCCGCCGACCTGGCGAGGGTGCCGGGCGTCGGACTCTTCGGCCCGACGCGATCGCTGACGTGGGGATTCAGATTCGGGCCGCACCGGCACCTCGATCAACTGCGGATGGCCGACATCAGCGTCGAAGAGGTGTTCGCCGCATTGCACGACATTGCCGACGAACATTTCTGAACGATGGCCACTGCTCAGCTCCCGTTAACCGAAATCCGGCTTGTGGCAAGGCGTCCGCTGGCGCAATTTTGCGGAAATACCTTGGCCTCAACTCGATTAAGCTTATTGACCAAGCACGCCAAGCCCGCGACCGTTAGGTTGCTGGCCGCCAACCCTGATGCGGGGGGTTCGGCAACGGGAGAGGACCTAGGTTATGGGCATGGTCAAGCCGACGGGCGGGTTTGCCGAGGCCATGCTCGACGGTGGCGGATGGCCCGACGTAGCCGAGGACGCCTTCTACGACCGAGCCCAGCAGTACCTGCAGGTCTTGCGGCAGGTAACCGAAGTGCTGGACACCTTCCGCCGGCAGCAGGGCGAGATCTTCGCCAGTGGACTCTGGTCGGGCGGTGCAGCGGGAGCCGCCAACGGCCGGGTCGAATCGAATATCGACGAATTGGTGAAGTTGCAAGACGATTTGGCGACCGCGATCACCTGGCAGCGGAAGGTCGCCGGATCGATCGAGCAAGCGAAGTCGGACATCGGCGACAACGTGGAGGCCGCGCACCGGCGGATCAATCTGATCGAGCAGGATGCCAAGCTCGAGCCCGCCGAACGAACCGCCGCCATCAATTCGGTGGTCGCCGCGACGCATACCGCTAATGTCGGCGTGGTCCAAGGCACCGCGGAGCAGATTTTGGAGAGCAAGGACTGGAAGCCGCCTGAGCGCGCGCTGCAGGATCTGCTCGACCAGAAGGCACCGCCGGACTCCTCGTCCCCGGACCCATTGCTGGGCGATCGTGACCGGGGTGGCCGTTCCTGGGGACAGGGTTCCCCGGACGGCGCCGCGCCGCCCTCGACCGCGGCTCCCCCGCCGGCCACCACCGCCACACCGCCGACAACTGTTATGGCCCCGGCACCGCCAGCGCCGGTAGCGCCGGCAACCACCGGCGGGACCGCTGCGGCCGTGCCACCGAGCGCACCGAAACCGTTGAGCCCGGCGGAATCCGCGCCACCCCTGGGCGCCGGCGGCCGCAACACCGCCATGCCGGCCGCGCCGGCCGCGCAGTGGGCGGGGCCGCGCGACACGGGTCCCGCGATGGCGCCGGCGTCGGCGACCGGAATGCCTGCCGCACCGGCGGCACCCGCCGGATCGCGCGGTGCCGCCGCGGGTTCGAGCACGGGGTCCGGTGCGCCGGTCGGGCAAAACTCGCCCGGTTCATCGGCCGGTATGCGACCGGCTGCGGCCCATCCGTCGCCGCGCAGTGCCGCAGCGGCCGGCCCGAAGGCGGCTGCGGCCCAGGCTCAGCGCACCGAATCCGATGCGGCCGCGGCGATTCCGGTTTCGTCGGCGCGGGCCGAACGCGATGCCGCTGCGGCGGCGGCGCGTCGCGGCGGGGCCGATCCCCTGGTGCTCGCGCGGCGCATCGCGGCTGCGCTGAATGCACCCGACAGCGGCGGCGCCGGCCATTTGAAGTTCTTCTGGGTGACCGCGGTGACCACCGAGGGCGTCATCGTGGTGGCCAACAACTACGGACTGGCCTACCTCCCCGACGGCGTGCGGCTACCCGAACAGGTTCACCTGGCCAGTGCCGAGACGGCGATTCCGGCCACCGAGCGCGCACGCTGGGCCACCTACCCGGTGGTCGCCGTGCAGGGTTGGGCAGCACACCGAAACACCAAGCTGCGAGCGGTGATTGCGACCGACGAGCAGTTCGGCGATTCCGATCCGGGCGTGGCCAAGGTCGTGCTGAAGCCCGAGGACATCCCGGAAAGCGGCGCAATGGCCGGGCGGTCCCGGCTGGAGGTGGTCGATCCTTCGTCGGCAGAGCGCCTGGCGGGTACTCCCGATTCGCGGTTGCTTGCCCTGTTGCCGGCGCCGCCGGCCAGCGCGCCCACGGACGGGCGCTCGAAGTTGTGGCTGGAGGTGATGCGTCCCTTGGCGAGCCGTGCCAGTGGCCGCGAGAAGGCCCACTTGCGGGCCTTCCGCGGCTACGCCGCGCACGCCCAAGAAGTGATCCTCGGCGAAGCGCGCGTGGCGGCCGATCCGGTTGCCCAGCGTTGCGCCGTCAGCGACTGGCTTTACTGGAAGCACGTCACCGCGTTGCTCGATGCCGCAACCGCGCCGTCACCGGCGCAGCCCGCGACCACGCCCTAATCCCAACGGCCATCAAATGCCTTGCTGCTACTCCGGTTTCGCTTGAAACGAGCTCGTCGCCGCAGTAAGCGAGTCCGCCATCTGTCCCAGCGACTCGATCAACTGCTCCTGTTCGGCATCGACCACCGGCGCCGCGGTGGCCTGCGCGTTTTGTATCGCCTCGTTGACCCGCAGCGCCACGGTTTCGATACCCAGTCGCAGCAGGCCGTCGTCGATGTGCAAGCCGGTAAGCCATTGGTGACCGTCGACCGTGGCCCGCACGGTTTCGGTTTCATCTGAGCCACTGAAGGATTCGGCTTTCAGATTGTCCGTCTGCGCGTCTGCCATCGATTGGATCTGCTGCGCGGTGCGCAGCACCTCGGCCACGACGGGGTGCATCTCGGTACTCATCTGACGTCCTTACTAATCGTTGCCGTAGCGCGTGGCGAACACATCCGCCTGTGCGCGAATAGCCTGATCAGGCGATCGCAACTGCGTTACGCCGGTCTCCAGTGCTTCGGCAATAAACTCTTCATCCTCTTGATCTGTTATCCCCAAGTGCCGGAAGGCGTCGAGCACGAATGAGTGCTGAATCGACAGTGCCCGTTGCCGAGCGAGGTCCGCGATGGCGAATATCTCTGCCGCAAGCCCGGATTCGGTCATCTTCGCCGCATCCGCCGACAGCTCGACCAGTGAAACTCTGCCGTCCATGGTCGCCGTTACCGACACGGTCTCGGGGGGATTGGTCACCTTGGCCGTCGGTACGGCATCGTCATCTTCAGCGCCGGCGGCGTCAGGGTCACCATCGTTCTCGGCCAGCGCATCGATCAATTCGTCCCCGGTGTGCAGGGGCGGGGCCGGCTCGCTGACCACCAATGAGTCGATCACCGACGGCTCGGCGGCATCGACCCCGTCCCCGAAATCCAGGAACGCGCCGCTCTCCTGTCCGAAACCGTCACTGCTTTCGGGTGCGGGGTTATCGCCGAAATCCCAGGCGGCGTAATTTCCGTCGTCGCCGTGCCCGTGCTGTGTGGTGTCCACTCTGGCGTCTCTCCTTCGAACTGATAACGGTAAGCGGCCGATCAGCCGGGTAACACCTGCCGTTTGAGGTTCGCGCCGGTCTGGGTGTCGGTGCTGCCATACGCGGTCGCACTGTCACGCAATTTTTGGGCCAGGTCCTCGCACACGCTGATCATGTTGGTGCACGCGGCTTCTCGTTCTCGCTCCGTGACGAACATGACGCCCCAGAACGCCGCCGAGATCAAACCGTGGTCCCAGATCAGCTTTTGGGCCAACCCATTGGCCGTTGCCATCGCGTTGCCGATTGCGACGGCGGATTCATCCTGCTCGACAGCGGCCGCTTCCAGGGCGGCGGGCTCGACTTGCAGATTGTCTGTCATGGATTCTTTCCTCGACCTTGGTGTCTCAGCGGACGCGTTCCTGCGCCTGTTCGGCGCCGGCCGCGGGGGTATCGACGGGGGCACGTTCTCCGACTCCGGCGCCCGTGGCCGCCGTTTCGAAGTCCCGACTGAGAACGTCTTCCTCGGCGGCGGCGCTCTCCCGGACAGGCGACTTCTCCGAGGACGCGGCCGACCCCGACGCGGCCCGCGAGCCCGACTGTCGGCCCGACACCTGACCGACGGGGGGCATGGCGTATGCCGCCGCGGTACCGGTCTGCGGGACAGCCCGTTCGGACGGCTCGCCGGCCCAAACACCCTGCGGACTTTCACCTTCGCCGGTGCTCGCCGCGCCCGGGGAAGGTGTCCCGGCGGATTGCGATGCCGGCCCGTCGAAACCACCCGATACCGCGGCCGAGGACCCCGCGTTGATCTGGTCGAACCCGCTCACGCTGGACTTCGGCGCGGGCGCCACCTCCGGCGTCGTCGACTCCGAACCCGTGACAACCGCGCTGGCGGCGATCCCGGTGTATTCGAGGTTGATGAGCTGGAGCTGATTCGCGTTTTGCCCGGCTTTGAGAGCAGCCAGACCGGTCGTGGGGAGCGCCACCGCCATACCTATCCCGAAGGCCGCCCACTGGAACCAGCGTGAAATCGCTGGGCCGGCCGGGCCCGCGGCCCATCTCAGGGTCGCCGCTATCGGGATACACACGGTGAAAAAGGCCCTGACACTCGTCAGGGTGATTTTGCAATTTCCCAGCATGTCGGAGTTTTGCAAGAGCAGCGCCGCGACCTGGAGATCGAGATCCGCCGCCGTTGACGCCCATTGCATTTGTTCGGCGTTGCGGGCGTTGTAGGCGTCGGCCGACGCGCCCGACCAGGATTCACTGTCCACCGCAGCATCTTTGAGGTTCTGCCACGCCAGGTCGAAGTCTTTGGAAGCCGATTCGTACGTCTGACCCTGCTCCTTGCCGCTGCCGAGGAGAAGCGTCAAAGCGGTCACGATCTGTATGCCGCGTTCCAGGATGACGGCCTCGACCCCGAAGGCGTCCCTTAACGATTCCTCGCTACCCCAGTTGCCCGAGAGCAAGTCGAGGCCCTTGGATTTGGGCAGGTAGTTCTTACCGATCGCATATCCGCCTTGGCCCAGCGCCAGGAAAAGGTTGAGGGCGCCGTCGGCGTAATTGCCCGTCGCGAAGGCTTTGCCGGCCGCGACCGCGCTGAAGCCGGGCTTCCAGGTATCCGAAATCTTGGGCATCGTTGATTTCCTCCGAATTTCACCGGAACCCGGCGGCCGTAATTCGAATGGAGTCTAACAGCGCACTGGATGAAGTGTGCACCAATCTTGCTGCGCAGCAGGCACTTTCGCCTACCGACACTTGTGCGACGCTCGTTGGTCGACTGTTGTTCACCTTTGCTGGCAACGCCATCTCAGCCACGCCGGCGCACGATTACTCGGGTGTGTCGTTGCGTCGGCGAACACCGATGACCGACGAAGTCCACGGTCGATCCTCGGTGTAGATGTCCTCTTCGTCCCCGTAGCGCTTGGCCTTGGAGTCCTTGCCCTGGCCCTGATTAGCGCCGGCGCCCATCGGCATCCCGCCGCCCATCGCGCCGCGGCCGGCCGCCGCGCCGCCCGCACCCGGACCAACGCCAACCCCGCCGGCCGCGGGTCGTGTCGAACCACCCGAACCCGCTTCCGCGTCCGACGAGCCCTGCAACGGCATCGACGGCATGCCGCCGCCGCCGAACGACGCCGGCTTGACCCCACCGCCGGTCGAGAGTCCGGGCACTCCCGTCGGCAGTGGCGGTGCCGCCTGGGCGAATGGGTCACCGGCCGGGTCGGTTTGGCTGGAGGCCATGTTGCTGAGGCTGCTCACCGTGTCCGCGATGTTGGTGTTGCCCAGCTGCGACGCGAGCGCACCGGGGTTGGCGACACCGGTCCCCGAGTCGACGACACCACCGATAGCGCCACGGATGACTTCCCCGGCGTTATCCGGTATTTGCAGCGGCGCCTTGATCGTGACCGCGGCCGGCGGATTGGAGGGATACACGAGCGCCAGCGGCAACGCGGCGCGCTGATTGTAATCGGCCAGCACCGTCTCCGACCTTTCCTGCATATCCACGTACCACGTCAGAATTTCGTTCTGCCGGTTGATGTCTCCCCTCCTTCCGTACTCGTCGTACCAGAAGTCGGCGATGTAGAGGTCGTAGGACGTGGGGTGGACCGTGACGGCCCATTTGTGGGCGTCTAAAACAGCTCTGGATTGACCGGTGATCTGATAGCACGAGCCGCCGCCCAGCTGGATCAAATATTTCTTCTGTTGTTCGAAATTGGCTTCGACCGCGGCCGCGGACTCGCCTTCCCAATATTCGAATGGCCGGAACCGCTGCATGACGGCAGCGGATTGCAGCACCAAAACATAGTTGTTCCACTCGGCCTCGAATCTGGCGTATGCGATGCCTTGATCCGGCGCCTCGATATCCGCGATCGCTTTCCTGAGGTCGTAATAACCGTCATATCCCGGCGTTTCCGGCGGTGGCGGGAATTGGTCGTCCCTGCCGGTTTTCTGCGCAGCAGGCGTGCTCGCGGACTCGGGCGTGGTGGATGACCCCGCGGTGAGCGCGTCCGCGGCCGCCTGATCGGCTTCCTCGTAGGCCAGCGCCGCGTTCCGCAGCGATTCCGCAAGTATCAGGTATTCCTGCTCGGCACGTTTGATGCTTTCGCGAATCGCGGCGGCAGAATAATCCAGCTGGGTGCCGGAATCCTCGACAAAAGAAATGGCGCACGGGGGCCGGGCGTTCTGCTGCGGCGGAATGGGCAGTGGCACCTCGAGTTCGGCCGCCCGGGCCATCAGCTCGTCGTACTCGACCTTGAGCATCTCGGCCATGAACGACTCTCCTTCGGCGCCGAAGCGATCATCACGAGAACCAATCGCCCGGCTGAAACTGCACTCGTCAGCTTTGCTGCGCCGTGCGGGCGAGGCTCATCGTAATGCAGCAAGGTCGGAGTCGCAGCGCGATCGTGCGATCGCCGATCCGATGCCGCTAGGCCAGGCGGGTGACCTCGACGACGACGTCGAGGTCGGTTGCGCCCTGCCCCGAGAAGATGCCCTTGAGCGGGGACACGTCGGTGTAGTCGCGCCCGACGCCGACGCTGACGTATTGCTCGCTGATCTCGGTGTCGTTGGTCGGGTCGTAGTTCCACCACCCACCCGTCCAGGCTTGGAGCCACGCGTGGCTTCTACCGTCCACGGTGTCCCCGACGACGGCGTTCCGTTTGGGGTGCAAATACCCCGATACGTAACGGGCCGGAATTCCCATCTCGCGCAACAGCATTAGCGACAGGTGAACGAAGTCCTGACAGACGCCCTTGCCCGCCCGGAGCGCCTCGATCCCGGGCGAGTGCACCCCGGTGGTCCCCGGAAGGTATTCCAGCTCGCCGTGCACCCAGTTGGCCGCGGCGATCACGGCTTCCTGTGGCTCGTGGCTTTTGATGATCTTCTTGCCGACCGAGCTGAGCCGCTTGCTTGCCGGGGTGTAGTCGGTGGGCTGGAGCAATTCGTCGAACCGATCGATCACCGCGGCGGACTGTAGGTCCGTCCAGCTGACGTCCTTGGCGGCCGGCTCCGGCTGCTCGGTCTCGACGACCGACGACGACGTCACCGTCAGATCGGTGTGCGGCGCGTGCAAGTCGAACGCGGTGACGGCGGTGCCCCAGTAGTCGATGTAGCGGTAAGACCGGGTTGCCGGAATGGTTTCGACCCGGTTGAGGATGACGTTTTGCCGGGTGTCCGAACTCGGGGTCAGCCTGGCCTCGTTATAGGACGCGGTCACCGGCGATTGGTAGGCGAACCCGGTCGTGTGCACCACGCGCAGCCGCCACATCAGGTATCCCCGTTCCGGGCGACCAGGCTGGCGCTATTGCCCGCATCCGACCATGCCACCCATGGCGTGACATGGAAGTACTGCAGCGACAACGCATCTCCGACATCTCGGCAGGTTGTCTGCAGGCCGTCCAGCCGCGTCTCGAGCGTGTCGAGCAATACGCCCGGTGGCAGGAATTCCAGTTCGCTGCGGGCCTGTCCGAGCAGTCGCTGCGCCTCCGCGGTGGCCCCCACCCGGCTCATCGGGTTGCGCACCAACTCTTCGATGCTCTCCTCGGCGAGCTTGAGCGAGTAGAACACCGAACGCGGGAACAACCGGTCGAGCATCATGAATTCGACCACCCGGCCGGCGTCCAGCACCCCGCGATAGGTACGCAGATAGGTGTCGTGAGCGCCCGCCGAGCGCAGCAGGGTGACCCAGGCCGGCGAGGAGGCGCTGTCCCCCACCCGAGACAGCAAGAGCCGCACCGTCATGTCGACGCGCTCAATGGCGCGGCCCAACAACATGAATCGGTATCCGTCGTCACGCGAAAGAGTCGAATCCGCCAGGCCGGCGAACATCGCGGCCCGGCCCTCGATGAACGACAGAAACTCATGGGGCCCAAGGCGTTTGGCGGCACGTTGGCGTTCGGACAGGGCGTGGTAGGTGGTGTTGAGACATTCCCAGATTTCGCTGGACGTCACCTCGCGGGCCGACTTGGCGTTCTCGCGCGCCGCCGTAATTGCGTCGACGATCGAGGAACCGCCCTTGTTGTCGGTGCTGTAGGCCACCATGTCGGTCAACGACCAGACGTCCAAGTCGTGGTCCGGCGCCTCGATGCCGAGCACCCGCAACAGCAGCCGGGAGGCCTGGTCGGGGTCGACGCTGGAATCCTCCAGCAGTTGGTGCAGCGCCACATCCAGAATGCGCGCGGTGTCATCGGCCCGCTCGACATAGCGGCCAATCCAGTAGAGCGCCTCGGCATTTCGGGCCAACATCAGCGGACCGTCCTCTGCTGTTGTTGCTGCTGCTTTTGCTTCTGCTTTTTCGGCCGCTTCTCCTCCTGCGGTTGCTCACCCTGCAGCGGCTGCTGATGCGACGAGGCCGACGAGTCGTCGGCCTCGTGATCCGACCTGGACTTCGGCAACGACCGCACGACTTCGGCGGCGCCCAGCTCGCGTTCGGCGCCGGATGTGCGCGGCGCCAGCACCCAGGTGTCCTTGGAGCCGCCACCCTGACTGGAGTTGACCACCCGCGAGCCCTCGACCAGGGCCACTCGGCTCAACCCGCCCGGCAGCACCCACACCTCGTCGCCGTCATTGACCGCGAACGGTCGCAGGTCGACGTAGCGCGGGGCCAGCGCGTTGCCGATCCGCGTCGGCACGGTGGACAGCTCCATCATCGGCTGCGCGATCCAACTGCGGGGCTCGTCACGGATTTTCTTGCTGACCGCCGCGAGTTCTTTTTCGGAAGCTTCCGGACCGAACACGATGCCGTAACCCCCGGATCCCTCGACCGGCTTGATGACCAGCTCGTCGACCCGGTCGAGCACCTCCTCGCGTTCGTCGTCCAGCCAGCACCGGTAGGTGTCCACATTGGCCAGCAGCGGCTTCTCGCCGAGGTAGTACTCGATCATGGTCGGCACGTAGGTGTAGACCAGCTTGTCGTCGCCGACGCCGTTGCCGATCGCGCTGGAGATCACGACGTTGCCGGCGCGGGCGGCGTTGACCAGGCCGGCCACCCCCAGCACCGAGTCGGCCCGGAACTGCAGCGGGTCGAGGAAGATGTCGTCGATGCGCCGATAGATGACGTCGACCTGGCGCTCCCCCTCGGTGGTGCGCATGTACACCTGGTTGTCGCGGCAGAACAGGTCGCGGCCCTCGACCAGTTCGACGCCCATCTGACGGGCGAGCAGCGAATGCTCGAAGTAGGCGGAGTTGTAGACGCCGGGGGTCAGCACCACCACGGTCGGGTCGGCCTCGTTGGTCGCCGCGGAATTGCGCAGTGCTCGCAACAGGTGCGAAGCGTAGTCGTCGACCGCACGCACCCGGTGGGTGGCGAACAGGTTCGGGAAGACCCGCGCCATCGTGCGCCGGTTCTCCATCACATACGACACGCCCGACGGGGAGCGCAGGTTGTCCTCGAGGACCCGCCAGGTGCCTTTCTCGTCGCGGATCAGGTCGATGCCGGCGACGTGGATACGCACACCGTTGGGCGGGACGATGCCGACAGCCTGACGGTGAAAGTGCTCGCAGGAGGTGACCAGACGGCGCGGAATCACGCCGTCGTTGAGGATCTCCTGATCGCCGTAGATGTCGTCGAGGTACATCTCCAGGGCTTTGACCCGTTGGACGATGCCACGCTCGAGTCGGTTCCATTCGGCCGCGGAGATCACCCGCGGCACCAGGTCCAGCGGAAACGGCCTTTCCTGGCCCGATAAGGAGAACGTGATGCCCTGGTCGATGAACGCTCGGGCCAGCGCGTCGGCGCGGGCTCGCAGGTCCGACGCGTCCGACGGCGCCAGTTCGGCGTAGATGCCCTTATACGGGCCACGCACGTTGCCCTGCGCGTCGAACATCTCGTCGAAGGCCATTTCGTAGGCGTCCGACGAGTTGTACCCGCGGAAGATGCGCTCGGACCGCGCCGGCGCCTGTGCAGCGCCGCGCGAACCCCGCCTGGCTGTTTCAACCTGGTTCGCAAGACTCACTTTTAGGATGCTGCCTCAAATCGACGTTATGGCAGGCCACGAGTTCCCGTTTTGGGAGAAAACGTAACCGACTGCTAACCTGAGCAGTCGCAATCGGGTGTGGGGCGCCCCCCGAGACGAATACTTGCAAACACCAGAGACGACGAAGGAAAGTTCCGCGTGGCCAACATCAAGTCGCAGCAGAAGCGCATCAAGACCAACGAGCGCGCCCGACTGCGCAACAAGTCGGTGAAGTCGTCGCTGCGCACCGCCGTGCGCGCGTTCCGCGAGGCGGCCGAAGCCGGTGACAAGGACAAGGCCGCGGAGTTGCTGGTGTCGACCAACCGCAAGCTGGACAAGGCGGCCACCAAGGGCGTAATCCACAAGAACCAGGCCGCGAACAAGAAGTCGGCGCTGGCGCGTTCCCTCAACAAGATCTGAGCCCTGGGCTATCGGGCCCGGTCGGCGACCAGTTCCGCTACCTTTCGGACCGCTGACTCCAACGCGTAGTCGGCGTCCGCGGCGGCACCCTTGACGTCGGCGTTGAGTTCGGCGACCACTTTCATCGCGGTTGCCACACTGTCGCGCGACCAGCGCCGGGCCTGCTTCTGAGCCTTCTGCACCCGCCAGGGCGGCATCCCCAGCTGCCCGGCCAGCCGGTACGGGTCGCCGGAAAGCGGCCCGACCCGACCGATGGTGTGGATGGCTTCGGCCAGTGCGTCGGCCAGCACCACCAGCGGCTCGCCGCGCATCATTGCCCACCGCAGTGCCTCGGCAGCGCCCGCGACATCGCCGGCCACGGCCTTATCCGCGATATCGAAGCCCTTCACCTCCGCCTTGCCGCTGTGGTAGCGGCGCACCGCGGCCTCGTCGACCTCACCGCCGGTGTCCGCAACCAGCTGCGAGCACGCCGAGGCGAGCTCGCGAACGTCGGAGCCGACGGCGTCCAACAGGGCGGTGACGGTGTCCTCGTCGACCTTGACTCGCAGCGCGCGGAACTCCTTGCGGATGAAGTCGATGCGTTCGCTCAGCTTGGTGATCCGTGCGCAGGGATGCACCTCGGCGCCCAACGACTTCAGCTGGTCGGCCAGCGCCTTGGCGCGCCCGCCGCCCGAATGCACCACCACCAGCATCGTGGCCGGCGGCAGGTCCGCGGCGGCCGCGGCGATCATCGTGACCGCGTCCTTGCCCGCTTCGGCCGCGGCCTCCAGCACCACGATGCGTTCGTCGGCGAACAGCGACGGACTGAGCAACTCGGCGAGCTCGAAGGTGCTGACGTCGCCGGCCCGCATGCGGTTGACCGGGATGTCGTCACTACCGGCACGCTTGCGTGCCGCCCGCAGCACGTCCGCCACGGCCCTCTCGACCAGTAGTTCCTCGTCTCCCAGGACCAGGTGCAACGGCGACGCCTCACTCACCCCACGATGGTGTCACGAAGGGCCGACCAATCCGCTCGGGGATCCAGCAGCTCCGACGCCGACCAGGCCAGCGCACACAGCACCGCGAGCAGCCCGGCCACCCGGGTCGACGCGCGAAACCAGGGCCGTCGCCACAGCAGCACCGCGAGCGCGAGTAGCAGCGCGGTGGCGCAGCCAACCAGCAGCACGCCGGCCAGGCCATCGGGTACCGGCACGGTCGCCGCGGGCGCCCCGGCCGCGATGTGCGCCACCGCGGACACCCACCACACCTCCGGGCCGGTGAAACGCATCAGCAGCTGCGCCCCCGGCAGCCAGAACACGCACATGACGGCCGCCGCGCTGCCCAGCACGGTGATGGGTGCGATGACCGGCGCGGCGGCCAGGTTGGCGGCCACGGCCACCAGGCTGAAGCGCCCCGAGATGCCGGCAACCAGGGGCGCGGTGACCAGCTGCGCGGCGACCGCAACAGCGAGTCCATCCGCGAGCGGCTTGGGACAACCCTTGGCCGCCAGCCGACGCGACCAGACCGGCGCGATGACCACCAGCGCGCCGGTCGCCAGCACCGACAGCGCGAAGCCGGCATCGACAGCGAGCTGGGGAGCGAGGGCAAGCAACAGCAGCACCGTGGCCGACAGCGCCGGAATCGCTTGCCGCCGGCGTGCAGTCAACATCCCCGCCAGCGCGATGGCGCCCATCACCGCCGCCCGCAACACGCTGGCGGTCGGTTGGACGACGATCACGAACGCCACCAATGCCACACCCGCGAGCAGCACCGCCGCTCGCGGACCGATGAGCCTCGCCGAGAACAGCACCGCGGCGCACACGATCGTGACGTTGGCTCCCGAGACGGCCGTCAGGTGCGTCATGCCGGCCGCCCGGAATTCGCGGCCGGTGTCGGCGGTGAGCGCCGAGGTGTCGCCCAGGACCAGCGCCGGCAGCATCGCCGCCTGCGCGGCGGGCAGCACTTCGTGCGCGGTGGCGGCAAAGCGGCCGCGCACCACGTGCGCGGCCCGCTGCACCGCCCCCGCCCGGCCCGGGACGGGCCGGCCCGCCGCGTTGAGCACCGCGACGGTCAAGTCGTGGCGAGTGGGGCGACTGATCCGCGCGGAGAACCGCACCGGTTGGCCCACCATCACATCGAAGTCCGATGCTCGCGCGAAAACGATTACCCGGCCCGATATCGCGTCGTCGCGCAGCCGTTGCAGGGTGGCACGAAACATCAGCCGGCCCGCGCCCAACGACAGCGCGCTCTCACTGGGCGTCACGGTCACCGGGGCGACCGTCCCGAACGCCGCGGTCATCGGATGCCGAGCCACCGCGTCGGCGCGCAGTGCGATCGCGAATCCGAATCCGGAGCCGACCGCTCCGATCGCCACCAGACCGGCAGCGACGGCCCGCAGCCGCCGGTGGCGGGCGGCTTGTCGTGCCCCTCGCCAGGCCAGCGCTGCGGCCGCGGCGACCAGTGCGACGCAGCACCACGCCAGCACACGGCCGACGGGCCACACGATGCCCGACGCGGTGACGATCCAGCCGGTGAGTGCGGCGGGGACCAACCGTACATCGAGGCGGGCGAGCTCCGACAGCGCCCGCACCGGCGCGTCAGACACGAACCAGGGCGCGCAGCTTATCCAGCCGAGACGGCCCGATGCCATCGACGTCGGCGAGCTGGTCGACACTGGTGAACCTGCCGTTGGCCTGCCGCCAGCTCACGATCGCGGCGGCGGTGACCGGGCCGACCCCGGGCAGATCGTCCAATTGCTCCACGGTCGCGGTATTCAGGTCGAGCACCTCGCCCGCCTTCGGCCGCCCGGAGGCCTTGACCGACCCCGTCGGCACCGGCGTCTTCGCGGACGGCGACGAGCCGGGCGTGACCGAGCTGCCCAGCGCGGTCGGCTGCCCGGACACCGGTGCCAGCCCGACGACAATCTGCTCACCGTCACCGAGTGGGCGGGCCATGTTCAGGCCGATCGTGTCGGCGCCGTCCAGGGCACCGCCGGCGGCCTGCAACGCATCGGCGATCCGCGCACCCGGGGTCAACGTCACCAGACCCGGCTTGTGCACCAGGCCCACCACACTGACCACCACCGGCCGGTCCGGACCGGGAGTCGCTGAGGACCTAGGGCTCGGCGTGGACGCCTTCTCGACCGGGGGCAGCTTTGCGGACATCACCGGTGTGGGATGGTCGCGAACCAGCGTGAATATCGTGATCAGCACGGCCAGGGCTGCAATCACGGCCAACGCGATCGCACCGGCGCGGCCCGGATCGGCACGCAGCCGGGCCCGCCAGTTCCCGCTCTCCGACACGGCGGGAAGCCAACGCGGCAGCAACGAGTTCTGGTCCTCGTCCGGTTCGTCCTGGCCCGGCTCCTCGGCATCCGAATCGGCATCGGGGTCGGCGCCGAGGCGCCGGTGTAACCGCTCGGCGGGAAGTTCTGTTCGCATGCGCCCGACGGTAGGTGCGCCGACCGCCCGCACGGTTCCGCCCGGCGCCGTCTCCACCGCACGCTGTGGATTAACCGGAGGCTGTGCACAAGCACAGCCCCGGATGGGTCAAGATGGAACTCGGAGCGCACGACCGGACGGGGCGCCCATTCCGTCGGAACAGCGGTCGCCACGCTCAACCCAGGCAAAGGAGTCTGCATGCAACTGGCGCTGACGCCGGAGGAAGCCGCGTTCCGCGACGAGCTCCGCACCATTTTCACGACCAAGATCCCGCAAGACGCGCGCGACCGGGTACGCCGGGGCTCGGCGGAGGTGGTGCACGACGACGTGGTCACCAGCCACAAGATCCTGCACGAGCACGGTCTGGCCGTACCGAGCTGGCCGGTGGACTGGGGCGGCAAGGACTGGACGCCCACCCAGCACCAGATCTGGGCCGACGAGATGCAGCTGGCATGTGTCCCGGAGCCGTTGAACTTCAACACCAAGATGGTGGGCCCGGTGATCGCCGAATTCGGGTCTCAGGAGATCAAGGAGCGCTTCCTGCCGCCCACGGCCAGCCTCGACATCTGGTGGTGCCAGGGCTTTTCCGAGCCCGAAGCCGGCTCCGATCTCGCGTCGCTGCGCACCACTGCGGTGCGCGACGGCGACAGCTACGTCGTCAACGGACAGAAGACCTGGACCACGCTCGGCCAGTACGCCGACTGGATCTTCTGCCTGGTCCGCACCGACCCGCAGGCGCCCAAGCGCCAGGCCGGCATCTCGTTCCTGCTCTTCGACATGAAGACGCCGGGCATCACCGTACGGCCCATCAAGACGATCGACGGCGGCCACGAGGTCAACGAGTTGTTCTTCGAAGATGTCCGGGTGCCCGCCAATCAGCTTGTCGGAGAAGAGAATAAGGGTTGGACTTACGCGAAGTTCCTGCTGGGCAACGAGCGCACCGGCATCGCCGGCGTCGGACGTACCAAAGTGCGCCTCGCCGAGGTGAAGAAGTTCGCCACCGAGACCGGCATCATCGCCGATCCGCTGTTCGCGGCCCGGCTGGCGGAGGCCGAAAATGAGCTGCTGGCACTGGAACTCACGCAGTCGCGAGTGGTGACGGATTCCGCGGACGGCCAACCCAACCCGGCGTCGTCGGTGCTCAAGCTGCGCGGCAGCCAGTTGCAGCAGATCGCCACCGAGCTCCTTGTCGAGGTCGCCGGCCCGGACGCGCTGCCCGCCGATGGGGACGGCATCGCGTCTCCGGACTGGGCACAACACAGTGCGCCGCGCTACCTCAACTACCGCAAGACGTCGATCTATGGCGGCAGTAGCGAGGTGCAGCGCAACATCATCGCGTCCACCATTCTGGGATTGTGAGGCAGCCATGGACTTTCAGTTGACCGACGAGCAGGGCCTGCTGCGCGACACGACCCGCGATCTGCTGTCCCGCACCTACGACCCGGAGAGCCGCATCAAGGTCATCGGCAGTGATCTCGGCTGGAGCCGTGAGGTCTGGAGTCAGCTCGCCGACACCGGGATCCTGGGCCTGGGCTTCGACCCGGACGAAGCCGGCCAGATCGAGATCATGGTCGTGCTCGCCGAGGCCGGGCGCCGGTTGGCCCCCGAACCGATCCTGCACGCCGCGCTGGCGCCGGGTGCGCTGATCGCCGAACTGGGCACCGACGCACAGAAAGAACAACTCGACGACGTCGCGGCGGGCCAACGGCTACTGGCCTTCGCCCACCTGGAGCCGGGACATCGCACGCCGACCGCAACGGTCACGACTCAGGCTGCGCGGCAAGGTGATTCGTGGACGTTGACCGGACGCAAGAACCCGGTTCTTGCCGGTGACTGCGCCGATGCGCTGGTGGTCAGCGCCGCATTGCCGGACGGCGGCACCGGCCTGTTCCTGGTCGACGCCGGCTCAGACAACACGTCAGTCACCCGTCATCCCTACCGCACCTTCGACGGACAGCGCGGTGCGCAGGTCGATTTGGACGGCGCGGCCGCCGAGCCGTTGGGTGACGCCGTCGACGCGTCGGGTGCCATCAGCGGCGCCCTCGTTCGCATCCAGTCGGCGCTGTGCGCCGAGGCGGTCGGGGCGATGGAGGAAGCGGTGCGGCTGACCACCGATTACCTCAAGACGCGCAAGCAGTTCGGCGTCACGCTCAACAAGTTCCAGGCGCTTACGCAGCGAGCCGCCGACATGTACGTCTCGCTCGAGATGGCGCGCAGCATGAGCCTGTACGCGGCGATGTCGATCGCCGACGGCAACCTCGACCCGCTGATCGCGTCGCGGGCCAAGGTGCAGATCGGCCGGTCGGGCCGACACATCGCGCAGGAGTCGATCCAGATGCACGGTGGAATCGGAGTTACCGCCGAATATCCGGTGAGCCACTACGCCGCTCGGCTCACTGCCATCGAGCACACCCTGGGCACCTCGGGTGATCACATGCACAACCTGATCGACCACCTCGGCGACTACGACCTGGCCCGGCTCTAGCGGATGGCCGAGCTGTCCGACAGAGTCGTCGAGTTCCTCTCCGCCGGCACCCGCACCGGGATGCTGGGGTATGTGGCCGCCGACGGCAGGCCGCTGGTCGCCCCGGTGTGGTTCGTCGTCGACGATGGGCAACTGGCGTCCAACACCGGCCGTGACACGTCGAAAGGGCTAGCGCTGGCTCGTGATTCGCGCGTCGTGATCTGTGTCGACGATCCGCACCAGCCCTACTCCTTCGTACAGGTGCAGGGCTGGGATAAAAGAAGCGACGGTGAGCGAGGATCCGGCCGACGTGCTGGACATCGCGACCCGCACCGGCGGCCGCTACATGGGCGCCGAGCGTGCCGAGGAGCTCGGTCGGCGTAACTCCTCGGCCGGCGAACTGGTGGTGCGGGTCAACCCGACCAGGGTCGTCGCCGGATTCGATATCAGCGGCTGACCCGCCGGACTCAGCTCGCCTCCGGCCCCGCGACCGCCTCTGCCCCCGCGACCTGTTCGGTGCTCGACTCCGCCTGTCCGACCGGCGATTCCGCGTCGGGCAGCTGAGCCACCAGGTACTCGGCGAGACCACCGATGGTCGGATAGTCGAAAACCGCGGTGGCGTTGATCGTGAACTTGCCACCGAACTGACTGTGCAGTCGGTTGCGCAGTTCGATCGCCATCAGCGAATCCGTGCCCAGGTCCAGGAACCGACTGGTCGCCGCCGGCGGCTGCGCGAGCCGCAGGAAATGCTGCACCTCGCGTTGCAGGAACTCGGTCACGAAGCCCGCGCGCTGCGGCACGGGTATCTCCATCAGCTGCTTGAGCAGCTCACTGTCACCGGTGACTTCCCCGACGGCACTGGGCAATACGAGGTCGAGAATCGGTGGGCGCGAACTGCCCAGCACCTTCGCGGCACGCTGCCAGTTGGCTTTGAGGACGGTGGCCTGGCCGGTCCCGTTCGCGACGACTTCGGCCAGCGCGCTCAGCGCCGCCGAGGGTTCCAGCGGAATCAGGCCTTGCGCGGTGATATTCGCGATTGCGGCCTCCGACGAGGCCATGCCGCCCTGGGCCCAGGGGCCGAAGTTGACACCCGTGGCGGGCAGGCCTTGCGCCCTTCGTTGCGCGACCAAACCGTCGAGCAGGGCGTTGGCCGTCGCGTAGTTGGACTGACCGGGCGACCCGAACAAGCTGGACACCGAAGAGGACACGATGAAGAAGTCCAGCTCGTCGTCCTTCGTCAGCCTGTCTAAGTGGCAGGCACCGAACGCCTTGGGCGCCAACGTCGTCCGGAATCGCTCCAGGCTCTGTGCAGACAGCAGCGCGTCATCGAGCACCCCGGCCAGATGCGCCACACCCGCGAGCGGTGGCAGTTCCGCGCGAATCCGCTCCAGCAGCTTCTCAACCTCGGACTCGTCGCTGACGTCGGCCGCGAAGACATGGACGCGGCATTTGAAGCGCTCGGCGATCTCCTCGATTGCGCGTTGTGCGTCCACATCGGGTTGGCGCCGGCTGGTCAACACGATGTCACCGGCACCGAGTTGGGCCAGATACGACGCCGTGTGCAGGCCGATGGCTCCAAGTCCGCCGGTGATCAGGTAGCTTCGATCTGTCCGTGGCGCAAGCGGATTCGGTATCTGCACCACGATCTTTCCGATGTGCCGGGCCTGCTGCATGCGCCGGAACGCGGCCCTCGCCTCGGTGAGCGGGTAGATCTCGGCGGGCAGTGGCGCCCACTCCCCCTTGCCCAGTCCCTCCGACACCTCGGTCAACAAGCCACGAATACGCTCGGGCTCCTGGAAGGTCACCGTGTCCAGCGCCACAATCTCGTAGGCGATATCGGGGCGGACCTGCGCCATCTGCTCGGGCGTCCAGATGTCACGCTTGGCGATCTCGGCGAACCGGCCATTCTGCGCGGTGGCCCGCACGGTCGCTTCGAGGAATCCTTCGTTCGTCAGGCTGTTGAGCACCACGTCGACCCCGGCACCGTCCGTGTCCGCGAGGATCTGGTCGGCGAAATCCGTAGTGCGCGAGTCGTACACGTACTGCACGCCCAGCTTGCGCAGCGTCGCGCGCTTGTAGGTGCTGGCGGTGGCGAAGACGGTGGCACCGCACTGCTGTGCCATCTGGATCGCTGCCAAGCCGACACCACCACTGGCTGCGTGGATGAGCACCCGATCGCCGGGCTGCACCTGCGCCCAGTCGAACGCGAGCCGGACCGTCAATGCCGCAGCGGGAATGGTCGCCGCGGCCACCGCCCCCACCCCGTCGGGAATCGGCGCCAGCAACTGGGCCGGCACATTGAACCGGCTGGCGAACGCACCCTGCATGAAGCCGTAGACGCGCTGGCCCACCTCGAGTCCGGTGACGCCGCCGCCCAATTGGGTGACCGTCCCGGCGAAGTCGCCGCCGATCGGGCCCGGATCACCCGGGTAAAGGCCAAGGACGTTGAGCACATCCCGGAAGTTGAGGCCGGCGGCCTCCACCCGAACCTGCACGTAGCCCTCGTCCGGCGCCGATACCTCCGCCTCGGTCAGCCGCAGGTTGTCGATCGCGCCGCGTTCGGTGGGCGCCAGGATATAGTCCGACGAGCGAGGCACCGTGAGATGACCGCTGCGCGACCATGGCAACAACCGAGACGCCAGCAGCTTGCCTTGGCGCAAAGCGAGTTCCGGCTCCTCGAGGGACGAGCCCGGGGTGGCCAACAGACCGGCCAACGCTTGCACGGCTTCCTCGGATCCGTCACAGTCGACGAGCTTGCAGTGCAGAGCCGGTTCCTCGTTGATGGTGGTGCGCCCGAAGCCCCACAGCGCCGCCTGTACCGGATCAACCGGCTCGCCGGATTCGGTGGCCACACCTCGTTCGGTGGTGATCCACAGTCCGCCGGGCAGTTTCACCTCGCCGCGTTGCATCGTGTGTACGGCGCTGAGCAGGTTGGCGATCTCCGTCTCGAGCCGCGCCGCGCTCTCGGGACTCGACTCCGTTCCGGTGGGCGCGGCGCTGCGCCAGACGACTCCGGCGAACGGCAGACCACGCTCGTGGGCCTGTGCCAACAGCTCACCCAGCAGCTCCGGATCAGTATTCCGGTCGAAGGGAATGCAGCCCGCGACTTTGCCCGCCAGTTCTTCGAATCCGGCGATCAGCCAGGTGCCGCTGACACTGCCGGCATCGTCGCTCGGCACCGGCAGCGGCACCTCGTGCCAGCCGAGGGTGTAGAGCAGCCGAGTAGCGTCGCCACCCAGGCCGCGCAGCAAGGCTTCGCGGGGTGCCCGTTTGACCGTGAACTCGCGAATTCCCCCCAGGTGCCGGCCATCTCGGTCCAGGTACTCGAGGTCGAATACCTGGGTTTCGCTGTCCAGCGCGCTGGCATGCCACTTCGCCCGGCAGTAGAACCGCCGCGGCATCTTCTCCCGCAGGGTCACCTGCCCGTACCGCAGCGGCAGGAACAGATCGTTGACACCCTGTTCGGCCGCGAGAAGTGCCGGGAATGCCGGGAAAGCGACGCCGGTGCACAGGTCCATCAGCACCGGGTGCATCGGCTCGGCCCCGAGTTGCTCGGCGAGCTGTTCGCCGACGACGATGTCACCGATCGCCTCGCCGTCACCGAGCCACAGCGACTTCAGCGAACCCGACCAGGTCGGGCCCCAGGACAATTCCAGGTCGGCGAAGGTCTCGAACAACTCTTGCGGCCGCATCCGGTTCAACCGCTCGAGCGCTTCGTCGACCGGATCATCTTCGGATTCCGGCTCACCGTCGGCACCGGCGACCACCGCACCTTCGGCGTTCAGCGACCATTCGGCGCCGCGTTCACCATACGGTCGGCTGTGTACCTGGAATTTCCACCCGTCACCGTCCTCGTGCGGGTGCAGTGTCAGCTGGACCTCACGAGAACTCTTCTCGGGCAGGATAATCGGCTCGTAGAAGAAGACATCCTTCGCCCGCGCCGGAGTACCGACCGCGGCCAACGCCATCGCGGCATACGTCGCCCCGGGGACGACGACGGTGCCGTAGATGACGTGGTCGGCAAGCCACGGCTGAGACTTCACCGACAACCTGCTGGTGTAGACGGAGTCACCGGAGGCGAGGTCTTTCGCACTACCCAGAATTCCGGACACGGCCGGTCCATCGATCGCGATTCCGGACGACTTGGGCCAGAACCGGCGGCGCTGGAACGGATAGGTGGGCAATTCGAGTCGGCGACCGTTCGGCCGATGCAGCGCAGCGAAATCGGGGCGGTGCCCACCGACGTACGCCGCGGCCAGCGCGTCGGCGATCTGGCGCCGGTCGGCCACGCCCTTACGCAGCGAGACGATCGCGCGCGGTGCGGCCAGGTGCTCCGGCCAGACCTGCACCGCGGCCGCGGTCAACACCGGTTGCGGGCCGATCTCCATCACCACCGAGCAGCCGAGCGCCGCCACGGTGCGCACGCTTTCGGCGAACTGCACCGGCTGGCGGGAATGTCGCCGCCAGTACTGGGCATCGAGCGGGGTCTGGGCCGTGAGCACGGCGCCGGTGCGGTTGCAGACCAACGGCAACGTCGGTGCGGCAAATTCGAATTGCGCTGCGTACAACTCGAATTCGTCGAGCACCGGATCCAGCAGTTCGGAGTGGAAGGCGTGGCTGGTGTCCAGCCAGGTGCAGCGAACCCCCTCGTCGCTGAACTTGGCGACGATCTGTTCGAGATCGTCGCCCGGACCCGAGAGCACCGTGTTGGGTCCGTTGTAAGCGCCGACCGACACCCGCGGGAACTCGCCGGCGATCTGCTCGGCCTGCTTGGCGTCGGTGAACACGGCCACCATTCGCCCGCCTTCGGGCAGACTGCCGAACATCCGGCCACGTTCGGCCATCAGCCGCGCGCCGTCCTCGAGGCTGAAGACGCCGGCCACACAGGCCGCCGCGTACTGGCCCACGCTATGCCCCAGCACCACGTCAGGCTCGACGCCCCAGGACTGCCATAGCCTCGCCAGGCCCATCTCGATGGCGAAAAGCGCCGGCTGGGCGAACGACGTGTGCCGCACCGCTTCTCCGGCTTCCCTATCCGCGGCGAACAGCACCTCCAGCAACGGGCGGGGCAGCATATCCTCGATCGCGGCCGCACACCGTGTCACGGTGTCGGCGAAAACTGGCTCGGTGTCGAACAATTCGCGTGCCATACCGGGATATTGGCTGCCTTGCCCGGTGAACAACCACGCCGTTGTCGGGTGGTGGGCGTGCTCACCACGGACTACGCCGGGCCGCAGGCGGTTCTCGGCCAGTTCGGCCAGGCCCTCACGCGCGCCCTCGATCGAATCGACGACCAGCGCAGCGCGGTGCTCGAAATGCGAACGACCCGTGCCCGCGGTGAGGCACACATCGGCGAGGTCCGCATCCGGGTGGGCACTCAGCCACGCCTCATAGCGTTGCGCCAACGCCACCAGCGCTTCCGGTGATCGGGCGGACAACGCGAGCACATTGACCTCGCCGCTGTCGACGACCGCGGCGTCGTCCGCCGAGTCCGACGGGTCTTCGACGGCCGATCCGGTGCAGGCCGGCGCCTCCTCGATCAACACGTGTGCGTTGGTGCCGGTAAACCCGAAGGAGCTCACGCCGGCGCGCCGCGGCCTGCCGTTGGCCTGCCACGGGGTCGACTCGTCCACCACCCGCACCGGCAACGACTCCCATGGGATATGCGGCGACGGTGTGTCGAAATGCAAGCTCTGCGGCAGCAATTCGTGCTGAAGGGACAGCACGACCTTGATCAGACCCGCCGCGCCCGATGCCGACTCGGTGTGTCCGATATTGGTCTTCACCGATCCCATCAGCAACGGCCGGTCCGCGCTGCGCGAACCTCCGTATACGGCCGCGGCCGCCTGCACCTCGATAGGATCACCCAGCGGGGTACCGGTTCCGTGCGCCTCGAGGTAGTCGACATCCCCGCCCACCAGACCGGCGCGGCTCAGCGCCGCCCCGATGAGTCGTTGCTGCGCACCACCATTGGGTACCGTCAGACCACTTGAAGCGCCATCGGAGTTGACCGCGCTGCCCGGAATGACGGCGAGGACCCGATCGCCGTCGCGCTCCGCGTCGCTGCGCCTCTTGAGCACCAGAATTCCGCAGCCTTCACTGCGCACGTAGCCGTCGGCGGAGGCATCGAAGGTCTTGCATCGGCCGACCGGCGACAGCATCCGGGCGCGCGAGGCCGCAATCACGGTCACCGGAGAAAGCAGCACGTTCACGCCGCCGGCCAACGCGAGGTCGCAGTCACCGGCATGCAATGCCTGGCACGCCTGATGCACGGCAACCAGGGCCGAACTGCACGCGGTATCGACGGCCACCGCGGGCCCTTCGAGCCCGAGCGCGAAGGCGACCCGGCCGGCAATGGCATTGAGCGCATTGCCGGTGATGAAGTACGGCTCGATCTTGTCGATCGGCTCCGCGGACAGCAGGTGCGCATACTCGTTGGCGGCCACCCCCGCGAAGACGCCGGTTCGGCTGCCACGTAACGCACCCGGCGCGTACCCGGCGCGTTCCAGCCCCTCCCAAACGGTTTCGAGCATTAGTCGCTGCTGCGGTTCGATCCAAACCGCCTCGCGCGGTGAGATGCCGAAGAATTCCGGATCGAATCCGTCGATCTCGTCGAGGAATCCGCCGAAGCGCGTGTAGGTCTTGCCCGGTGTCTCGGGGTCCGGATCGTAGAACTCGTCGATGTCGAAGCGGTCCTCCGGAACTTCCCGGATCGCATCGACACCGCTGGACAGCAACTCCCAGAAGGCTTCCGGGTCGGGCGCGCCGGGGAATCGGCACGACACCGCGACGATCGCGATCGGTTCGTCCGTGCGCGTCGTCACCGCTGCCACCGGCCGAGGCGACGACTGCACGCTGAGCTCGAGAACATCGCCGAGCAGGTAGTCGGCCACGTCGGACAGCCGCGGGTGATCCATCACCAGGGTGATGGGAATCTCCCGGCCGACCCCGTGCTCGATCCGGCGCCGTAATTCGACGGCCATCAGTGAGTCCATGCCGAGGTCGAAGAAACCCGCGTCCTCGCGGATCTCCGCGACATCGACCCGCGTCACCTCGGCGACCGCGTCACGCAGGTAATCGGTGAGCAGCCGCTTACGTTGCTGCAGTGGGGCGTTGGTCAGTTGCTCGACGAGTTCGGTCTTCCCCGACGCCGTCACGGGCGGCACCGCACCGGGCACCTCGCGCTCCAACTCCGTCAAAAACGCCCGTCGGCCGGCCTGCTCGTAGAGCGGCAGGAAGCGGGCCCAGTCGATCCGGGCCACCACGCCCTGCGCCGACGACGACGCGGCGGCATCGGCCAGCCCCGCCAGCGCATCGGCGGGCGACAGCGTACGGATCCCGCGCTTATCCAGTCGCGCACGGGACTGGGCGTCGGCCATACCCGCCGACCAGGGACCGAAGTTGACGCTTGTCCCCGAGACGCCTCGTTCGCGCAGGCGCCAGGCCAGCCCGTCGAGGAACGCGTTGGCCGCGCCGTAGGCGGTCTGACCGTATCCGCCCCATACCGACGCGATCGAGGACGTGCTGAGGAAGAAATCGAGCCGCAGGTCGGCCGCCGCCTCGCTCAGATGCCAAGCACCCCAGACTTTCCCGGCGAAGACGCGGTCGACTTCGGCGTCATCGAGGTCACTCAGCGGGGTGGTGCCGATCTCACCGGCGGCGTGCACGATGCCGGCCAACGGCGGCTGCAGACCGGCCAACAGCCGGGTGACGTCGTGCGCGTCGGCGACATCGGCGGCGATGGCTCGGATCTGGCAGCCATGCTGGGCAGCCAGTGCGTCGATGCGCTTTTGCGCGGCTTCGCCAGGCGAACGACGGCTGGTCAGAACGAGATGCTTGGCGCCTTGGGCGGCCAGGTAGCCGGCGATCTCCAGTCCGATCGAACCCAGCCCTCCGGTCACCAAATACGTTGCATCAGCACGTATTTCCAGCGGAGTTCCGCTCGGCTGTGGGTCCCGTCGAACCAGCCGCGGCACGTAGACGGTTTGATCGCGCAGCGCCACTTGGTCTTCACGCGACGCCGAATCCTGCGACGTCGAGATCCGGCCGAGGAGACGGGCCCACTCGTCGACGGTGCCGTCGGCCAGATCCGCCAGTCCGCCCCACAGCTGCGGATGTTCCAGCGACGCGGCACGCCCGAATCCCCACAGCGAGCTCTGCTCCGGCACCACGGTGTCCCCGTCAGTGACCCGCTGCGCGCCGCGCGTTACCAGCCAAATGGGGGCGCGCAGGTCGGCGGCGACGGCGGCACGGAAAAGGCGCCGCGTTCCGCCCAGGATCCGGTGTTGCATCCGCAACAGTGACTGCATCGACGACGCGGCCTGCCCACCCAGATCCGCATCCACCGCCGCAACGCTGACAATGCGCAGCGCCGAATCCGCCTGTGCCGCAGCGCGCAACGCATCGGCGAACTGATCCTCCTCGGCGTCGGACATCGGCAACCCGAGGAACCGATACCGCTGTCCGCGGGCGACGAGTTCGTCGACCAACGGCTGCAGGGCCGGAGAGTCCTCACCGATCAGCAGCAGCTCCTCGCCGGCTTGCGCGCGGGACGGCGCAGCGGGCACTTTCTCCCACCGAATCTCGTAACGGTCGTCGGCGATAGATCGGGTAGTTCGTTCTTGATTATGTTGTGCCGCAAGCTTCGTCAGCACGCGCAGGATTTGAGGATCGTCGCCGTCGGCGTCGAGCAGGGCCGCCAGTTCCTCGATCCGGCCGTCCTCGAGCAGACGGACGGCTTCGGTAGGTGGGCCGCCGGGCTGCTGCTGGTGGTCGGGGCGGTCGCGGTCGTCGCGGAACCAATATTGGCGACGCTCAAACGGATAGGTGGGCAGATCCAGTTTGCGCGCCTGCGCCTGCCGCAAGGCGGCGAATTCGGGCAGGTGGCCCAACACGTACGCCTCGGCAACGGCTTCGGTGATTTGTCGGTGGTCGGCGGTGTTGCGCCGCAACGATGCGATCGCCCGCGGCGCGGTGGCCGGCTCGGGCCAGCAGCTCAGCGCCGCGGCGGTGAGCACCGGTCGTGGGCCGACCTCGAGCAAGACCTTGCAATTGAGCCCGGCGAGGGTGTGCGCGCTTTTGGCGAATTGCACCGGTTGGCGTGCGTGCCGCCGCCAGTAGGCACCGTCGAGCTTCACGCTGCGGCCGAGCGCGGCGCCGGTTCGGTTGTCAATCAACATCCGTTGTGGTGCACCGTAATCGAACCGATCCGCAAACGACTCGAATTCGTCCAGAATCGGGTCGAGCAGCGCCGAGTGGAACGCGTGGCTGGTGTCGAGCCACTCGCACCGGACACCGTCGGCAGCCAGTCCCGCAACGGCTAGTTCCAAATCCGCTGCAGGCCCTGACAATACGGTATTCGCGCCGTTGTAGGCGGCGACCGACAGGCTCGGGAAGTCATTGGTCAGGTTCTCGACACGCTCGGCGGCGGTGAACACTGCGACCATCCGGCCACCTTCGGGCAAGCTCGCGAAGAGGCGGCCGCGTTCGGCCATCAGCACCGCGCCATCCTCGAGACCGACGACGCCCGCGACGCAGGCCGCCGAATACTGGCCGACGCTGTGGCCGAGCACGACGTCCGGCTCGAAGCCCCACGACTGCCACAGCCGGGCCAGGCCCATCTCCACCGCGAACAAGGCGGGCTGTGCGTAAGAGGTCTGCCGCAGCGTCGCTTCGCCATCGGGGCCGTCGATATCGAAAACAACGTCCAGTAACGGCTTTTCGAGAATCGAAGCGACCGCTGCCGCGCAGCGGTTCAGCGTCTCGGCGAACACCGGCTCGGTGTCGAACAACTCCCGGGCCATGCCGGGGTATTGGCTGCCCTGCCCGGTGAACAGCCACGCGGTCTTCGGGGTGTCATGGGATTCGCCGCGGAACAAACCGGGCGCCGGCCGGTCGTCGGCGAGTGCGCCGAGGAGCTCCATCGCGGATTCTCGCGAGTTAACCACCAGCGCGGCGCGGTGCTCCAAGTGCGCTCGCCCCGTGCCCGCGGTGAAGCACACGTCGGCCAGGGAGGCCTGCGGGTGGGTGCTCAACCAGCTGCGGTACTCGCCGGCGAGCCGCACCAATGCGGCGGGGGTTCGGGCCGAGAGCGGAAGAATGCGCAACCGTCGGTCCCCGGGCTGCTCGACCGGAACCGGTGCGGCCAGCGGTGCTGCCGCGTGCGGTGGCGCTTCGGAGACAATGACGTGCGCGTTGGTCCCCGCGAACCCAAAAGAGCTGACCCCGGCAATGCGCGGCCGACCGTTGCGTTCCCAGGCAGTGGCCTCGTCGACCACCCGCACCGCAAGGCGGTCCCAGGGAATGTGCGGCGACGGGTTCTCGAAGTGGAGGTGCTGCGGCAGCAGCTCGTTCTCGAGCGAGAGAATGACTTTGATCACACCGGCGATACCCGCGGCCGCTTCCAGGTGACCGATGTTGGTCTTCACCGACCCCATCAGCAGCGGTTGGTTGGGTTCGCGGCCGGCGCCGAGCACCTCACCGGCGGCCTGGGCCTCGATGGGGTCGCCCAGCGATGTCCCGGTGCCGTGCGCTTCCAAGTACCCGACGTCGCGGGGTTGGAGGTCGGCGCGCTTCAACGCCTCGGCGATGACCCGTTGCTGGGCAACGCCGTTCGGCACCGTCAATCCACCCGATGCACCGTCCTGGTTGATCGCGCTGCCGCGGATCACAGCCCGAATCCGGTCACCGTCGCGAATCGCGTCGTCCAGGCGCTTGATCACGATGACGCCGCATCCCTCGCCCCGAACATAGCCGTCGGCGGCCGCGTCGAATGTCTTGCACCGGCCGTCCGGCGCGAGCATGTGAGCACTGGAGAACGTGATCATGGTTGCCGGCGTGAGCAGAACGTTCGCCCCCCCGGCCAGCGCGAGGTCGCATTCGCCGAGGCGAAGCGCTTGGCAGGCCTGATGGATCGCCACCAGCGACGAGCTGCACGCCGTGTCGACGGCGACCGCGGGACCCTGCAGCCCGAGTCGATAGCTGATTCGGCCCGCCGCAGCGGCATTCGAGGTACCGATGGCCATGTAGGCCTCGATCTCGGGGTAAGTCAGCTCGTCGGACGCCATTCCGAGGTAGTCGTGGGTCGCCAGACCGACGAAGACGCCAGTGTTGCTGTTGGCCAGGGCCGTTGGCGCAGTGCCCGAATGCTCCACCGCACGCCATGCCGTCTCCAGCAAGATCCGGTGTTGCGGGTCCATCAATCTGACCTCGCGCGTCGACATGCCGAAGAACGGCGCGTCGAAGCCCGTCACGTCATCGACGAATCCGGCACGACGGGTCACGACCTTGCCCGGTGCGCCCGGTTCCGGGTCGAAGAATTCGTCGACGTCCCAGCGGTCCCGCGGCACCTCGGATATCGCATCCCGGCCGTGCCGCAACACATCCCAGAACTCATCCGCATCCGCGGCACCCGGAAACCGAGCGGCGTAGCCGACGATCGCGAAACCCGAAGCCGGCTCGTCCAGCTCTTCGACGGATGCCATTTCCTTGACCTCCCCTGCGTTGGCGGATGAAGACTGGATCCCCACGGGCGGTTGCGCTTCAGAGTCATTTTCCGAAGGCCAGCACTGCAATCGCAGCACCCCCACCGCGCAACGACAGCCACTGTGTCCGCCGCTCTGCGTCTCCCGCCCGGGCGTTCGATCGCCACAACCGCACGCCGGATCCGTCAGTGAGTGTAGGCCGTGGACCGCGCGTGTCTGCGGAGGCAATCGCCCGGCGGGTTATCTTGGTGGCGCCGCCAGTGGCCGGACGGGGACTGTTTACACCGAGGGGGACGTAGTTTTGCGCATCGGGAAAATTACGATCGGCGCGCTCGATGATTGGACGCTGACCCCGGGCTCCGTCACCTCGTGGCACCCGACGGATGCGGCAAAAGACAAGGTCCGACAAGCGCCGGTCAGCTCTGTGCCCGTCAGTTACATGCAGCGCCAGCACCTTCGGAATTACTGCGAACGGACGGCGGCGGGGCTGAACTTCTCCCGGCAGATCATCGCGACCTGTGAGTTAGCTGGGACTTGTGATGTCGCGGCGATGAACCACGCGGTCAACGCCTATCTGCGGCGACACGACACATTCCGCAGTTGGTTCGCACAAGCCGACACCGGTGAGTTCGTCCGGCATACCCTGCACGATCCGGCGGATATCGAGTTCGCGCCAATCGACCACGGCCAGATGACCGTTGACGAAATACACGCTCATGTCGTGGCCATACCAAACCCGTTGCAGTGGGGCTGTTTCACTTTCGGGATCATCCAGAACGAGAGCCATTTCACATTTTTTGCCGCCATGGATCACGTGCACGGGGACGCGACGCTGATCGGCACCACGATGATGGAAGCCAACGGAATGTATTCGGCCCTGAGCAGCGGCGGTGCGGCGCTGGCTCTCCCCGATGCCGGTAGCTTCGACGAATTCTGCATCCGCGAACACGAGTACACCTCGACATTGACCGTCGATTCGCCCGAGGTGCGTGCGTGGATCGACTTCGCCGACAACAACAATGGCGGGTTCCCTGAGTTCCCGCTACCACTGGGCAACCCGTTGGAGTCCAGTCGAAGTCAGATGACCTCCGAACTTCTGATGGACGTGGCCCAGACGGAGCGATTCGAATCCGCCTGCACCGCCGCCGGTGCACGCTTCGTCGGTGGCCTGTTCGCCTGCTTCGCCCTGCTCGAGCATGAATTCACCGGCGCCCTGACGTATTACGGACTCACGCCTAGAGATTCGCGCACCGCCGCCGACAATTTCATGACACAGGGCTGGTTTACCGGATTGATTCCGATCACCGTGCCCATCGCGGCCGCGTCTTTCGGTGATGCGGCATGGGCCGCACAGGCCTCCTTTGATTCCAGTCTGGACATGGCGAAGGTGCCGTACTACCGCGTACTGGAATTGGCGCCGTGGCTGCGCTGGCCGCAGCCAAACTTTCCAGTGTCGAACTTCTTTCATGGCGGCGCCGCTCCGCTCAATGCGATTCTCGCCGCGGCCGAGTTGGGCCTCGCGGACAATATCGGGATCTATCCCGACGGCCGGTACTCCTATCAGCTGACCATTTACGTATTCCGGTACGGCGAGGGCACCGTCATGGCGATCATGCACCCCGACAATCCGGTCGCCCTGAAATCAGTCAGCCGCTACATGGCGGCTATGAAGTCCGTATGCGGCCGCGTCGCCGGCAGTGGGCACTGGGGGCGCGTCGCGTAGCGTGGGTCCATCCGAGGCTAGGGCTTTTCTCAAGTGCGCGAACTGCGGTCGCGCACGGTATGAACGAGCGCGGCGTGGCAGAACGCCGGCAAGCGCCGCCGGCGGGCACACCCGACCGCGCCGACCAGGGGCGAGGGCGATATGCGACGGCTGACCGATTTCGTGGTGCGGTGGCCCTGGGTAGTGATCGGGGCCTGGGTCGCGGCCGCGGTCGCTCTGGCACTGACTTTGCCCTCGCTGGGGGAGATGGCTCAGAAGCATCCGCTGGCGCTCCTGCCCGATGATGCCCCCTCCAGCGTCACCGCGCGCGAGATGACCAAGGCTTTTCACGAATCGGGTTCCGAGGACCTGTTGCTGGTGGTCCTGACGGACGACAAGGGGCTCGGCCCCGCCGACGAAGCCGCGTACCGCTCCTTGGTGGACACGCTGCGCCACGACACGCGAGACGTCGTGATGGTGCAGGATTTCATCAGCACGCCGCCGCTGCGCTCGGTCGTGACCAGCAAGGATCACAAGGCATGGGTGCTGCCGGTCGGCGTCGCCGGCGAGCTGGGCACGCCGCAGTCCTACGCCGCGTTCAACCGGATCAGCGACACCGTCAAACACTCCCTCGCCGGAACGCCCGTGACGGTCAACCTCACCGGCCCCGCGGCGACCGTCGCCGACCTCACCGTCGCCGGCGACAGGGACCGGCTTCCCATCGAGCTGGCGATCGCCGTGCTGGTGCTGATCGTCCTGCTCGTGATTTACCGCAGTGCGGTCACCATGCTGCTGCCGTTGCTGACGATCGGGATATCGCTGGTCATCGCGCAGGCCGTGGTGGCGGCTTATTCCCTATTCACCGGAGCCGGCGTCTCGAATCAGTCCATCGTTTTTCTGAGCGCCATAATGGCCGGCGCCGGTACCGATTACGCGGTCTTCCTGATCAGTCGCTATCACGATTATCTGCGCTCGGGGGCGGATTCCGATCAGGCGATCAAACGCGCAATGATGTCGATCGGCAAAGTCATCGGCGCATCCGCGGCCACCGTCGGCATCACTTTTCTGCTGATCAGCTTCGCCCGAATGGGCGTGTTCAAAACGGTCGGTGCGTCGTCGGCGATCGGGGTCGGCGTGGCCTTCCTCGCCGCGGTGACATTGCTGCCGGCGATTCTGGTGATCGCGGGGCCGCGTGGCTGGGTCAAGCCGCGTCGCGAATTGACGGCCCGATTCTGGCGGCGGTCGGGGATCCGCATCGTGCGCCGGCCCAGGGCCAACCTGGTCGCCAGTGTGCTGGTGCTGATCATCCTGGCCAGCTGCGCGGGGCTGGTGCGTTACAACTACGACGACCGCAAGGCCCTGCAGGCGTCCGCTCCGAGCTCCGCAGGGTATGCCGCGCTGGACCGTCATTTCCCGGTGAATCAATCCATTCCGGAGTACATCCTCATCCAGTCGCCGCATGATCTTCGCACGCCGAAGGCCCTGGCGGACTTGGAGCAGCTGGCGGACCGAGTCAGCCAACTGCCGAATATCGCCGCGGTCAGCGGCATTACGCGACCTACCGGAACCGTGCCCGAACAATTCCGGGCCACCTATCAGGCGGGCGCCATCGGCACCCTGCTGGCCGGCGGGTCCACCATGATCAGCGACCACACCGGTGACCTCAACCGCCTGGTCGCCGGGAGCGGCACGCTGGCCAACAGCCTGAGCGAGGTCCGCGGTCAGGTCAGCCAGCTCGCGGCCAGCCTGGAGGAACTGCAAAGCGCCTTCTCGTCGGCGAAAAGCCAGTACAGCGGCGACGCGCTGGTCAAACAGGTCGACATCGCAGCCCAGCTCATCGATCACGTCAACTCGCTCAGCAACGCGATGGGCTGGAATTTCTCGGCGGCCAAGAACGTGTTCGCCTGGATAGGCCCGGTGCTGGCAGCGCTGCAGGGCAACCCGATCTGCGATGCCGATCAATCGTGCAGCGCGACCCGCGGGACGTTCGAACAGCTGGTGGGTTCCCGCGATCAAGCGGACCTCGACGCGATCAACGATCTGGCCCACCAACTGCAGGATTACCAGGACAAAAGGGCGCTGAAGGCGTCGACGGACCGGGTGCGCGCCGCGTTGGGGAAGCTCACCAAGGTGATGCACTCGATGGGCATGGACAAACCCGGTGGCCTGCAAGCGAATTTGAACAGCGTGCAAGACGGCGCGAACCGGCTCGCCGGCGGCAGCCGGCAAATAGCCGACGCCGTGGCCCAGCTCGTCGACCAAGTCAAACAGCTAGGTTCCGGGCTCGGCGAGTCCGCGGCATTTCTGTTGTCACTGAAACGCGATGCGGCACAGCCGGCCATGGCCGGATTCAATATCCCGCCCCAGCTGCTGCAGTTAGAGGAGTTTCGGAAAGCGGCCAAGGTATTCATCTCGCCGGACGGCCACTCGGTGCGGTATCTGGTTCAAACCAAACTGAATCCGTTCAGCACCGAAGCGATGGATCAGGTCAACGCGATCACCGCGGCCGCCCGCGGAGCACAACCGAATACCGCGCTGTCCGACGCCACGATTTCGATGGCGGGGTACACGGTCGGTTTGAAGGACACCCGTGACTACTACCAGCACGACATCAGGTTCATCATCGCGGTCACCCTGCTCGTCGTCCTGGTGACCTTGGTCGCGCTGCTTCGTGCGATCGTTGCGCCGCTGTATCTGGTCGCTTCCGTGGTCATTTCCTACTTGTCGGCGGTCGGTATCGGCGTACTGACCTTTCAATACGTACTGGGTCAGCAATTGCATTGGAGCGTGCCACCGCTGGCGTTCGTGGTGCTGGTAGCGGTCGGGGCCGACTACAACATGCTCCTCGTCTCGCGAATGCGCGAGGAGTCCGGACACAGCATGCGCTACAGCATCATTCGTACGCTCAGTTCGACTGGCGGCGTGATCACCGCGGCCGGCCTGATCTTCGCCGCGTCGATGTGCGGACTGTTGTTCTCCAGCATCGGCACCGTGGTGCAGGGCGGTTTCGTGATCGGTGTGGGGATTTTGCTGGACACCTTTTTGGTGCGCACCGTCACGGTTCCCGCCATCGCTGCGCTGGTCGGGCGGGCGAATTGGTGGCCATCGCGAGTGGGCGTGCGCCGACGCGCCGAGCCACAGCCCGGTTAGGGGGTACGCATGATCTATGTGAGACTACGAGACGAATCCGAGCGGTCAGGATCAGGAATGAAGAAGCTACTCGCAGGAGTTTCGGCGCTGGTAACTGTGGGCGCCACAGGCTATTTCGGCGTCGCAACCGCGTCGGCTGACGACACGCCGATCGGCGGACCGCCGACTCCCGGCGCGCCGGGTGACCAGACCGCGTTCGCACTCGGCGGCGCTCACGTGCTGGGCATCCCCTACGACGAATACATCCGCCAAGAGGGCGCGCAATGGTTCCCTGGGCAGCAGCGCGAAATCGTCCGCTACCCGGCGGGCCAGGTGCAGGGCCATGTGCTGGAGCGACTCTTCCCCGGCATCGGCCGCTTCGATGAACTCTTCCCGGGCCTGGGTCTGGACGGCCCCAGCGTCGGCGAGTCGGTCGACGTCGGAGTGAACAACCTGGATGCGGCGATCCGTGGCGGTCGCCCCGGAACCGCGATTGGTTTGTCCGAGGGCGGGTTCGTGGTCGACGGCGAGCAGGCGCGGCTGGCCAATGATCCGACCGCTCCCCCACCGGACCGGCTGAACTTCGCCACCTTCGGCGACCCGATCGGGCGCCACGCCTTCGGTCAGAGCTTCCTGAGCGCCATGTTCCCGGTCGGCAGCACCGTCCCCGCTCTCGACTACACCATGCCACCGCCGTACGAAAGTCAGTACGACACAAACAGGTTCGTGGCCGCGTACGACTCGATCGCGGACTTCCCCGACCGACCGGACAATCTGTTCGCGCTCGCCAACACGCTGCTGGGCCTCGCCACCGGTCACACCGCGGTGGCCTTCACGAATCCGAGCATGGTGCCGCCGCAGAACATCAGGACGACGATCAACTCTCGCGGTGCCAGGGACACGACGATCATGGTGCCGGAAAAGCATCTGCCGCTTGTCATGCCGCTGAAATACGTCGGGATCGACGAAGACACGCTCAACAAGCTGGACGCGATCCTGATCCCCCGCGTGAATGCCGGGTACTCGCGCAACGACGACCCGGCGACCGCTCCGGTTCAGGTGGACCCGGTGCACGGGTTTGACCCAGCCGAAGTCACGGCACCGGCCAACCAGGCGACGTTCGGCGGCGGCGCCGATCCGCTGTCACAGATTCTCGCCGGTGCCACGTCGGTGCTGTCCCACGGCACCGGCTGATAACACGCCGATGTCCGGATCATCGATTCTCGCCATGCTGCATGGGCGGGCCAGCCTGCGGCCGCATGACGTGGCGTACACGTTCACCAACTACGAAGGCAATCCGGACGGGGCTCGCGAGAGCCTCACCTGGGCGCAGACCTCGCGCCGAACACTCAATGTCGCAGGCGATCTCGGCCCGTACGGGTCGGTCGGGGACAGGGCGGTCATCCTGGCTCCGCAGGGCCTTGACTACATTGCGGCGTTCCTGGGATCCATGCAAGCAGGGCTCATCGCCGTCCCACTTCCGCTGCCGCATCGCGGCTCGAGTCACGAGCGGGTAAGCGCGGTCCTCGCCGACACATCGCCCTCGGTGGTTCTCACCACATCCGCCTTCGCCGAAGACGTCGCCGAATTCGTCGACCAAGCACACCTGGACGATGTGCCGAAGATCATCGAAATCGATTCGCTGAATCTAGACGTCGATGTCGAAAAGAGTGCTCGGACAACCGATTTGCCGAACATCGCGTATTTGCAGTACAGCTCGGGTTCGACCCGGACGCCGACCGGCGTGATGATCTCGCACCGAAACCTCGAGGCGAATTTCGAGCAGCTGATGCACAGCTTCTTCGCGGCCGCGCGGATCACCGTCCCGTCGAACGTCACCCTGGTGTCGTGGTTGCCCTTCTACCACGACATGGGTTTGGTGCTGGGAGTCTGCGCTCCGATCCTGAGCGGCCATCGTGCCGAGTTGACCAGTCCGGTCGGATTTTTAGAGCGACCGGCCAGGTGGGTCCGAGCGTTGGCCGAGAATCCTCACACCTGGTCGTCGGCACCCAACTTCGCCTTCGACCTGGCCGCGCGCAAGACCACCGACAAAGACCTGGCCGGGCTCGACCTCGGCGGTGTGCTGGGCATCATCAGCGGTGCCGAGCGTGTCGAGCCGGCCACCTTGCGACGCTTCGTAGATCGGTTCGCGCACTTCAACTTTCAAGACCACATGATGCGCCCTTCCTACGGCATGGCCGAGGCCACCGTCTTCGTCACCACCGGCACCTGGAGTGAATCCTCGCCGGCGGCCCATTTCGATGCCGAAGCGCTGGGCGCGGGCCGGGTAGAGCCGTGCGGGGCCAGGAACGGCACGGCGCTGGTCAAATACCGGGTACCGCACTCCCCTACGGTGCGCATCGTCGACGGTGAGACGAATCGGGAATGCCCACCGGACTTGATCGGCGAGATCTGGGTGCATGGCGCGAATGTCGCCGACGGCTATTGGTGCAGGCCAGCTTCTGAGCAGCGCTGCTTCGGCGCAACACTGGTCGACCCGTCGCCCGGCACGCCGGATGGTCCGTGGCTGCGAACCGGGGACCTGGGCTTCATCTACTCCGGTGAGCTGTTCATCGTCGGGCGCATCAAGGATCTGCTGATCATCCGCGGGCGCAATCACTATCCCGAGGACATCGAGACCACGGTTCAGGAGATCACCCGTGGCCGGGTCGCGGCGATTTCGGTTCCGACCGACGGTACCGAGCAACTGGTCACCGTCGTCGAGCTCAAGAGGCGAGCCGACTTCGACGAGGACGCGACGCGATGGCTCAGCGGTGTCAAGAGCGAGGTCACCTCGGCGATATCCAATGCGCACGGTCTCAATGTCGGGGACCTCGTGCTGGTAGCTGCCGGGTCGATCCCCACCACGACCAGCGGCAAGATCCGCCGCGCCGCCTGTGTCGAGCAATACCGCCAGGACCAATTCGTCCGGCTGGACGCCTGACACCCCGACCGATACTCGGGTTGCACCCTTCGCATAATGGTTCCACCCCCGCAGCGGCAAAGGAGCCACGATGAGCACAGTCCGCCCAGACCGTCCGTTACGTGTCATTCAGTGGACGACCGGCAACATCGGGCGGCGCTCGCTGCACGCCATCATCGGCAGGCCCGACCTGGAACTGGTCGGGGTGTACGCGCACGGCGCGGACAAGGTCGGTGTCGATGCCGCCGAACTCTCCGGCTGGCCGGAGCCGACCGGGGTGCACGCCACCAACGACATCGACTCGCTGATCGCGCTGGGCGCCGACGCGTGTTGCTACAACCCGTTGTGGCCCAACATCGACGAATTGGTGCGGCTGCTGGAGTCAGGGGTCAACGTGTGCACCAGCGCGGCCTGGATCACCGGCGGCAAACAGACCCCGCAGGACCGCAAACGCATCGAGGATGCTTGCCAGAAGGGCCATTCGACGATCTTCGGCAGCGGCGCGCATCCCGGCATGACGAACATGGTCGGCATGGTGCTGTCGGCCTCCTGCGAGCGCGTGGACGAAATCCGGATCACCGAATCGGTGGACTGCTCGACCTACGAATCCGCGGAAACCCAGACGGCGATGGGGTTCTCCCAAGACCCCGAGACGCCGGGGCTGGCCGAGAACGTTCGTCGGGAAAGCGAAGTCTTCGCCGAGTCGGCGGCGATGATGGCCGACGCGATCGGCGCCAAGCTGGACAAGATGACCTTCGACGTCACGTTCACCGCGGCCACCGGTGACTCCGATCTGGGCTTCATGAAGATCCCCGCGGGCACGGTCGGCGGTGTGTACGGCTTTCACCGCGGCTGGGAAGGCGACCGCAACGTCGTCAGTGTCGGGTTCAACTGGACCATGGGTAACCACGTCGTCCCGCCCAAGCCACTAGAGCACGGCCACGTAATTCAGGTCTTCGGAATGCCCAACATGCGCACCGTCCTGCATTGCCTGCCGCCGAAGGATTGGACCGAGCCCGGGTTCATGGGCCTCGGCATGATCTATACCGCGATGCCGGTCACCAATGCGGTCCCCGCGGTGGTGGCCGCCCGGCCCGGGATCGTGACCCTCGCCGACCTGCCGCCGGTGACCGGCCGCCTGGCGCGCTAACCATATGACTTTGGCCATAGTCAGGGGCCCCCGGAGGAACGGTTCCGTCCTCTAAGGTTTAGAGTGCTTAGCCGAGCAAAGGTTCCGCCGACAATTAAGGTTGTCGACACGGTGGCGAGCGTTCCGAGGCAGGACGGCAGGCCGCCGCAGCGGTGAGCGGAAGGGCGGTCAAGGTGAGCGGTTCGCCGAACTCGGATGCCATATCCCAGGTGCTCAAACGGGCGTGGATTCCGCTGCTGCTGATTGTCGTACTGGCAGTCTCGGCGTTGGTCGTGTCGCGGCTGCACAAGATATTTGGCTCGCAGGATCTCAACGCGAATGCCGGCAAGGGGATCGAGATCGTGCAGTTCAATCCGAAGGTCGTCGTCTACGAGATCTCCGGCCCGCCGGGTGCTACCGCGAACATCAATTACTGGGATGCGGACGCCAACACTCATCAGATCGATAACGCGCCGCTGCCGTGGACGACCACCATCTCGACCACGCTGCCGTCGGTGAGCGCCAACATCATGGCGCAAAGTGACGGCAGCCGAATCGTCTGCAAGATCACCGTGGACGGCGTCGTCCGCGACACGCAAAACTCCGATGGCCACAACGCCCAAACCTTCTGCTTGGTGAAGTCCGCATGAGCGATCTCAACAGCAAGAGCCACCTGGGTGTCGACGACGCCGCCGACACCGGGCCGATCGGCACCCAGGGTTCGGATAAGCCCGAGCGCGGACACCGGCCCTACCTCCCCCACACCATTCGCATCTTCGCGGTGCCGATCATCCTGATCTGGGTAGCCGTGACGGTCCTGGTCAACGTCATCGTTCCCACCCTGGAGGTCGTCGGCGAGGCCCACTCGGCGCCGATGACACCCCTGGACGCACCGTCGATGAAGGCGATGATGCGCATGGGCCACAACTTCCACGAATTCGATTCCAACAGCACCGTGATGATCGTGCTGGAGGGCCAGCAACCGCTGGGCCCGGAGGCACACCAGTACTACGACAAGCTGATTCGGCAACTGCGCCAGGATCCCAAGCACGTCCAGCACATCCAGGACTTCTGGGGGGACCGGCTGACGGCGGCGGGCGCCCAGAGCGCCGACGCCAAGGGCGCGTACGTACAGATCAACCTTGCCGGTAACCAAGGCACCACGCTGGCCAACGAGTCCGTCGACGCCGTCCGCAAGGTGATCGACGAGAACAAGGCACCGCCCGGGGTGAAGGCCTATGTCACTGGTCCCGCCGCGCTGTCCGACGACATGCACTTGATCGGTAACGCCAGCCTGGCGACGATCACGCTGTTCACCCTGGGCGCGATCGCGGTCATGTTGCTGCTGGTCTACCGGTCCATCGTCACCACGCTGGTTCAGTTGTTCATGACCTTTGTCGCGCTGGCCTGTTCACGTGGCGTGGTCGCGGTTTTGGCCTACCACAACGCATTCGGGCTCACGACGTTCGCCGCCAACATCCTCACCATGCTGGCGATCGCGGCGGGAACCGACTACGGGATCTTTCTCGTCGGCCGCTATCAAGAGGCCCTGCGCGCCGGCGAGGATCGAGAATCGGCGTACTACACCACATTCAAGGGAGTTGCGCCGGTCGTCTTGGGGTCGGGCTTGACGATTGCCGGGGCGACCTACTGCCTGAGTTTCTCGCGGCTGCCCTGGTTCAACACCATGGGCGCACCCGTGGCGATCGGCATGCTGGTCGTGGTCTTGGCCGGCCTGACGCTGGGTCCCGCGGTGATCTTCATCGGCAGTCGCTTTCACCTGTTCGAGACCAAGCGCGCCGCCAAACAAGGCCGACTGTGGCGCCGGGTGGGCACCGCCGTAGTGCGTTGGCCCGCACCGATTTTGGCCGTCAGCGCGGCCGTGGTGCTGGTCGGCATGATCGCCCTGCCGAGCTACGTGACGAGCTACAACGACCGCTTCTACCTGCCGCTGTCGGCGCCGTCCAACCAGGGACAGGAGGCCGCCAACCGGCACTTCTCCGAGGCCCGGATGAACCCCGACCTGTTGATGGTCGAGTCCGACCATGACATGCGCAACACGGCCGACATGCTGGTGCTGGACCGGGTGGCAAAAAACGAGATGCGCACGCTCGGCATCGCGATGGTGCAGGACATCACCAGGCCGCTGGGCATTCCGATTCAGCACAGCTCGATTCCGTTCCAGAACAGCATTCAAAGCCAGACAACGATGCAGAACATGGGCTTCCTCAAGGACCGCATCGCCGACATCCTCAGGATGGCCGACGACCTGCAGACCCAGATCGACACCACGCAGCGCCAGTACGAGGTGTCGAAAGACCTGGCCAATGCCGCCGAGGACAGCGCGAAGACGACCGAAGTGACGTCACAGATCACCGACAGCTTGCGCGACCACATCGCGGATTTCGACGACACCTTCCGGCCGGTGCGGACGTACTTCTATTGGGAGAAGCACTGCTACGACATTCCGTTGTGCTACAGCTTCCGGTCGCTGTTCGACACATTGGACGGCTTCGACCAACTCGCCGAGCAGTTCCACTACCTGACAACGGACATCAAGCACACCGCCAAGGCCTCGCGCGACCTGACCGAGCTGTTCCCCACGCTGATCACCACCCTGAAGACCACCCGGGGCATCACGCTGACGCTCTACCAGACGTTCAAGGCGATGATCAACCAGATGGAGGCGATGAGCAACACCGCCATCGTGATGGGGCAAAGCTTCGACCAGTCGAAGAACGACGACTTCTTCTATCTGCCCCCCGAGGCGTTCGACAACCCCGACTTCCAGACGGGTCTTCGTATGTTCCTGTCGCCGGACGGTAAGTCGGCGCGGTTCTTCATCACCCATCAGGGCGATCCGATGACGCCGGAAGGGATTTCGCGGGTCGACGCCGAACGCACCGCCGCGCAGGAGGGCTTGAAGCAGTCCTCGCTGTCCGACGCCAGGGTGTATCTCGGTGGAACCGCCGCGACCTTCCGGGACATGGCCGACGGCGAGAAATACGACCTGATGATCGCGGTGGTGTCCGCGCTGACGCTGATCTTCATGATCATGTTGCTGCTCACCCGCAGCGTGGTGGCCGCGCTGGTCATCGTCGGCACCGCGGCCAGTTCCATCGCCGCGTCATTCGGTCTGTCCGTATTGATTTGGCAGGATCTGTTCGGTATCAAGATCCACTGGATCGTCGCCGCGCTTTCGGTGATCATCCTGTTGGCGGTCGGATCGGACTACAACCTGCTCCTGGTCTCCCGATTCCGAGAAGAGATCCACCACGGACTCAAGACCGGCATCATCCGGTCGATGGCCGGCACCGGTGGAGTGGTGACGGCCGCGGGTCTGGTGTTCGCGTTCACGATGGCATCGATGCTGGGCAGTGACCTGCGAGTGCTGGGCCAGTTCGGATCCACCGTCTGCATCGGTCTGCTGCTCGACACGCTGATCGTGCGAACGCTTTTGATGCCGTCCATCGCGACGCTGCTCGGTCGCTGGTTCTGGTGGCCGCAAGTCGTGCATCCGCGCGGTGACTACGGTCTGCCGCCCGCCCGGGTGGCGCCGGCCGCGTCAGCTGCCAGGAGCTAGGTCCAGGCACACCGCGACGGCGCCGGGGCCGACATGCAGGCCAAGCACCGGCCCCAGCGAGGTGACGATGGCGGGCTCGCAGGCCGGTAGCCGCTGGGCCAACGCGGCCGCCACTTCGTTCGCGCCGTCGGGGTTGACGACGTGGTGCACCGCAACCGCCGCGGCCTCGTCGCCGACGATTTCGCAGACCCGGTCCAGCATCGCCGTCGTCGCCTTGCTGACCGTCCGTACCCGTTGGGCCAGAACGAGTTTGCCGTCATCGATACGGAGCAGCGGCTTCAGCGACAACGCGGTGCCCAGCCACGCCTTGGCGCCACCGATCCGGCCGCTGCGCCGCAGATTGTCCAAGCCGTGCACCACGATGAACGCGTGACCGCGCTGTACCGCCGAGTTCGCCGCGGCGACAACGGCTTCCAGATCCGCGCCGCTGGCCGCGGCCCGTGCGGCGGCCAGTGCGACGAATCCGGTGCCCATCGCCGCCGACCGCGAGTCGATGACGCGCACGGCCGGACCGATTTCAGCCGCGGCCCGTTCACCCACGCCACAGGTGCCCGATAGCGCCGATGAGATGTGCACTGCCACCACACCATCGCCGCCGGAGTCGGCCAGCGCCGTGCGGTAGGCGGCGCCTAGTTCGGCGGGGGTGGCCGCCGCTGTCGTGGCGTGGTGCGCGTAGACGTCGTCGGGGATCTCGTCCACGCCGTCGCGCAGGTCGCCGCCGTCGAGCAGGACATGCAGCGGGACGACGCGTATCGCCCACTGTTCGAGCAGATCGGCCGGCAGGCGCGACGAGGCATCGGTCACCACCACGACTGTCATTGCTTAGCCGCGTGACTTCTCGCTCGATACGCCGGCCTCGGCCAGCGCCTTGAGCATCAGTTCCGCGACAGCTTGGTGGGCTTCGAAATTCCAGTGAATGCCGTCGGGATTGCCGCGTCCACTCATCACCTGTTCAGCCACCGCGGCTTTGAGATCGACCAGCGGAATGTCGTGCTGTTGCGCCCATTGTGAGATCGCCGCCACGGTGCCGGCGCGGCTGTGGTGGGCCTTGCCATACGTCTCGGCGATGTGCACCGACGGCAGCGACGCTACGATCGGGATACCCGGACGGTTGAAATCGATTGCACCGCGGGTCTGTTCGAGATACTCCGCACTCAAGTGCGCAGGCAGCGCCGGTCGGGCCACCGGTGAGAGCCGCGGCTGCAGCCATCCGTAGCCGTCGCGCACCCAGCGCCGCAACCACGGCGGCCGGACATATCGGATCAGCTCGCGCAGGGCGGTCGGCAACACCGACGGCAGCGAATCCATCCCGCCGGTCGCGAAGATCACCGCGCCGGCTCGCGGCAACGCCGCCCATGCTCGCGGGTCCTGCGTGGCGGCCCACCACACGTCGCGGCACGTCCAGCCGATCCGACCGATCAACTCGACATCCCAACCCAATTGGGTGGCAACAATATTCGGCCAGATCCTGGGATCGTCAGCGGGCAATCCCCCGGTGGGACCGTAGTAGGCCAGCGAGTCGGCGAAGACCAGCAGCGTGGGCCTTACCTCAGAGGACATCGTTGGAGACCTGCGCCGAAGCGTTCCACACGTCGAGGCGCCAGCGGATGCTGTCGAATTCACCGTCGGAGTCCTGGGAGTGGCCGGAGAGCTGCACCCAGCTGGCATTGCCCATCCCGCCCAGGACCGGCCAGTCGGCGACCGGAAGCCTCAGCAGCGCAGCCGATAACGCAGCGATCAGACCGCCGTGGGCCACCAGCACCACCGGCCGGCTCGGCTCGTCCGCATTTCCCCACTCCGGTTCACCGGCCACCAGTTCGGCGACCAGCGGCACGCTGCGGGCGGCGACGTCGACCCTGCTTTCCCCGCCGTGCGGTGCCCAGGTGGCGTCGTCGCGCCAGGCGAGCCGGGCACCGGGAGCCTGTCCGTCAACCTCGGTGTGCGTCAAGCCCTGCCACTCACCCAGGTGCGTCTCACGTAGCCGCTCGTCGACCCGTACCCGCAGCCCGGTCCGCTCCCCCAGCTTGACCGCCGTGTCGTAGGCGCGATGCAGATCGGAGGACACGATCAGCAGCGGCTGCATTTTGCCCAGTACCTCGGCCGCGGCAGCCGCCTGCGCATGGCCCAGTTCGGTGAGCGCGGAGTCCAGCTGTCCCTGCATCCGGCTGCCGGCATTGAAGTCAGTTTGCCCGTGGCGCAACATCAGCAGCCGACGAATACTCATTGCGCGCTCGCCGAATCCTGCAAACCGTCCGACAAGTCGACGGGAATGACCGGACAGTCACCCCACAGCCGGTCGAGGGCGTAGAAGTTGCGGTCGTCCTGGTGCTGAATGTGCACGACGATGTCGCGGTAGTCCAGCAGCGTCCAGCGTCCCTCCCGGGCACCCTCGCGGCGCGCGGGTTTGTAGCCGGCCTTCTGCATTCTCTCCTCGACCTCGTCGACGATCGCGTTGACCTGCCGCTCGTTGGACGCCGAGGCGATGACGAAGCAGTCGGTGATGACCAGTTGCCCCGAAACGTCGATCACCACAACATCGTTGGCGAGCTTCGAGGCCGCGGCGTTCGCCGCGATCGTCGCCATGTCGATGGCTTCCTGCGTGGCGCTCACGAGTTGTTCCCCGTCGACAGGCTGGACTGCGTGGGGCCGAGCGTCGCTTTGGCCTCTCCCTCGACGGGGGCGCGGTAGAGCCGGCGTTTGGAGACGTATTGCACCACGCCGTCGGGCATCAGGTACCACAGTGGGCGGCGCTGGGCGGCACGCTGGCGGCAGTCGGTCGACGAGATCGCCAGCGCCGGAACCTCAACCAGGGTCAGCGCATCCTTGGCCAGCTCGCCAAGCACTTCGGTGATGTGTTCGTGGCGCAGCTCGTAACCCGGCCTGCTGACGCCGATGAACCGCGCCAACTCGAACACCACTTCCCAGCCCTGCCAGGACAGGATGGACGACAGGGCGTCGGCTCCGGTGATGAAGAACAGCTCGGACTCCGGGTTGAGGGCGTGCAGGTCCTGCAAGGTGTCCTTGGTGTAGGTGGGGCCGGCGCGGTCGATGTCGACGCGGCTGACCGAGAACCGGGGGTTAGACGCGGTGGCGATCACCGTCATCAGGTACCGGTCCTCGGCGGCGGAGACATTGCGGGTCTTCTGCCACGGCTGACCGCTGGGCACGAACACGACTTCGTCGAGGTCGAACAGGTCGGCCACCTCACTGGCGGCGACCAGGTGCCCGTAATGGATCGGGTCGAATGTCCCACCCATCACTCCCAGCCTGCGGCGGCGCTTTTGCACGATTTGCCAGCTTACCGGGCCGCTCGAGCCGGGCAGTCGCCGCGCTGTGGTCACCCGTTAGCTCTGCGCCGAGTGTGGGGCTTATGGATGAATTCACGACAGTTCGCGTACATGGGGCCCACACTCGGCGCCCAGGCGCAGTCTCAGACCGGCAGTAGCTGGTCGATCACCGTGGCGAGCTGCTTAGCGGACCGGCATTCGTGCATGGTGATCACTTCTTCGTAGCGTGGCACCGCCGAATCTCCGCTGCCCCAAAGGTGTCTGGGCTCGGGGTTGAGCCAGTGCGCGTGCCGGGCGGCGTTGACCATGTCGGACAACACGTCGATGGCCGGATCACGGTAGTTGGTGCGCCCGTCGCCGAGCACCAGCAGCGAGCTGCGCGGCGACAACACATGCGGATTGGCCTGGAGGAACGAGACGAACGCATTCCCGTAGTCGGAGTGGCCGTCGCGGCTGTAGACGCCGGCTTCCCGGGTGATCCGCTGGATCGCCACGGCCAGATCGCAATCCGGGGAGAACATGTGAGTCACCTCGTCGGTGGTGTCGATGAAGGCGAACACCCGGACCCGCGAGAATTGTTGGCGCAGCGCATGAACCAGCAGCAGGGTGAAGTGACTGAAGCCGGCCACCGAACCGGACACATCGCACAGCACGACCAGTTCGGGGCGGGCCGGACGGGGTTTGGCCAGCACCACGTCGATCGGCACGCCGCCGGTGGACATCGACTTGCGCAGCGTCTTGCGCAGGTCGATCGTCCCGGCCCGGCTACGGCGTCGCCGCGCCGCCAGCCGGGTCGCCAGGGTGCGGGCCAATGGCGCCACCGTCCGCTGCATCTGGCGCAGCTGGTCACCGGAGGCCCGCAGGAATTCGACATTCTCGGCAAGCTGTGGGATGCCGTACATCTGGACGTGATCACGGCCCAGCTGCTCGGCGGTGCGCCGCTTGGTCTCGGCGTCAACCAGCTTGCGCAGTTGGGTGATCCGTTGTGCGGCAAGGGCTTTGGCGATCTGCTCTTGCGTGGGACTCGGCTCGTCGCCGTAGGGCGCGAGCAGGCCGGCGAGCAGTTTGCCCTCCAGCTCGTCCAGCGCCATCGCCTTGAGCGCCTGATACGACGAGAACGAGGGACCGCGGCTGGAACTGTATTTGCCGTAGGCCTCCACGATTCGCGCGATCATCGCGACGAGCCGTTCGTCCATGTCGGCCAGATCTTCGTTCTGGGTCAGCAGATCGAGCAGCATCTGCCGCATCGCGTCGACGTCGTCGGCGGGCAGGGCGTCGTTGTCTTGGCCGGCCCCACCTTCGTCTCCGACGACGACCGCCCGCGCACCCATCGCCGCGGGGAACCACAGGTCGAACATCGCGTCATAGGTGTCGCGGTGGTCGGGCTGGCGCAGCACCGCGCACGCGATGCCTTCGCGCAGCACCTCGCGATCACTCAAACCCAGGGTGGCCATCACCCGGCCGGCGTCCACCGTCTCCGACGGACCCACCGAAATACCGCTTCCGCGAAGCGCTTCCACGAATCCCACCAGGTGGCCCGGCAACCCGTGCGGGGCGAGTGGCCGTTTGGGGCGGACGCGGCGCGGGGGCATCAGTTGAGCCTGAGTTCCCCGGCCGCGCGTTGCTGGTCGGATTGGTGTTTGAGGACCACGCCGAGCGTCTGGGCGACGACCGCGTCGTCAATGGTGTCCAGCCCCAGCGCCAGCAGCGTGCGGCCCCAGTCGATGGTCTCGGCGATGGACGGCACCTTCTTCAGCTGCATGCCGCGCATGACGCCGATGATGCGCACCAGCTCCTCGGCGAGATGCGCGGGCAACTCGGGAACCCGGGACAACAGGATGCGCCGTTCCAGGTCGGGGGTCGGGAAGTCGATGTGCAGGAACAGGCAGCGACGCTTGAGCGCCTCGGACAGTTCACGGGTGGCGTTCGAGGTCAGCACGACCAACGGCGTTCGCTCGGCGGTGATGGTGCCCAGTTCCGGCACGGTCACCGCGAAGTCGGACAGCACCTCGAGCAGCAGGCCCTCGATTTCGATGTCGGCTTTGTCGGTCTCGTCGATCAGCAGCACCGTCGGTTCGGTGCGCCGGATCGCGGTCAGCAGCGGGCGCTGCAGCAAGAACTCCTCGCTGAACACGTCGTCCTTGGTCTGATCCCAGTCGCCGGAGCCGGCCTGAATACGGAGTATCTGCTTGGCGTGGTTCCACTCGTACAGGGCGCGAGCCTCGTCGACGCCCTCGTAGCACTGCAGCCGAACCAGACCCGAGCCGGTGGCCTGCGCGATCGCACGCGCCAGCTCGGTCTTGCCCACGCCGGCGGGCCCCTCGACCAGCAGCGGCTTGCCCAGCCGATCGGCGAGAAACACCGCGGTCGCGGTGGCCGTGTCGGGCAGATAACCCGTCTCGGCCAAACGTCGTGAGACGTCGCTGATGTCCGCGAACAGCGGAGTGGACCGGGCGGGCACGCTCACAATCTCAGTTCTCCTAAAACTAGATCGGGGTCAGGCTGGACGAATCTGGCCGTCACCCCATGCGATCCATTTTGTCGAGGTCAGTTCGGGCAGGCCCATCGGACCGCGGGCATGCAGCTTCTGTGTCGAGATGCCGATCTCGGCACCGAAGCCGAATTGCTCGCCATCGGTAAACGATGTCGATGCGTTGACCATCACGGCGGCCGCATCGACGCCGTCGGAAAATCGTTGGGCCGCAGCCATATTGGTGGTCACGATGGCTTCGGTGTGTCCGGTGCCGTATTCGTTGACGTGGGCGATCGCGGCGTCGACACCGTCGACCACCGCCACCGCGATGTCCATCGACAGGTACTCGCGACGCAGATTGTCCTCATCCGGGTCGAGGTGCACCGTCACGCCGGCATCTTGCAGGGCGCCCACCAGCCGGGGCACCGCGGTTGCGGCGATCGCGGCGTCCACCAACAGGGTCTCGGCAGCGTTGCAGACGCTGGGCCGCCGTGTCTTGGAGTTCAGCAGGACCCGTTCCGCGACGTCCAGGTCCGCGCCCCCGTCCACGTAGACGTGACAGTTGCCGACACCGGTCTCGATGGTGGGCACCTGGGCGTCGCGGACCACCGCGTCGATCAGGCTCGCTCCCCCGCGCGGGATCACCACGTCGACCAGGCCGCGCGCCTGAATCAGGTGGGTGACCGTGGACCGGTCGTCGGACGAGAGCAACTGGACGGCGTCGGCGGGCAAGTCCTCGCTGACCAGCGACGACCGCAACGCCTCGACCAGCGCCTGGTTGGATCGTGCCGCCGACGAACTGCCGCGCAACAGCACGGCATTGCCGGACTTGAGCGCGAGCCCGAACGCGTCGACGGTGACATTGGGCCGGCCCTCGTAGATCATGCCGATCACGCCGAGCGGAACCCGCTGCTGGCGCAGCTGCAGCCCGTTGGGCAACGTGTAGCCGCGCAGCACCTCGCCGACCGGGTCGGGCAGGCCCGCGACCTGCCGCAGACCAGCGGCGATTCCCTCCACACGCGTGGTGTCCAGCGCCAACCGGTCGAGCATCGCGTTGGACGTCCCGGCGGCCCGGGCGGCCTTCAGATCCTCGGCGTTTGCCGCCAGAATCCGGCGGGTGTCGGCAACGATCGCCGCGGCGGCGGATTGCAGCGCCTGGTCCTTGGCCACCGTTGGCAACAACGCCAGCACGCGGGACGCGGCGCGGGCGCGGCGGGCGGCGTTGTGAACCTCCTGACGCAAGTCAGGACGCGACGGTGCTTGCAGACTCATTGATCCAGGGTATCGGGCTTGAGCTGGCCAGGTAAGGCGGCCTGGGTGGCGACCGGGCTCAACCGACGCGCTCACCACGTTCGGCTTGCCGCACCTTGCTCTGCCGTTCCTCCAGGATGTTGCCAAAGTCCTGCAGCAGCAACGGTTCACGCATGACCAGGTGCTCGAGGTGATCGCGATCGATGATCAGGGCGGTGACCTCTTCCAGGGCATACGCGCTGGCGAGGTTGGGTTGGCGGGTGAGCGCGGTCAGGCCGAGGAAGGAGCCCGCCTCCAGCGTGCTGATCGGCACCACCGACCCGTCCTCGGTCGTGGCCATCATCTGCACCCGCCCGGCGATCACGAACGTCATCCCCGCCGGCACCTGCCCCGCGTATTCGACGATCTCGTCCGCGCTGTACAGGACGATTCGCGCCGAGGAATGCAGCGCCTGCTGATCGGCAACGCTGAGCCGCAATGCCGGCGCCACCACGGATCGCAACGCGTCTTCGACCCGTTCCCTGGTCGAGTAGTCGTCGTCGGCGTCGTCGAGGTGCAGTTCTTCGCGCCGGGCCGCGTACCAGATCCAGCGCAGAAAGGTCGATCGCGCAGCGCCGTCCTCAGCGGGCGAATTCAGCCCGAAGCTGGTCGCGTACTCGCCCTTGCCGACGGGAACCGACCGGGGAACGCTGCCGGCCTTGAGCTGCGGCAGCTCGCTCGCGACACGCGTCAGCATTGCGCAGACCCGATCGGGCGGGTCCGCGGCCGCGAAGGTCGTCTTGATCGACAGCTTGTGGGTGCCTTGCGGGCGGCTGAGGTTCGTGAACGAGGTACTGGCCAGCATCGAGTTCGGCACGACCCGTATCCCGCTGCCGGTTTGAATGTGCACGGCCCGCCAGTTGACCTCGACGACGCGGCCGCGCTCGTTGGACGCGTCGAGCCAGTCGTCGATGCGGAAGGGCTGCTCGAACAGCATGAACAGGCCGGACACGATCTGGCCGACGGAGTTCTGCAGCATCAAACCGAGGACGACCGACGTCACCCCCAACGCGGTGAAAAGACCGCCGACCCGCACACCCCAAATGACGGACAAGATGACGGCCAGGCCGGCACCGATCAGCGCGAACCGGGCCACGTCGAGGAAAATCGTGGGCAGTCGTTTGCGCCAGCTGTTTTGCGGTGCGCCCTCGAATACGGTCGCGTTGAGCCCGGACAGCAACATGACCAGCACCAGGAAGCCGAACAGCGTGGACAGGATGCGTACCAGACCGTCTCCGGCCGAGACCTGTGCGGCGTTGACCAGCAGCACCAACAGCGCGCCCAGCGGCAGCACAAAGTTGCGGAGCAGGCTGACCTGGCGGGCCAGGCGATTGTTTCGGCGAAGCAGTGCATGGTGCAGCTCGGTCAGCAGGATCAGCATGACCGGGAATCCGATCGCGACGCCGATGGCCCAGTAGAACCACGTCGAATGGAAGGCGTTCATTACCGCTCCGACAGCCGGTAGATCGCCTGGTCTGATCCGGCGACCGAAATCGTGCCGGCCGGCGTGAATTGCCGGGCGTCCCGCATAGCCTCGTACACGCTCGCGGTGACGTAGATGCCGGGTTGCGGTGCACCACTGTGCATTTGGTAGGCCAGGCTCACCGCGCCGCCCCACATGTCGTAGACGAGACTTGATCGTCCCACCAGTCCGCTGATCACGTTGCCGGTGTTGATGCCGACGCGCAGCTTCAGCTCGTGTGAGCTCTGGGAGTTGAACCGATCGATGATCTGACGCATCTCCAGGGCGAAGTCGAGGCTTCGGTAGATGCTGTCCAGCCGCGGCGTCACGACCCCACAACTGGCGAGGTAGCCGTTGTGGAAGGTGCGAATCCGTTCGACGCCGAGGGCTTCGGCTGCCGCGTCGAACTGACGGAAGAGATCATCGACGATGCCCACCAGTTCGTCGCCGGACAGGTCGATCGAAATCTCGTCCAGGCCAACGATATCGGCGTAGATGATGGCCACGTCCTGGTGCTTTTCGGCGATGGTCTCCTGACCCTCGCGATAGCGTTGCGCCACCGACTCCGGCATCAGCGCCAGCAGCAGGCGGTCGTTTTCTTTGCGCTGCTCGTTGAGCAGCTCGTCCTTAATTGCCAGGTTCCGGCTCATCTCGTTGAAAGCCTGAGTGAGGTCCCCGATTTCGTCGCGCGAGGTGACCGGGATATTGACTTCATAGTCGCCGGAGCTGATCTTCTGGGTACCGGCTTGTAGCCGGCGGACGGGCCGCAGCATGATCTGGGCAAGCACCATCGAGGCGACACACACGACGAAGATCATCGACGCGACACCGACCACCAGTGTTTGGCTGAATCTGCCCAGCCGCGCAAAAGCATCCGAGTCGTCGCGCGTCACCAAGATTGACCAGTGCAGATCGGAATTGGGCACGTTGAACGGGGTATAGGCCTCCATCTCGCTGTTGCCCGTGTAGTCGGTGCCGGTGACGGTTCCGGTCTGCCCGCGTTGGGCGGCACGAAAGCCCGCCGTTTCCGCCGGCTGCACGAGGATCGTCGTCCCCAACTGAATCGCTCTGTTGGCCACATCGGGCGGAGTTCCGGCCGCGATGGCCTCCTTGCGATATTCCTCCGGATCCTCGAGGAATATCCGGGAATCGGAGCGCATCAGGCCGTCGGGACCCACCAAATACGATTCGGTCGACGGGCCCATGCCGGCGGCTTCCCATTGCTTGTCGGCGGTCATGATCCGGTTGATCTTCGGAGTTGGCAGCGGCCAAGCCATTACGCCGTCGATCTTGCCGTTCATGCCGATCGGCGACACCACCCACCCGGTGGGAGCATCCAGCGCCGGTTGATACGTCTGGAAGTCGGTGATCCAGACGAAGTCGACATCGTTGGAACGCAAGGCCTTTTGATAGGCATCGCGCAGATTGGATTCGCGATAGGGGCCGGTGAAGATGTTGGTGCCCAGGTCGGGCCCCTTGGCCACGGAGTAGACGACATTGCCGCCGTTGTCGAGCAACAGCACGTCTCGGTAGTCGAAGCGAGTGACGATGCCGCGCATGTAGAAGTCGAATCGCGCGTTAGCGGCCGACCATGCACTGCCGTCGCCCGCGTCCACTACCGGCAGCCCGTCAGCACTGGTCCTGGGCGGCGCGGTGTAGTTCGCCTGAAGGTATTTCTGCGCGTTGGTACTCGGCATCACGGCGTTGATATCGATCGTGTCGCCGGTGATGCGTTTGATCGGTTTGATCATCTCGTTGTCGTAGTAGTTGACTAGCGACTGCTGCTGGGCGGGACTGATCGTCGCGTTGCCCAACTGGTTGAAGCCGGCGGAGAACGCTTCCATGGCCTGAACAATGCTGAACCCGCCGCTGTAGACGATGAGCGAGTTCGTCATCTGCTTGAACAGCGATTCCAGTTGCCGCTGCTGAGATTCGCGCAGCTCGGTCAGCCGTTCGGCCTCGACTTGGCGTAGTGCGCTGCGGCCGGTAAGAGCCCCGATGAGGCCAACGACGGCCACCGAAAAGATGCTGCAGATCAACAGAGTCATCAACAGCTTGGACTGGATGCCTACCCGCAGGAAACGCCGGCGGCGAAACCTGCGCGTCGTGCGAGACGCACCCTCTTGGGTCACTGCTTCTTGGGCCGGGAGGGTTTCGGTGTCCGATGCGGCGTCGGTCAGCTCACTCGATGTCACTGGCTTCCTTCTTCCCAACGAGGCGCTGTTCACGCAGCACATTAGCGCGCGGACATCACAAAATTGTCGTTTGCGGCATGCGATTGCCGTCGAATGGCAAGCAACACGCGACTAACGTTGAACAGATGGCTCGGGTCTGCGTCGTCGGCAGTGTCAACATGGACATCACCTGCGACGTCGCCGCGCTTCCCCGCCCGGGTGAGACGGTGCTTGCGTCGTCATTGAGTTACGCCCCCGGCGGCAAAGGCGGCAACCAGGCCGTGGCCGCTGCACGCGCGGGGGCGCACGTGCAGTTCGTCGGGGCGCTCGGCGACGACGGCGCGGCTGCGAGCTTGTGGGCACATCTGGTGGCCAACGGTGTTGGGCTGGACGCGACCGTGACCGTCCCCGGTCCCAGCGGCACGGCGATCATCGTGGTGGACGCCGGCGCCGAGAACACCGTCGTGGTGGCGCCGGGGGCCAACGGACAGCTCACCGCGAGTACGGCGGCCACCCGGGTGATCACCGACAGCGATGTGTTGTTGACCCAGTTGGAGATTCCGATCGCCACGGCGGTGGCCGCGGCACGCGAAGCCAAGACGGCGGGTGCGGTCGTCATCGTCAACGCCTCGCCGTGCCACCAGGTGCGAAGCGCGCTCGCCGAACTGGCGGATCTCGCGGACGTGGTGATCGCCAACGAGAACGAAACCGAGGAATTACCTTGGCGACCAAATCATTTGGTGACCACGCTTGGTGCCCGCGGCGCTCGCTATGTCGGCCGGGACGATGAGCTGTGGGTACCCGCGCCCGTAGTCCACGCGGTGGACACCACGGGTGCCGGTGATGTCTTTGCCGGAGTGCTGGCAGCGAGCTGGCCGCGCGACCCGGGTTCGCGGGCTGAGCGATTGGCGGCCTTGGAACGGGCTTGCACCGCGGCCGCGCTGTCGACACTGGTGCCCGGAGCCGGTGACTGCGCGCCGGATGCCGACGCCATCGCCGCGGCACTGTCCGGGCCCACGTGATGGACGGCGTCGCCGTCGTCGCCCTGACGCTCTTTGCCGCTTTCGGGGTGCTCGGATTCGGTTGGCGTAGTTGGCTGCAGTATCGCCGCACCGGATCCACCGGCTTTCGCGGCATCCGCGGCGGGTCGACGGAATGGGTCGCGGGCGCCGGTTTCGCCGTCGCACTGGCGGTGACGGCGAGCGCTCCAATCCTGCAGCTCTGCAACGTCGTTGAGCCGTTGCGTGCGCTGACCGCCGGATGGATCCAGTACGTCGGGATCGTGGTCGCGATCCTGGGCATCGCCGCCACGGTCTACGCGCAACTCGAGATGGGCGATTCCTGGCGGATCGGGGTGGACGAACGGGAGACCACGACGCTGGTGCACACCGGCGTATTCGGGCAGGTGCGCAACCCGATCTATACCGCGATGTTCATCTTTGGCTTCGGGATCGCGTTGGTAACCCCGAATGTCGTTGCCTGTGCCGGATTTATCCTGCTCGTCGCCACCGTCGAGCTACAGGTACGCCGTGTCGAGGAGCCGCACTTGTTGCGAACCCACGGCGACGCGTATCGGGACTATGCCGCCACCGTCGGCCGCTTCGTCCCGGGGGTCGGCCTGATTCGTTAGCGCGAGTCCCGCCGCACATCGTGGGCGATCGCCAGGCCGTCGCCCGTTTCCAACTCGACGGCTGACTGACTCATCAGCACGCGACTGCGGCTCGGCGACAACACGATCGACAGGTAATGGTGCGGCAGGTCTGCCACGAATGCGAGCCGGTTGACCCGTAGCAGCGCGGTGCCGATCGCGGTGTCGAGCAGCCGGGCAAAGCGCGGACCCGCGATCTCGGCGGTGATCTCATGGCGCATCCGCTCCACCACGACACCGGCATCGGCCAGCAGTTCGTAGAGCGGTTTGCGCCGCATCGCCGACTCGGGCAGCTTGTCCGCCAACGCGTTTGGCAGCCAGGCTTCGGTGACCATCAACGGCTCACCGGTCCGGCGCTGGCGGCGCACCCGCACGATGTGCAACAGTTCGCCGGAGGTCTCCAGCGCGTCGGCGACGGGACGTGGCGGGCGCCGGTGCGAGTCGTATTCGAGCACGTCGACCTCGGTCTCGAACTGGGCCTGCCGCAGCCCGTCCATGTACGAGCCGCCGGCCGCGGGCAGGTCGGCCGGCGCGTGCTCCCGCACGAACGAGCCGACGCCCTGCCTGCGCTCGATGTATCCCTGGTCGGCCAGGTCCGCCAGGGCGCGGCGAACCGTGATGCGCGAAACCCCGAACTGATCACACAGCGTCTGCTCGGTCGGCAGCGCGTCGCCGGGAGCCAGCACGCCGCGGTCGATCTCGTCGTGCAACACCAAAAACAGTTGCCGGTGCAGCGGCACACCGGCGCCGGCGGACACCGCACTGCTTTCTGCATCGGCCCCCTGCATGTTCGCCATGCTCCCACACCGCCTTCCTTGCGCCCGTGGATCAGTTGTTATATAGCTATAACAACTGACCGTTCGTGAAGGAGTTTCGATGACCGCGGTTCAGCAGCACGCCGCCAGCGATCCGGCGGGCCCGACCGGGCGATTGGCCACCTGGGTCGCGGGCCTCACGCTCGGCGACGTCCCCGCGGACGTGATTGAACGGGCGAAATATCTCCTGCTCGACGGGTTGGGCTGCGCACTGGTCGGTGCGCAATTGCCCTGGTCACGGATCGCGACTGGCGCGGTGCTGGAGCTGGAGGGTGCCGGCGACACCGTGGTGATCGGCACCGGCCACACCACCGGCGCACCCGCGGCCGCGGTGCTCAACGGAACCTTCATCCAGGGCTTCGAGCTTGACGACTTCCATCCACTGGCGCCCTTGCACAGCTGCTCGCTGTTGATTCCGGCATTGCTGTCGACGGCGTCGGTTCGGCCGCATCCGACGACCGGTGCCGAGTTCCTGCTCGGGGCGATCGCCGGGTTCGAAGTGGGTCCGCGCGTGGGCTACACACTGCACGGAACTCAGATGCTCGACCGTGGCTGGCACTCCGGCCCGGTCTTTGGCACCCATTCGGCGGCCATGGCGTCGGGCAAGCTGCGCGGTCTGCCGCCCGCCCAGCTCGAAGACGCCCTCGGCCTGGCCGGCACCCAGTCCGCCGGGCTGATGGCCGCGCAGTACGAGGCAATGAGCAAGCGCATGCACCATGGCTTGGCCGCCCGCAACGGCTGCTACGCCGCCGGGCTTGCCGCCGCCGGCTATACCGGCATCAAGCGGGTGTTCGAGCGCGAATATGGCGGATTCCTCAGTGTTTTCGGTGAAGGCCACAATCCCGATGCCGCTGTGCTGACCGGTCAGCTCGGCCAGCGCTGGGAGACCACCTTCATCATGGTCAAGTCCTACGCCGCAATGGGCGGTCTGCACGGGGCGATCGATGCGGCCCGGCGATTGCGGAGTTCGATTGCGCCGAAAGATATCTCGACGGTAGACATCACCGTCGGCGAGACGGTCTACAAGCACGGCTGGTGGCGTCCGGAACGTCCGCTCACGCCGATCGGCGCGCAGATGAATATCGGCTACGCCACCGCCGCAGCACTGCTGGACGGCAACGTGCTGACCGAGCAGTTCACCCCGGCACGGCTGGACGCCGACGACATCTGGTCGCTGATCTCCAATACCTCGGTGCACCTCGATGAATCGCTGACCAACGCGCCGATCACCGAGCGGTTCCGGACCGATGTCACAGTGACCACGCGAGACGGCGCGGTGCACCGGGCCCGCGTCGACCTGCCGCACGGCGCGCCCACCGACCCGGTCACCAACGACGAACTCGTCGCGAAGTTTCATTGCCTCGCCGATCGGGTGACGAGCCGGCGACGCGCCGATGCCATCGAGCGGGCGATGGTCGGTCTGGAAAACCTGGATGACATCGACGAACTGAACGACCTGCTCGCCGCGCCTGTCGCGGGCGCCCTGGACTGAAAGGACGGCCATGGCCAGCACACCGGCCCGCCAACGGCTGCGAGACCTGTTGGACACGCGCGAACTCATCGTCGCACCAGGGGTTTTCGACGGTATCTCGGCACAGTTGACCAAGCGCACCGGACATGTAGCTGCGTACATGACCGGAGCGGGTGTCGCGGCGTCCGGGTTCGGCCTGCCCGACATCGGGTTGGTCACCGCGACCGAGATGGCCGACCGGGTCCGGATGATCGCCGGCGCACTGGGCGACATTCCGCTGATCGCCGACGCCGACACCGGCTACGGGGCACCGATGAACGTGGTACGCACGATGCGCTGTTACGAGGCGGCCGGAGTAGCCGCAATTCAATTGGAAGACCAGGTATTTCCGAAACGCTGCGGCCATTTGCCCGACAAGCGGGTCGTCGACGCCGCGGTGTTCGAACAGACGCTGGCTGCCGCGCTGGACGCCAGGTCCGACGACAACCTGCTCGTCGTGGCCCGCACCGACGCCCGCGGCCCGCTGGGGCTGGACGTCGCGATCGAGCGGGCGAATCGTTATGCCGAAGCGGGAGCGGACATCATCTTCGTCGAAGCGCCACGCGACGAGCAGGAGGTCGAGCGCATCGCACGCGAGGTCGATGCGCCCTTGCTGATCAATCTGGTGCTCGGCGGGCTGACCCCGCTGGAATCGGCGTCCCGGTTGCAGGAGTTGGGCTACGCGATCTCGATCCACCCGGGCAACCTGCTGATGCAAGCGACATTCGGCATGCTGCAAAGCCTTTGCCAACTCAACGGCAGCGACGTGGTCACCCATCTGCCCGCCAGCCCCGCCGACTTCTTCAACCTGGTCGGCATGTCAGAGTGGCTGGAGCTCGACGCCAAGTACACAGTTAAGGATGCCTCATGGGCATGACCGTCATCGAGAAGATCTTCGCGCGCAAGGCCGGCCTGGACTCGGTGGCGCCCGGCGATACCGTGGTGGTGGACGTCGATATGACCGTGCTGATCGATCTGCAATTCGCGACGATGTGGATCCAGCCCAACAGGATTCACGACCCCGACAAACTGGCCGTCGTCATGGACCACGCCGTGCCCGCACCGACCATCAAGGACGCCGCGGGCGGTCCGCAGGCCCGCAAATTCGTCGCCGACTTCGGCATCGAACGCTTCTACGATGTCGGGCGCCACGGCATCTGCCATCAGGTCATCGCCGAGAATGGCCTGGCCCGACCCGGAGAAATCTTGGCCTGCACCGACTCTCACACCTGCGCTGCGGGTGCTTACAACACCGCGGCCCGCGGACTCGGCCCCGCCGAGATCTACTCGATCATGTGCACCGGCACCACGTGGTTCCAAGTCACGCCGACCGTCCGCTACGAACTCGAGGGAAACAAACCAAACACGTTGAGCGGCAAAAACATCTTCTTATACATCGCCGACAAATACGGCGACGCCGCCAACCTCAATCTGGAATTCGGCGGCCCCGGCCTGGGCGGGATTCCGATGCACGACCGGCGCACCATCGCGACCCAGGGCGCGGAGGTGTCGGCCGATTTCAGCACCTTCGAAGCCGACCACGTGCTGGCCGCATTCCTCGACGACACCGGCGTCACCGGATATACCTCGGCCGCACCGGATCCCGACGCTACCTATCACGATGTGCGGCACATCGACCTGTCCGCGCTGGAACCCTATGTGGCGCGGCCTGGCACAGTCAGCCGCAACGGCTTGCCCGTGTCACAGCTGGGCCGGCAGAAAGTGAACCAGGCGTTCATCGGGTCATGCGCGAACGGTCAACTCGAGGATCTCGAGATCGCCGCACAAGTGTTGCGCGGCAATACCGTTGCCCCAGGGGTGCGGCTGCTCGTCACGCCAGCCTCCCAGTCCGTGTACCGAGATGCCATGCGGCTCGGTTACCTACAGGACATCGCCGACGCGGGTGGTGTCGTCACCAACTCGACGTGCGGCGCCTGTTTCGGCTACCACATGGGCGTCATCGGCCCCGGCGAAGTGTGCGTCACGTCCAGCACCCGCAACTTCACCGGACGCATGGGCAGCACCGAGGCCGAAATCTTCATGGCCTCTACCGCGACCGTTGCCGCGTCGGCGATCACCGGTTACATCACCGATCCGAGGAGTGTGGCGGCATGGCGGTGAGTTCGCTGACGTTTCAAGGCAAGGTATGGGTGTTCGGCGACAATCTCAACACCGACGCGATGTACCCGGCCTTCGCGATGAAGATGGATCCTCCCGAAGCGGCCAAGCACATCTTCTACGAGGTCCGGCCGGGTTGGGCCGATCAGGTTTCCCCGGGCGATATCGTGCTGGCCGGCAAGAACTTCGGGATCGGCTCGTCGCGCCCGGTGGCTGCTCTGTTCACCGAACTCGGTGTCGCCGGGCTGGTCGCCGAGGAATTCAATTCGCTGTTCTTCCGCAATGCCGTGAATGCCGGACTGCCTGCGATCACCGTGCCGGGCGCCACCGCCGTGTTCACCGAGGGTGATACCGGCAGCTTCAACCTGACCGATGGCACCTGGCGCAATGACAGCACCGGAGCGTCGGGAACGGTTCCGAAGTTGCCCACCCTGATTCTCGAGATCATTGAGAGCGGCGGCGTCATGCCCCGGCTGGCGGCGCAGGGTTATCTGCCCGCCGAACTCGCCGACGTGCTGCGTTCCAGCGCGGTCGCCATGCGCGGCGCCGGAAGCGGCGCTTGATGGCGCTACTTGGCCCGCTGCTGCGGGGTGTCCGCGCCGGTGCACAGCGAGGCCCGTTGTGCGGTGCTGACTTTGCAGCGCCCGAATCCATCACGGTCACCAGTGCGGCGTTCGCCGACGGCGCCGCGATGCCGTCATCCAGTGCGGGAAAGGGCGTGGGTGGGAACACCTCGCCGCCGCTGCACTGGGACGGCCTGCCGCCCGAGACCCGGCAGACCGTCCTCATCATCGACGACATCGATGTTCCGCTGCACCGCCCGCTGCTGCACACGGTCGCGCTGATCGAACCGTCACTTGACCGAGTCGCGGCGGGCGCGCTGCAGCCGGGAACGGCGGGGGTCCGGTTCATCCGCGCGGATCTGGGTCACCGCGGCTACGCCGGCCCGCGGCCGATTCCCGGCCACGGAGCGCATCACTACCGCTTCCAGTTGTTCGCGATCGATTCGCCGATTCCGGAAAATGTCAGTACCCCAAGGGCTCTATTGGCGGCAATGGCCGGGCATGTACTGGCCCGCGGCACACTCACCGGCACCTACGAGCGCTAGCCGGCGGCGGCCGCCGGACTATGGCTGAGCTGCGGTTGGCAGTAACTGGCAGCGCCTGGCGTCGATCTGGCAGTGCTTTGCGAGCAACGTCGATGCCATCGGTAACCAACCAGAAAGGAACCTCATGTCCGCCACCACTGTCGACCGCACAGGTACCCGCGACGGATTTCTTCGCCTCGCGATGCGCGCAGACGCCGCCATCAGCGGCGTGGCCGGCCTGGCCGGCGTCCCGCTGGCCGGTTGGCTGGCCGCGACATCGGGCACCACCACGGCGTTCGAGTACGGCATGGCCGGCTTCTTGATCAGTTACGGCGTGCTGGTGCTCTGGCTGGCCTCACTGCCATCGGTGCGCCGCGCCGGCATGGCCGTCGTGATCGGCAACCTGCTCTTCACGGTGGCCGCCGTCGCTCTCGTGCTCGCCGATGTCTTCCCGCTGACCACCTCGGGTGTGGTTCTCACCTTGGCATCCGGCATCTACACCCTGTTCTTCGCCGAGCTGCAATACCAGGGCTGGCGCCGCGCGCGGGCATAAACCCCGCCACAGCTCGGGCCCGCTCGGTCATATCCGGGGGGGCTTCGAGCCGGCTAGTCCTCGGGAACCTCACGGTCGATCTCGTCGAGCCAGATGCGCGCGGACATGTCCGACGGGGCGCGCCAGTCTCCTCGCGGCGACAGCGCGCCGCCGTGGGACACCTTGGGGCCGTTGGGCAGTGCCGAGCGTTTGAACTGACTGAATGAGTAGAACCGCTGCACGAAGATCTGCAGCCAGTGCCGGATCTCCTTGAGCTGATAGGACGGTCGCTTGTCCGCCGGGAATCCTGGCGGCCAGCTGCCCCGCTCGGGATCCATCCAGGCGTGCCAGGCCAGGAACGCGATCTTCGACGGCCGGAACCCATAGCGCAGTACGTGAAACAACGAAAAGTCTTGCAGGGCATAGGGTCCGACCTTGGCCTCGCTGCTCTGCAGTTCTTCCTCCTCGCCGGTGGGGACGAGTTCGGGAGTTATCTCGGTGTCGAGCACCGACTGCAGCACCGCGTCGACGTCGGATTCGAACTGTCCCGACGAGATGACCCAGCGAATCAGATGCTGTATCAGTGTTTTCGGCACACCGGCGTTGACGTTGTAGTGCGACATCTGGTCGCCGACGCCGTAGGTCGACCAGCCCAGGCCCAGCTCGGAGAGATCGCCGGTGCCCAGCACGATCCCGCCACGCTGATTGGCCAGCCGGAACAGGTAGTCGGTGCGCAATCCGGCCTGGACGTTTTCGAAGGTCACGTCGTAGACGCTCTCGCCGCGGGAGAACGGGTGATCCATCTCCTTGAGCATCAGCGCCGCCGTATCGCGGATGTCGATCTCGGCGAAAGTCACGCCGAGCGCGCGGCACAGCTCGACCGCGTTGCGTTTGGTGCGCTCACCCGTCGCAAACCCCGGCAGAGTGAAGGCCAGAATGTCGCTGCGCGGCCGGTTTTCGCGGTCCATCGCCCGCGCGGCAACGATCAGCGCGTGGGTGGAATCCAGCCCGCCGGAAATCCCGATGACGACCTTGGGGTAGCTCAGCGCACGCAGCCGCTGTTCGAGCCCGGAGACCTGGATGTTGTAGGCCTCGTAGCAATCCTGTTGCAGCCGTTGCGGGTCGGCGGGAACGAAGGGAAAACGCTCGATCGCTCTGCGTAATCCGACGTCGCCGGTCGGCGGGTCGAGCGGAAACTCGATGAGCCGAAACGTGTCCGTCAGGGACCGGTGATGTCGCCGGTTGTCGTCAAAAGTGCCCATGCGCAGCCGCTCCGAGCGCAGCAACTCGGTGTCGACGTCGGCGACCGAACGTCGCTCTCCCTTGGGGAAGCGCTCGGATTCGGCGAGCAGCACCCCGTTTTCGAAGATCATCGTCTGCCCGTCCCAGGCCAGGTCGGTCGTCGATTCGCCCTCGCCCGCGGCGGCGTAGATGTAGGCGGCCAGGCATCGCGACGACGCCGAGCGAGCCAGCAGCCGACGATCCTCGGCACGCCCGATCGTGATCGGGCTGCCGGACAAGTTGGCCAGCACCGTCGCACCCGCCAGCGCCGCTTGCGCGCTGGGCGGAATCGGCACGAACATGTCCTCGCAGATCTCGACGTGCAGGATGAAATCGGGATAGTCGGAGGCCACAAATAGCAGATCGGGCCCAAACGGCGCCTCGAACTCGCCGATCCGGATGATGCCGTGCTCGTCGTCACCGGGCGCGATCTGGCGGTGCTCGTAGAACTCGCGATAGGTGGGCAGGTAGGACTTGGGCGCCACTCCGAGCACGACGCCGCGGTGGATGACGACGGCAGTGTTGTAGATGCGCTGCCGGTAGCGCAGCGGGGCGCCGACCACCAAGATCGGCAGCAGGTCGTTGGATGCGGTGACGATGTCGGCCAGCGCGGTTTCGACGTCGTCGAGCAACAGGTCCTGCAGGACGATGTCCTCGATGGAGTACCCGGACAGCGTCAGCTCCGGGAAGACGGCCAGCGCGACACCCTCGTCGTGACACTGGGCGGCCAACCGCAACACCGAGGCCGCATTGGCTGCCGGATCGCCGATCGTGGTGTGGTGCGTGCACGCGGCAACCCGGACAAACCCCTGGCGGTAGCTGTTGTAGAAGTCCATCGCCCTCCCATTGTCGCCCGATCGGTGTTAACAAGCATGCGCCGGGTATCACCTCGACATGAGTGATACCGCTGTCCTGGTGGTCGACATGATGAACAGCTATCAGCATCCCGACGCTGATCTCCTAATACCCAATGTCGGCAAGATCGTCGACCCGCTGACCGATGTGGTGCGCCGCGCACGCGAATCCGACGACGTAGACCTGATTTACGTCAACGACAACTACGGCGACTTCACCGCCGAGTTCACCGACCTCGTCGAATCCGCATGCCACGGCGCACGGCCCGAGCTGGTGGAGCCGATCGTGCCGGCCAAGGGCAGCCGGTTGCTGACCAAGGTCCGCCACAGCGCGTTCTATTCGACGTCGCTGGCGTATCTACTCAATCGCCTCGGCACCGAACGGCTGGTCCTGACCGGACAGGTCACCGAGCAGTGCATCCTCTACAGCGCGCTGGACGCCTATGTGCGGCATTTCCAGGTCGTCATTCCTACGGATGCCGTCGCCCACATCGACGAAGAACTCGGCGCGGCGGCATGCAAGATGATGGAACGCAATATGTCTGCGGAGCTGACGACGGCGGCGGACTGCCTCGGGTAACAGTCGAATGGAACCGGGCTTCGACACCCAAATAGGTTGGAGGGCAAGGTAAGCCGCCAAACCCCACCGCGAATTTGGCGCACCACGGTATCCGCAGCCGAAGTGGCTAGATTATTCGCGCGCGGGTTCTAGACTCGACGAGGTGGCGGATATGCTCCGGGTCAGCAATGTGGGGCTGCAGATACTGGCAGCACATTGCGACACGGTGTCGGCGAGTTTGGTGGCAACGACCCCACTACCCAGCGTGGGGCCACCAGTGCAAGCGACTTCTGGCGCCGTCGGATCCGCATATGCGGCGATCGACGGGGTGATCACAACATTGGCTGGGAGAGCCCAGGCCAGCGCAGTCAAGGCCGCTGCAGCGGGTGCTGAGTTTGTCGCTACCGATGGTGTCGGCGCACAGACCGTTGCCTCGATTACCAAGGGATGACCCGTGGCAGGTGTCGTTGGCGTGGGGGCGCCCAACTTGTCAGAGATTCGAGCCTGGGACGTTGCGCACCTAGAGACCGCAGCCAGGGATTGGACCGCTACGGCCCAACATTGGGAAACATCGTTTACCTCGATTCATCGGGCTTCCGTGTCTCCGGGCGGGACGGTGTGGGAAGGGGCAGCGGCGGAGGCAGCTCAGGCAAGAGCCTTCGCCGATCTCGTAAGAGTCCGTGGACTGGCCGATGCCCTGCACGAATCCGCGGCGATAGCGCGCCGAGGAGCCGAAACCATCTATTCCGCGAAGCAGAGTGCGCTGGACGCGGTTCAAGACGCCAGTGCCGCCGGATATCTGGTAGGTGAAGACCTGTCGGTAACGCCGACGCGGGGTGGCGCAGCCGCTCGGGCCCAAGCGCAGATCTACGCCGCCCGTATCCAAGAACGCGCTGTCCAATTGGCCGCCCACGACCAAGAGGTCGCCGCCAAAATAACTGCCGCCACCGCACCCCTTCACGCGGTGGCCTTCAACGAGCCGCCGATTGGGCCGAGCGACAACAAACCGAAAATCCAAGCAGTTGACTTGCACACGTTCAAAGATGCTCCGAATCCAGAACCCGAACCTCCGCCGGGTGGATGGAGCGAAGACCCGCTGATGCGGGCCGCGCAAAAAATCGCTTATGGACATGCCGGCACGGGACCTAACGCGCACCTTGGCCAGTTTCCTGGGATGACGAAGGATCAGCTCGCAGACGTAATACACGACATGTTCACACGCGATCCGAAGGAGCTCATCGTTGGCCGAACTGCAGATGGTGCGCCCGTACTCTACGACCCCAAAAACAATGTAGTCGTCATCCGGGACCCGAACGGCGCCGACTGCGGAACGGTATTCAAGCCAGACAGAGGGATCCAATATCCGTTGGGCGACGGCAAGAATCCTGGGAAGATTGCTACCCGCGAGCCGTTCATTCCGCCCGGACAACTTGCCGATGGCCCTATTCCCAAACCCGTCGAGCCGCCGCGCTCGGCGCCAGCGGCCCCCGCTCCATTCGCACCGCGTTCCCCAGTCGAAGTGCAGCCTGCGCCCCGGCCACAGGCACCGTCGGTCAAGGAGGGACCAACGGTCGTCGGTGGACCCGGGGCGCCATTTGGCCCCACCCTGGCAC